>NZ_FMTK01000024.1:0-93250 GCF_900100025.1 Pseudomonas sp. NFACC56-3 | reverse complement strand
GCCCGGCGCCGTTGTCCAGGCGGCTGATGTCGCCGTGGATGTTGCGCTGCACGGTCAGGCGGTTGTCGTAGCGGTCGCTGAGGGCGATCAGGTGGCCGTCGCGAAAGTGCAGGAACGGGGCGTTTTCCCTGGGTTGGGCGATGATCAGTTCGTCCGGCTCGGCCCCCAGATAGATGGCCGCCCGGGCCAGGCTGTTGTGGATCGCCGGACGCTGGGTGGTGGGCAATGGAAAGATCGTGCGGCGGTTTTCCTGGTCGACCCAGGTGACCTGCGCGTCCTTGAGCTCCAGGCGATGGGCCAGGGCATGGCTCCAGCCGCGCCCGAGGCCGACGTCCAGGGCGACGGCGCTGGTGCGGTACAGCCGGGTGAAGACGAACGGCAAGCGCCCGTCGAGGGTCCCGTCGTCCAGGGTTAGCAGTTCCTCACCGGTGACCATCGACACCGGGCAGCCGCTGGTCTGGGTCTGGGCCGCGGTGTCGACGCTGTCGCCGTTGGGGTTTTTCGATTGGGCCGGGGCGTCGTCGTGGGGTTCGTGTTTGCTCAGGCGGGTAGAAGACTGGGACTTTTCCCGCGCCACGGCGGCCGGATTGCTCACAGACAATGGCGCAGAGTGTTCAGGGGTGATGTGCAAAGGTCCGACAGGCGTCGGCTTCAAGGGCGCGCGCTGGGCGCTGACCACCAACGGCTTCAGCACATCGGCATGCCGGTCGAGCCGGTCGGTGGAGCGTTGGGCCAGCCTGAGGCTTGATGCGGTTAACCACTCGCGAGCCCGCTCCGAGCGGAGCTGGCCAAGTACCTTGCCGCTCATCCGCATGCCCATGCCCAGGGCGCCGGTCAAGCGCATCAACAGGAAGTTGATCAGCACCGAAGCGCGCATTTCGCCCACGACTTCGGCCATGTACTGAGGCGGCAACATTCGCAGCCAACTGGTGAATGCGGCCACGTGAACGAAGAGCAACGGCTCGTCACCCAACACCATCAGTCCTTTGGCGATGGCCGCGGATGACGTTTTCAGTAACTGCTCAAGTTCAACCTGGGTCAGATACTCCAGGAGCTTTTCGCTGTTGGCCTGCAGATCGGCCAGCAGCTCGAAAACCTGTTTAACGTCATCCCATAGCTGCTGCAGGGCGTTTTCAAAACCGCGCCAATCGGCCTGCTGCAACAGGTCATAACGTTCGCGAAATCCGGCGTCGGAAAACTCCGCCCACAGGGGTTGAAACTCCTCCCACTCGGCCTTCAGCCACCCCTCAAGTTCGTCCATCACCCCTTGGTAAGACGCATACAGCGCCTTGACGTGATCGGCCGTCACGTGGGGAAAAAAAGTGATGCGGTAGCGCCCGCCACGCCAGCATTCGGGGATTTCCAGGATGCCGCTGGGGCCAATGACGTGATGCACTGGCTCGCCAAACGTTTCCTTCCCGGGCTCGCCTCCGGTGACGGGCTCCAGCATCACCGGGGTATCGCCAATCGGCACGAAACGCGCCGCCTGGAACATGTGCACCAGCGTCAGCGGACCACTGGCCGGACACGCGGCCACCGTGGCACTGATGGGTTGATCGAGATTCTTCGGCGCCGCCAGGGACACCTCATTGCCGACCTTGAATACCTGTTCAAGGTCCAGCGCCCACCCGGCCCAAAAGCTTTCAGCCCAGGCGTCGTAGTCGTTCAGGCAGTTTCGAAAGTCCTGGAAAACCGCCTCGACATCCGGCTGCTCGGGGTCCATGGCCGCCATCACCAAAGAACCGATGGTGTTGTTCAGGGCCAGGAGCTTGTCGGGGGCAAACATGCAGGAATCTCGCGGTGCGGGGACGAACGCGAGACTCTGCCGGGGATGACAGGGGAATTAAGTCAGTGAAAGGGGACAAGGGATGTAGGGCGATTCGCTAAATTTAAACGCTTGGCGTGGAAGCCTCGCCGATGGCTATAAACACCGTACCATCAGCCATTGCGCTTTCCCCCAAGCCTCAAAGCGCTCCAGCACGTCCCAACCCAGCTTGGTGTAATAGTCACGCTGGCTGTGGGTGTGCAAGAACAAGGTGGTGTGGCCCGCCGCTCGCGCATCGCTACAAATGCCGTCGATCAACTGCGCCGCAAGCCCTCTGCGTCGGGCGTCTGGGCTGACGAACACACACGCCAGCCATGGGCCCAGCTCTGGCCGCTCAGGCAGGTCGTGGCTGGCAAGTGAGGCGCCACCGAGCAACTGGCCGTGCTCCGTGGCGATCAGGCATTTCCAGCGACCATCTTGCTGCCCCGCGGCGAACTCCTGCTGCCAACTGGCGAGGGATTGCTGGGCAAATTCATAACTGAACTCCCGATGGAGCCACTCGGCCATCTGGTCGCATTTATCCATGTGGTTGGCGAGCCAATCCATTCGCAGCATCTGAAACACTCCTTGTTCATTTGCCCTGGCGGGAGGGTTTGAGTCGGTTTTACCGCCATTGTGGATGCAGGTGCCAGCCGGCTGAAGATCTTTTTGTTTGATGCACCGCCATCGCGAGCAAGCTCGCTCCCACAGGGGACTTGTGGTGGGGTCGGGAATGCGTGGACTGCTGTTCTCACAGGCGCTGGTTAACTTAAGGCTGTATGAATCATTGTGGCGAGGGAGCTTGCTCCCGCTCGGCTGCGCAGCAGTCGTAAACCTGCCCGGCCACCGCGTTGAATGGCTTTGGGGCTGCTACGCAGCCCAGCGGGAGCAAGCTCCCTCGCCACGGGTCTGTGTTTTTTCAATTTTCCGGAGTGTCTTGCGCAGATAAATGCGCGAATAGATGCCTACCCGCGCGCATTCTCGAGAAATACCCGCCAGCAACCCCTCAACCTATCGTAATCTCGCATCTGTATAAGCCCAGCCCCGCAACCGGCCGAGATCTTCCTCCGATGCCCTCCATCTACCAACTCAAGCCTGCCTTTCAAAACCTGCTGCGCCCCATGGTTCAACGCCTCTATAACAACGGTGTCACCGCCAACCAGGTCACCCTGCTCGCGGGTATCGTCTCGGTGTTGGTGGGGGCGGTGATTGCCTGGTTCGCCAGCCATCCGTGGATTTTCGTCCTGGTTCCGGTCTGGATGTTCCTGCGCATGGCGTTGAATGCGGTGGATGGCATGTTGGCGCGGGAGTTTGGCCAACAATCCCATCTGGGCGCCTACCTCAATGAGCTATGCGATATCATCGCCGACGTTGCCCTGATCCTGCCTTTTGCCTTGTTTGCCGATACCAGTCTCCTGCTCGTGTTGTTGGTCACGCTGTTGGCGCTGTTCAGCGAATACGCCGGCGTGCTGGGGGCGATGGTGGGGGCTTCGCGGCGGTATGACGGGCCGATGGGCAAGAGTGACCGGGCCTTTGTGTTTGGCGTGTTGGCGACCGGTATTGCCCTGGGTTGGCTCGGGACGCTGTGGATAAATGGTGTGATGGCGGTGGTTGCCGCCCTGCTGGTTTATACCTTGGTCAATCGGGTGCGTCATGGCCTGGACCAGGTGAAGGAAAACGCTCCCTCAGCATAAAGGAACTTGCAATGCGCGAAGCCCAACACCGGACATTCACCACCCACGATGGCGTGGAACTGTTCTACCAACACTGGCAGGCTGTCGACGCGGCAGCGGGTGAACCCCGCCAGGCTGTGTTGTTGTTTCATCGTGGTCATGAACACTCCGGGCGCATCGCGCACCTGGTGGATGAGCTGGACCTGCCCGGGTTCGACTTCTTTGCCTGGGACGCCCGTGGCCATGGCCAGTCGCCGGGCGAACGGGGCGACAGCCCGAGCTTCGCCACCAGTGCGCGGGACGTGCAGACGTTCTGCGATCACATCGGCACGGCGCATCAGATCGACGAAGCGAACATCGCCGTGGTCGCACAAAGCGTCGGCGCGGTGATCGTGTCCACCTGGGTCCACGACTACGCGCCGCGCATTCGCTCGCTGGTGCTGGCGTCGCCGGCGTTCAAGGTCAAGCTCTACGTGCCGTTCGCCCGTCCGGGCCTGGCGCTGATGCGCAAGTTCCGCGGCAATTTCTTCGTCAACAGCTACGTCAAGGCGAAATTCCTCAGCCATGACCCGGAGCGGGTGGCGTCCTACGACAGCGATCCGTTGATCACCAAGGCCATTTCGGTGAACGTGCTGCTGGGCCTTTACGAAGCCGCCGACCGCGTGGTGGCCGATGCCCAGGCGATCCAGGTGCCGACGCAGTTGTTGATCTCCGGCTCGGACTTCGTGGTACACCGCAAACCCCAGGAGCAATTCTTCGAGCGCCTGGGCAGCCTGCACAAGGAAAAGCACATCCTGCCGGGCTTCTTCCACGACACCCTCGGCGAGAAGAACCGCGCGCCCGCCGTTGCCAGTGCGCGCCGCTTCATCCTGCAAAACTTCGCCCGACCGCTGGACCGCCCTTCCCTGCTGGACGCCGATCGCCTGGGCGCGACCTGCGCCGAAGCCGAAACCCTGGCCACGCCGCTGCCCCACAACTCGCTACGCGACCTGTACTGGCGCATGACCCGCGCCAGCATGCGCTTTGGCAGCAAATTGTCGGCCGGGGTGAAGCTGGGCTTCGACACCGGGTTCGACTCCGGCAGTACCCTGGATTACGTCTACCGCAACCGCCCCACCGGTACCTCGGCGCTGGGCAAGATGATCGACCAGAACTACCTGAACTCCATCGGCTGGCGCGGCATTCGCCAGCGCAAGTTGCACGTCGAAGAGCTGCTGCGCCTGGCGATGGCCGAGTTACGCGCCCAGGACCGCGAGGTGCGCATCGTCGACATCGCCGCCGGCCATGGCCGCTACATTCTCGAAGCCCTGCAAGGCGTCAGCCCGTTACCTGAGTCGATCCTGCTGCGCGACTACAGCGACATCAACGTGCGCGATGGCAGTGCGCTGATCGTTGAAAAAGGCTTGGGCGATATCGCTCGATTCGTCAAAGGCGATGCCTTCGACCGCCAGGACCTGGCGGCGCTGGAACCCAAGCCGACCCTCGCCGTGGTGTCGGGCCTGTACGAGCTGTTCGCCGACAACCAACTGGTTGGCGGCTCCCTCGCGGGCCTGGCCGAAGCCGTGGAGCCTGGCGGGTTCCTGGTCTACACCGGCCAGCCGTGGCACCCGCAGCTGGAACTGATCGCCCGCGCCCTCACCAGCCACCGTGCCGGTCAGGCCTGGGTAATGCGTCGACGCACCCAGGCGGAAATGGACCAATTGGTTGAGGCGGCGGGCTTCCGCAAGATCACCCTGCGGGTCGATGAATGGGGCATTTTCAGCGTTTCCCTGGCGCAGCGAGTGCAGTAATGAGCGCCGTCATCGCTCCGGCCCGCGAACCCGCACTGCTGAAACCGGCGGTGCTGTGGCTGCTATTGCTGGCGCCGCTGTTCTTCAGCACCTACGGCTTCGCCACCTGGGCCACCTCCCAGCGTGACGACGTCGGCACGCTGGTGTTCGCCTGGGAAAGCCACATGCCGTTCATGGCCTGGACCATCGTGCCTTACTGGTCGATCGATCTGTTGTACGGCCTGTCCTTGTTATTGCCCAGCAGCCGCGACGAACTCAAGCGCCATGCCCTGCGCCTGCTCACGGCCCAGGTGATTGCGGTCAGTTGCTTCTTGCTCTGGCCGTTGCGCTTCACCTTCCCCCGGCCAGAGATGGATGGCGTGTTCGGTTGGTTGTTCGAGGTGCTGGCGGGTTTCGACAAGCCGTTCAACCAGGCGCCGTCACTGCACATTGCGTTGCTGGTCATCCTCTGGGTCTGCTATCAGCGGCATTTGCAGGGGGTCTGGCGTTGGCTGATGCACGGTTGGTTCGCGTTGATCGGCGTGTCGGTGCTGACCACGTATCAACATCACTTCATTGACCTGCCCACGGGCGCGTTGGCCGGTTGGTTGTGCGTCTGGTTGTGGCCGCTGGATCGACCCAGCCCGCTGCTGAGTGCGCGTCTGGCGGCGGATCCTGCTCGCCGCCGCCTGGCCTTGCGTTATGGCCTGGGCGCGGCGGCGCTGTTCATTCCGGCGTTTGCCTTGGGCGGCGCGTGGCTCTGGCTGATCTGGCCGGCGGTCGCGGTGCTCATGGTGGCGCTGAATTACCTGGTGTTCGGTGCCGACGGCTTCCAGAAGCGTGCCGATGGTCGCTTGAGTCCGGCAGCGCGCTGGTTGCTGGCGCCTTATCTGGCGGCGGCGTGGATCAATTCTCGCGGCTGGACGCGCAAGCATCCGCAGCCGGACCAAGTGGCGGATAACGTCTGGCTGGGGCGAATCCCCACACCGATGGAATTGAAGGACAGTGCGTTTACCGGCGTGCTCGACCTCTGTGCGGAACTGTCCCTGGACAGCACGGGCGTCGCCTATCGCTCATTGCCGGTGCTCGACCTGACAGCGCCGACCACCGAACAATGCCTGCAAGCGGCAGAAGCCATCGAAAGCCTGCGCCAGCACGGGCCGGTGCTGGTCTGCTGCGCCTTGGGTTATTCGCGCAGCGCCACGGCGGTGGTGGCCTGGCTGCTGCACAGCGGCCGGGCGGCGAACGTCGATGCGGCGATCGTGCAAATCCAGCGCGCCCGCCCGCGTATCGTTTTGCAGGCGGCGCACCGTCGGGCGCTGGAGCAATTATCCACAGCACAAGGGCACGTCCATGATCAGTGACATGGAGCTCCACACCGTGGCGAGCCTGTTGCGCCGGGGTCATTCGCTGGATCAGTTGTCCACCGGGCTGACGCTGCTGGGGGCGCTGCTGGGCTTGGGGCAGTGGCTGGTGGGCGTCATCGATCCGTGGTTGCTGCTGTTGAGTGCGGCGCTACTGGTGCTCGGCGTGCTGGAAAAATACTGGGCACTGCGCGTGGCGTTTGACGCCGATCTGTTCCAGCGCATGGCTGACAGCAGCCAATCCCTGGCCGAGCGCACCTACACGTTGGATCAAGCCCTCATCTCCCTGGGCCTGCAACCGGCCGCACGTGCCGGTCGCCTCTGGACCGAACGCCGGCATGGCGCATTGTTGCTGCTGCGTCGGCAGTCGCGATTGCTGGCCGCACAAGTTGTCTTGACGCTGGGCTTCATCCTGGCCAGTCCCTGGCTAGCCTTTTCAGGATAAGGAATCCTCATGTTCGAACCCGTGGTCGCCAACCTCATCACCTCCGCCGCTCGCATGGTCACCGGTGCGCGCAGCCTGTGGCTCGGCTGCGCGCCGACGCCGGTGCAACGGATCTACTTCGCCAACCACAGCAGCCACGGAGACTTCGTGTTGCTCTGGGCCTCGCTGCCGCCGGCGCTGCGCAAGCTCACCCGTCCCGTCGCAGGCGCCGATTACTGGCAAACCAGCCCAGTGCGCCGCTACATCATCAACCGCGTGTTCAACGGCGTGTTGGTGGACCGCGAGCGCAAGGATCCTTCGCACAGCCCGTTGCAACCGATGCTCGAAGCACTGGAGAACGGCGACTCGCTGATCATCTTTCCGGAAGGTACGCGCAATCCGGAGGAAGGCCTGTTGCCCTTCAAGAGCGGGATCTACCACTTGATGAAAAATCACCCCGAGGTGGAGGTGATCCCGGTGTGGATCGCCAACCTCAACCGCGTCATGCCCAAGGGCCGTGTCCTGCCGCTGCCGCTGTTGTGCACCACCAGTTTCGGCGCGCCGCTGCGCATCGAAGAAGGCGAAAGCAAAGAGCAATTCCTTGAACGCAGCCGCGCCGCGCTGCTGGCACTGGCCCCGGAGCACGTCTGACATGGATCGATATACCCTGATGTTGTTTGGCGGGATCGGTGCCATCCTGGTGCTGGCTTCGTTGATCGGTTTCATTCTCAGGCTGAAAACCCGCGGCGCGCCGAACTCGGTGATCGACAACCTCAACGCCCGGATCAATGCCTGGTGGATCATGGTGCTGGTGATCGGCGTGGCGTTCTGGCTCGGCAACGCGGCGGTCATCCTGCTGTTCTACGCCGTGTCGTTCTATGCCCTGCGGGAATTCCTGACCCTGACACCGACTCGGCGCAGTGACTACCCGGCCCTGGTAGCGGCGTTCTACCTGGCGCTGCCGCTGCAATACCTGTTGATCTATTACGACTGGTACGGGCTGTTTTCGATCTTCATCCCGGTGTATGTGTTCCTGCTGCTGCCGATCCTGGCGTCCCTGGGCGGCGACAGCACACACTTCCTCGAGCGCGCCTCGAAGGTCCAGTGGGGCTTGATGATCGCGGTGTTCTGCATCTCCTTCGTGCCCGCCCTGCTGACCCTGGACATCGCCGGTTTCGAAGGGCGCAACCTGTTGTTGATCGCCTACCTGGTGATCGTGGTGCAGCTGTCGGATGTGTTGCAGTACGTGTGCGGCAAGCTGTTCGGCAAACACAAGATCGCGCCCAACCTGTCGCCCTCGAAAACCGTCGAGGGCTTTGTCGGCGGTATTTTCCTGGCCTCGCTGATCGGTGGCGCGCTGTGGTGGATCACGCCGTTCAATCCGTGGCAGTCGTTCCTCATCGCCTTGCTGATCAACCTGCTGGGCTTTGCCGGCGGCATCGTCATGTCGGCGATCAAACGCGACCGCGGCGTCAAGGACTGGGGCCACATGATCGAAGGCCACGGCGGCATGCTCGACCGCCTGGACTCGGTCTGCTTCGCCGCGCCGATCTTCTTTCATTTGGTGCGGTACTGGTGGACGTGAAAAAGCCTGCGGCAAACACCTGACCCTGTGGGAGCGAGCTTGCTCGCGATAGCGTCAGGTCAGTCAACATCCATGTCGGCTGATCCACCGCCATCGCGAGCAAGCTCGCTCCCACAGGGGGTTGGTGTGCAGGGCTATCAGTCGAGGATCAGGTGCGGCAGGAACCGGCTGGAATCCTTGGTGATCAGGCTGTTGTCTTCCCGCACGCCAATGCCGGCCGCCTGGTCGCCGATGACCCAGGAGCCGATCAGGGTGTAGCTGTCGTCAAACTTCGGCAGCGGCGCGAATTCCTGGAGGATGAACGGCGCGTCGGTGTAGGGGCCGTCTTCTTTTACAATCAAGCCATCAGCGGTCTGCAGCTCGATGTTGGCGCCTTCCCGGGAAAAGAACGGCTTGCGCACCCAACCCTTGGGCACGGCTTTGCTGGTGTCGGTATCCAGGTGAGCCGCGAGCAGGTTCGGGTGGCCTTTGTTGAATTCCCACAGCAGCGGCAGAATGCCTTTGTTCGAGATGATCGACTTCCAGGCCGGCTCGAAAAACTGCGTATCACACTGGGCAATCGCCGCACCAAAAGGCTCGTGGAAGATGAACTCCCAGGCATGCAGCTTGAACAGGTGCGGAATCCAGCGCTCTTCCAGGTCGACGAAACGCCCGTCACTGTTGAGGCCGATGTCTTCGATATCGATGTGCCGCGATTCAATGCCGACTTTTTCCGCGATCAGGCGCAGGTAGTCCGTGGTGCCCTTGTCTTCCACCGAGCCTTTCATCGAGGCGAAATAGAACGGCTGGGTGAGCTGCAACTGAGCGAAGGCCTGGTGCAGCTTGGTGTCGATGCTGTTGAACTGGTCGGCATGGGCCGGCAGCGTGCCGCGCTCGATGCATTGCTCCAGCCAACCCCACTGGAACGCCGCCGCTTCGTAGAGGCTGGTCGGCGTGTCGTAGTTGAGTTCCAACAGCTTGGCCGGGCCGCTGCCGTTGTAGGAGAAATCCATGCGCCCATACAGGTGCGGGTGGCCTTCAAGCCACGAAGTGCGCACCAGGTCGAAGAACGGCGCGGGAATGCTCAGGCGCTCCAGCAACTCTTCGCTCTGGACCACGCGGGCCACGAGGTCCATGCACATGTCATGGATCTCGGTGGTCGGGTCTTCCAGGTCGTCCTCGATCTGCTTGAGGGTGAACTGGTAGTACGCGCTTTCGTCCCAATAGGGTTCGTCGTCGATGGTGTGGAACAGAAAGCCGAGCCGCTCGGCGGTCTGCTTCCAGTCAGGACGCTCGGCGCAATGGATCTTCTTCATGGCGCTGGTTCCTCAACCGCCGGAGCTGCTCGAACCGCCCCAACCGCTGCGGGCACTGGACTTGCTGCCGAAGCCGCCACGGGAGGTGGATGAGGCAACGGACATCGGCTTGCTGGTCTTGATGGAGTCGGTGTAGCTGCCATACCGCGCCTGATTGGACTTGGTAAAGGTCGAGCCGCTGGAAACCCGCTGGCTGAGCGTCGAGGACCCGAAGTTGCCGCGGTCATCGCGGTAGCGGTAGACCGGCTCGGAGTAATAACTGCTGCGGTTGCCGCTCAACATGTTGCCGATCAACAGGCCGGTCAACAGGTTGCCAAAGCCTGATCCACCGACGTTCGCTTCCGAAGCCGGCAACTGGGCCCGGGCGGCATCGACCTCGGACTGCGTGACTTCGCCATCGGCGTTCAGCTCGAAACCACCCAGCTTGGGCAGGAACTTGCCGGCCGAGTCCTGCTGGCACCAATCGGGCACGAAGTCGGCATCGCAATCGGCCTTGCTATCGTATACCGGCGCGATGCGACGATGCTCACCCATGGCGGTCATGTAGGCGGTGGAGCAAATGTCCACCGGCAGCTTTTCATCGACACATTCCTGGACGGACTGGAAGTTGTACTTCTTCTGCAACTTGTAGGTTTTTTCCGTTGGCCCGCAACCGGATATCGCCAGGGCGACCGACGCGGCCAGCGAAAGCTGGACGTACTTGCTTCGTTTCATCGGGTTCTCCGTGGCGCAATCAGTTCGTGGAGGGCGTCATGCACGCGGCGTTCAACAGGCCGACGCTGATGGCCACGGCGGCGATGTAGATACCGGCGGCGATTTCACCCTGCTTGATGCGCGCGGAAGCGCCCTTGAGCACCAAGCTGGTCACCAGGAACGCCAGCAACTGAACGACAGCGGCGATCACCGTCCAGACGACGAAATCCAGCATGCTGATCGAGTAGGCAATCACGTTGCTGGCCGGAATGGCGAAACCAATGAGGGCACCGCTCAGGGCGATCGCCGCAGCCACGTTGCCCGAGCGGATCAGATCGAATTCCTTGTGCGGCGTGACGTGGATGTAGATGAACTGGAACAGCGCGAACAGCACGGCGGCGCCAAGGATGTACAGGGCGAAGCCGAACACGGCGGCCTTGTTCAGGGAAATGGAGAGCGCTTCAAGCATGGACTTCTTCCTTATTCAAAGAGTGTTCAGGTCAGTGGTGTACAGCGAAATACCCAGCGAAGTGCTCAGGCTGACAGTGCCTTCGGCGTCCTCTTCGACGGAGAACAACAGAAACTCCCGGCGATCGGTCAGGCCGGTGTCGCGGGCGTACAGCATCGAACGGTGCTCGACGCTGTAGGACTCATCCGGATTGCTCACGCGCTCGCTCAACGTCACCAACTCTGTCTGGCCCGCCTCGGTGCCCCATTCACGGGTGTACTCGACGCCGTCGTGGGTGTAGGTCGGCAGGCCGATCAGGCTTTCAGGGCCGGCCAGGCGACGCAACTCCGCTTCGCTGTTGATCGTGACGTAGCTGAGGTAGTTGAACAGGATCACCGACTCGACCTGCCCGGCGATGTCGCCGCTGGTGTGCACTTGCAGCCAGTAGTCTTCGTCGTTCATGTAGCAGCGCGACAGCCAGTTCGATTGCCCGAGGTCGACGATGCCCAGGCTCCAGATCTGTTGGGAGCCGGGGATGACCACGGTGCTGTTGCCGTCGAGCAACAACTTGAGCGTGGTATCGAACATGACCTGCTTGCCGGAGGCCAGGCCCAACGGCCCGGTGATGGGCGCGCCATGGCTGGCTGTCGTGTTCGCGTTCGGGGCCTCGAGCCCCATCAACTGTTTAAACCACCCCATGGGAAATTTCCTTGAGTCGCGTGGAGGCGATGTAGAAGAGTTCTCCGCCCACGACGCGCGTGGTGCCGGGCGGGTTGATCGCCGGGTGTCGGGCGCCCTGAGCGCGATAGCCGATCAGCGTAGCGTTATGCTGCTCTTTCATCCGGGTGTAGAGCTCGCCGAACGTCGCTTCAAACGCCTCGGGCAGTTTCATCAGGTACTGGGTGGCGCCTTGGCCCACACAGAGCAATTCATTGATGACCACTGACGAGCCCGGGTCCTGGGAGGCCCGCACCAGCATTTCGATGGCCATGCTGGAGGTGCATTCCAGGCTCGGGGCATAGGCGCTGGCGAGGGCGGCGATTTCGCTGTCATTGAAGTGGGCGACCACATGCCCGGCAGGCCCCAGTTGATTGACCGCCAACACGGTGGCCAGGGTCAGGTCGTCGGAATGGGTGCGCACCAGCACGCGTTCGGCACCCGGCACGCCAGCGCGCTGCAGCAGAGCGACGGAGGACAGGCTGTCGCCCTTGATGAATGACGTCTTGCCGGGCATGGGGTTTTCTTCGAGATCGCAATCGCAGATGACGATCAGGTTGTCATTAGAGGTTTCGTCCTGCAGCAGCAGTTCGATGACCCGTTCGCTGGACGCGCCCTCCCAGCCGATGAGAACCGTGTGGCCGACCTTGCCGGTGAAATCGCCTTTGCCCTTCATGCCTTTTCTCCAAACATCAATGACACTGCTGGTGGTTTTGCCGATGGCTGCCGTCAACAGCGCGATGCCCCCGAGCATGACCCAGATAGCCACGAAAATTCGCCCGGCGGATGTCTGTGGCAACAGATCGCCATAGCCGACGGTGAGCGTGGTGGTGAGATAGAAGTAGATAAACGTGGCGGCGGCGATGAGGTGTTGCTCGCCCAGCAGCACCAGGCCGATCCAGGCCGTGGACAGGTGCACGCCCAACGCAATGGCCAGGCCCGCCCAGCCGAACCGATGGAAGAAGGACGAAGCGTACGTGCGCAACAAAAGGAAAATCGACATTTCGTCCCTGACTCCGTGGGGCTTCGTTCCTGGCGGGAAAATCGCTCTGGCGTGTGAACACTTGAGCGTAGTGGCCGGACAGCATTAAACCTGTTGCGAGGCTCGGATAAAAGTACCTGCGTCACAATTAAATCCAGGAATGCCGGACACTATTGTGGCGAGGGCGCTTGCTCCCGCTGGGGCGCGAAGCGGTCCCAAGGAATGGGACTGCTGCGCAGTCCAGCGGGAGCAAGCTCCCTCGCCACAGTTTTTTGTGCTCGGCCTGCCTGAATTGATCAGCCCGAACGGATTATTCAGCCGATTTTTTCTTCAGGCGTTCCAGGATCGCATTGGCGCTGCCTTCGTTCGGCGTGATGCCGGCATCGCGCAGCTTGCGTTCCAGGTCGGAGCCGGTCGAAGCTTCGGCCAGTTCGTCCTGGGCTTGCAGTTCAGCGGCACGTTGCTGTTGCTTGGCCTGCAGGCGGTTGAGCGTACCGACGGCGGTTTCCAGCTTGCCATTGGCGCCACCGCTGGCGATGGAGGCACTGACCTGGGCCTTCTGCACGCTTTCGCGGGCCTTGGCCATGTCCACTTGCTGACGCAGGCTCTTGATGCGGCTCTCGGCCTTGGTGATGTCCTTGCGCATGTTGTCCGCGTAGCCGCCGAATTCGGTCGCGTGCTTTTGCTCGGCGTCCAGTTCGTTGGTCAGGGTCGAAATGGCTTCGGCCACTTCCAGCGCCAGGTCTTCGCGGTTGGCCTGGATCGCGGCCAGGGCCTTGGCTTCCAGGTCCTTGATCTTGGCGTTGTATTCGCCGACGCGATCGGTCGCCAGCTTGTGCTTGGCCATGATGGTGACCAGCTCACGCTTGGCATTGGCCAGCGCGCTGTCGGCATCGCGGATTTCCTGGTCGAGGATGCGCAGGGCCTGTTGGTCGACGATCGATTCGCCGACTTCGCTGGCACCGCCACGCAGTGCGGTGAACAACTTGCTCCAGATGGACTGAGTCATTAGATGGTTCCTATTCGGCGAATTAGATGAAGAAGCGTTCGAATGCTTCGCTGGCGCGCTGGACGTTGTCGACGAGGGTTTTGACCTCGGTGATGACGTTGGTCAGGCTGGAGTCGGAGCTCAGCGCGCCGAACATGTTGTAGACGACCTGTCCGTTGGGCATGGTCTCGATGCCGATGGACGACAGCGGGAACATTTCCCGGCTGCGCAACACGGCGTCGTTGAAGGCCGCCACGTCGCTGATCGACTCGACATCCACCAGGACGGTATCGACGATGATCTGGTCACCCACGACTGCGATGTAGATCGGCAAGCCACCAAAGTCATTCATTTCCAGCTTGATGCTGGACTCGGAGCCTTGGACGAGGGAGAGAGTGATGTCGTTCGCGACCACTTCGTCCAGGGCCTGAAGGGCGCTGTAGAGGCGGTCGATGTTCCAGTTGTTACCTGCGCTCATGTAATTCTCCGACATGAATGAGCCAGCCAGAATCGGTTGGCGTAGCTGTTTCTCCATCTGCTTGAGCAGGCTTCGGTTTTCGGGAAGCACCCAAGTCTCGTGTTTCACATACCCGGCGGCACTCAGGCCCGCGCGCATCTGCTTCATGTAGAAGCTCGACGGTTTTTTCGCGGAGGGTTTGGCGCGCTCTCCCGTGTGGCTCGCTGAATCGGTCACAGACCCGTCAGGCAGATCTGCTGGAGAGCTACTTTGCATGGTGCTGAACCCCACTGTGAAAAACTCACGCGTGAGAAACACTACAGGTACTTTCCAGACCTCACAATAGCTCACGCGTGAGATTTTTATTTGTCACAAATGGCGTATGAACCCTGTAGAGGCCCGCTTACCGACCGCCTTTGTGGCGAGGGAGCTTGCTCCCGCTGGGGTGCGAAGCAGCCCAAGCCAGGCGCTACGGTGTGTCAGTTAAAAAATGCAGTCAGCCTCGATGGGGGCCGCTTCGCAGCCCAGCGGGAGCAAGCTCCCTCGCCACAAGAGATCCCGGTGTGCCTTATGGGTAACTGAAGCTCTTGACCAGCGTCAGCTCGCCCACCGCCCGCATCGGCACCACGAAGGTTTCCATCTTCTCGTTCGGCGTGCCTTCCTCCGTGATCACGGTGACCTGTGCGGTGGTCAGGGCTTGTTGCGCTTGCTCTGAACCGCCCTCACCCTCTTCGCCGTCCTCCTCACTGCGATAACCGCCGCCGTAGTAGTTCACATACACCAGGTACTGGCCTTTGATCGGCGCGGGCATGGCGAAGATTTCCGGGCCGTAGCCGGTGGTGACGTCGACGTCGAGGGCGGCGCCGTTGGCAGCGACACGGTCGCCGTACCAGATGTGCGCACCATCGGGGGTGACCAGGTGCAAGTCCAGATCGGTGCCGTCACTGTCCCAGGTCAGCAACACCCGCAGCTTGGCCGGTGTGGCGCCGCCACTGGTGTTGAGAAATTGCGTGCGGTGACGCTGTTGGCCGTCGGGGCTGCGCACTTCCACGCTGTTGCTGCCGTTGGGGAATGAGAACGGCCGGTCGAAGCGACCTTCGCCATCCAGCTTCAGCGGCAAGCTGACGCCGTTGACGATCAACTGGCCCGGCGCATTGCTGTCCTTGGGCGCGCTTTTGATCTGCCCGGTAATGCGGGCGGTGTTGGCCTGGCCTGGGGGCGTGTTGACCGACGAGGCCGGGTAGTTGACCGTCTGGCTGAAGCTTTCGCCTTCACCGCCCGGCGCCCCGCTGCGCCAGCCGCCAACGGGGGTGTCTAGCTTGATGGCGTCAGCGGCCATGGCCGGTGGCAACGCGGTCAGGGCGCAGAGCAACAGCAAGACCTGTGGATAACGGAGTGTCATGGTCTATTCCAGCAAGAGGTGACGGGCGAGCCCTTCGATATAGGTTTCGTCCTGGCCGTTGGGGTGAGCTTCGAAGGCCAGGTGCAAATATTCATGGGTCAGGTCGAGACGGTCTTGCAGCGACAGCACGCCGCGCACATAGATGCGCTGGCGCTCGCGGTCGACATAAGGCCGGCCAAAGGCAACGCGGCAGACGGCGAAAGCGCTGATTTCGTTGTAGCCCACTTCACCTTCCAGCCGCTCACGCCAGCCCCGGCGCTGCTTGAGCAGCCAGTCCTGGGCGGCGGGCAGCGCCTCGCAGGACGCCACGGGATTGTCCCAGCGGCTGAGGCTGGCACGCGGGTAGGCGTGCAGCAGGATGGCGTCGTAGCGTTGGCCGGCGTTGGCTTGTTCCACGGCTTGCGCCCAGGACAGTTTGTCCGGGCCGGGCTGGTCGGAGTGGTAGGTGACGTCGGTACCGGCCAGGACCAGGTCGCTGGTCCAGGCGGCAATGGCACGGGTTTCAGGCGCCGCCGGGCGTGGCGCGACGCGCTGGCGATGGCTGCTGTCGTCGATGCTCAAGCAATCACCGTTGCGTTGGGCGTTCTGCAGCAGATAGGTGCGGATCGCCACGGCCAGTGCCTTGGCGGCTTCGGCGGGCTCGGCCTTGGCTTCGCGCTGCAGGACCCGGGCGACGTATTCCTCCCGGTCCAGGCGCGCCACCAGCTTGCCGGGCATCAGGAACAGCTCGCCATCGCTGTGGATGTCCAATTGGTTGCCGTTGGTGAATTCGACGCGGTAATCACCGCGCAATTGACCCGGCGCGGCAGGCCGGTCACCGGCCATCACCCGCTGCCAGGGATAGCGGGCAAACAGGCCGACTTCCACGCAACGCCCGGTTTCCGCCGGCCAGCGGGACGGCAATGCCGCCGCCAAACCTTCGCCGTAGACCTTCAGGACTTGCTGGCTGGTGCCACGGCCCCCGGCCCACACCGGGGTGCCGTCGGCCAGCCAACCGGCGAAACCGCCTTGTCGGGAGGAAGGCCCCTGATCACCCAGCCAGCTCCAGGTCTTGACCCGCAGGCGACTGCCCAACTCGCCGACCAGCCGCCCGTCCGCCGCGCCGAGCACCACATCCAGCAGCACCCGACGGGCCTGGTCCTGGGCCGGCAGCATGGCCAGGGCCTTGAGCAGTTCCGCGACCGGCACCTGCGTCTGGGGCTGCAAAGCCGGCAGGTCCAACAACCACGCCGGCGCCTGGCGGGCCTGCCAGTAATTGCGCCAGTTCGAAGCCGACAACCCGAGCCGCTGCGGCTCGAAATACAAGCCACAGGACTTCACCAGCGCCTGATCGCGACCGATGCTCTGCCCGGCATTGCAGCAATAGACCTCTTCCTTCGACTCGCCGCGGCACTCATAGACCGGCTCGCGAGCGTCGGTGTCCACCAACCAGGCATAGACAAACAGTTTCCACAGACTGCCCAGTGGTGCCTGCAAGGAAGCGGGCAACGGCTGGCGATCCAGCACCTGGGCCTGGCTCACTCGCAGCAATTGAGCGTCGAAGGCCAGGCGCAACGGCTCGTCCTGCGCCGTTGCCAGCGCAGGGATCAAGCACAACAACCACCCAACCCACCGCCTGCGCATGTCAGTTGACCGTGACCTGACCAAGCGCCGGTTTCTGTTCACGAGCCTGATTCTGCGGCGCGTAGACTTGGGTGAAGCGCACCGGTGGCAAAGTGAACTGGCCCTTCTGGGAGAAGCGCACCAAGTGCCGCAGGCGCAGCTCGCCACTGAGGGCGTCCACCGGTACCGCGTACGCCATCTGGCCAGGCTCGAAGCGGGCCTTTTCCAGGGACGTCGGTTCGCTGTCGGCCTTGCCCATCAACTGGATGCCCCACGTGGTGCGCTCCACATCGGCGCCCGGCGGCAGCGGCACTTCGAGCATGCCGTAGCGCAGTGGCGTCGAGGCCTTGCTGTTGATGATCACTTCATCCAGGTAGAGGCTGTCGCTGGACAACGGTTTGTTGCCCACGGCTTCGAGCTTGAAGGTGAAGGCCTCGTCCCCCGGCACCAGGCGCGACAGGCGCCGGGTGATGGACACCGCCATTGGCGCTACCGGCGGTTGCTGGCTCTGGAAGCTCAGTGCCGCTTGCAATGGGCGCTCCTGGGCACCGGTCAGGGTCAGTGTCGTTGGAAGCTGCGCGCCCTGCCACTGCCAGTAGGTTTCACCGGTCGCGCCCTGCTTGGCGGCCCAGCCTTCGCCCGGTGCCAAGGCCACGGCCGGCGCTGCCTGTTCGATGCTGCGCTGCAACCAGGTCAGGGCCAGGGCCCGTTCCAGGGTGGACTGCTGTGGCAACACGCGCTCCAGCAGCGCGGTGGCGCGGGCATGATCGAAGCTCTGCAACGACAGCACCAGGGCCTCGACGAACGGCTGGGAGCTCAGTTCCAGTTGCTGTTGCGCCGCATCGGCTTGACGGCTGAAGGCCGCCGGCAACGGCACCTTGGCCTGTTTCGCCAGGGACGCGGTCAGGACACGGGCACTGGCCAAGCCAAGGGCCGAATCCGGCGCGTACATGACCAGGCTGTCTTCACCGCTGTCCAGCACGCTCTCGGTGCTGTCTTCACTGGCTTTCGCCAGATCGTCCATCAGGCCGCTGAGCAAGGTGTTCACCGGCAGTTGCATCTGCTTGGCGAACGACAGGATCAACGCCCGTTGCAGCAGCGGCGTATCACCGGCCTGCTTGGCGTAGACCTCCAGCACCCGCTGCCAGTGTTCCGGCGGCAGGCTCAGGGCCAGGGCCTGGCTGGCGTGCCAGTCGGCGTAATAGGCATAGGCGGTGAGGAAGGCATCCGGCTCACCGTCCTGGCCCCACCAGGTGAAGCTCGCCGACGGTCCGGCCATCTGCACCAGGCGCAAGCGGCTGTTTTGCATGATCAACCGCAAGCGGTCGCGAATCTGCGGGTTCGACGCCAGGGTCGGATAGGCGATGCTCAACGGCAGCAGACGGCTGGCGGTCTGCTCGACGCCTCCGTACGGGTAGCTCAGCAGGTCGTCCAGGGCCGAACGGAACAACGCTTGCGGGCTGTCATCCAGGCGCAGGCGAATATCGCTGGCGTCGGCCGGCAGGGTCAGCGGGGTGTCGGCGCCCGCCACGTCAACGCGCTGGCTCTGGGTGACTTGCCAGCCGTTACCAATGGCGTTCAAGTGCATGGCCAGGGCGTCCTGGGTTTCGCCGTTCAACTGCAACTGCACGCTCAAGTCGCCACTGCTCAGCTCCATGGCCGGCAGCGCCACGTAGTTGATGCCGTTTTTCAGCTCCGCCGCCACACGCTGTTCAGCGCCGGCGTAACGGATCAGCAGTTCGGCCTTCAGTGGTTTTTCCGCTTGGCTGAACGCGAACAGGCCCAGTTGCGGTTTGTCGCCCGCGCGGAAACGGGTCGGGCCGCTCCACTTCAGGTACAGCGGTTTTTCCGAGGCGATGAACTGCTTCTTCTGCCCCACCTGGCCATCGTCAGCGATCGCCTTGGCCGTGATGCGCCAGCGGGTCAGGGAATCCGGCATCTTGAAGGTGAAGCGGGCCTTGCCGTTGGCGTCGGTGACCAGCTCCGGTTGCCATGCGGCGGTGTCGACGTCTTCACGCCGCGGCCGCTCCAGCACCTTGACCCCACGTTCGCTGCGGTTGGCCTTGCCCGGCGCACCAGGGCTGCCTGGCAGCGCCACGTCGTAGCTGATGAACGACAGGCTGGCACTGGTGCGCACGTTGTTACGGCGCGGGTGATAGAAGAACTGGTCGATGGTGGGTGCGACTTCCGGCTGCAGGGCGTAGACCATTTCGTCCACCACGCTGACCGTCAGGTGCGCCGGAATCGCCTTGCCGGCGAACTGGGTGCTCAGGTCCACGGTCACCGTGTCGCCAGGGCGGTAAGTCGCCTTGTCGGTGACGACGGCAACGTCGATCTGCGGCGTGACCACCTTGATGCCGGCGTTCTGGAAGCTGTACTGGCCGCCCTTGGTGTAGAGCACCGAGAAGGTCAGGTTCGGCGCGAAGGCGTCCTTCACCGGAATGCGCGCGCGGTATTGGGTGTCGCTGAGTTTTTCCATCTTCAGCCAGTCGCCGCCCTTGGACAGCAGCGCCGTGGCCTCGACCTTGTCCCGCTCCAGCGACAGCAACGCATCGCTGACCGGCTCCGGGAAGGTGATCAGCGCCAGCGCTTCGTCACCGGTCTTGTATTCAGGTTTGTCGAAGACGATCTCAACCGTGCCCGGCACGGCCTTGATGCCTTCACCGGTCACCGCATGGGCGGCGGCGCCGATGACCCGGCCATGGTCGTCCTTGAGCGTCAGGTTGTAGGTACCCGGACGTTCGAAGGTCAGGCTGAAGCCCTTGTCCTTGGCCGCCAGCTTGCCTTCGCCGGTGCTCTGGTCTTCCAGGCGCACCCAGGCGTAGCTGCCCGGTGTCACGGCCTTGGCTTGCTCGTTGCCGCCTTCGTTGGCGTAGCTGAACGCCACTTTCTGGCCGACGGCGCTGAACCGCTGGGGAGCACTCAGGCGGAAGTTCGCCGCGCCACGGTCGATGAGGATTTCCTTGGTGGTCTTGACCCGATACGCCGCCCCATCGCTGGCGAACACGGTGAGGGTGTAGCGGCTCGGCTTGTCGGCGGCCGGCAGGTCGAGGGTCGCGTTGCCCTTGCCATCGGTGGTCACTTCGCTGCTGGTCAGTTCCACCGGGAATTGCCCCAGGTATTGCAGCTCGTTATCCACCATCGACAGTTGCTGGGCCCGCAGGCTCAGGCTCACCTTGGCATTCACCACCGGCTTGCCGTCCGGGTACAGCAACACGAGGTTGCCCTTGACCGGCTCGCCAGTCCGGTAATCCTGCTTGGCCAGGTTCAGGGCGATCTCGAAGTGCGGCTTGATGTATTCGGCCACGCGGAAGGCGCTGCTGTAGAGCTGGTCCTTGTAGCTGAAGCGCAGTTCATAACCGCCGGCCACGGCGTTTTCCGGCAGTTGGAAACGGCCTTGGGTGCCGGCCTTGGAGTCCAGCTTCAGGGCCAGGGTTTGCAGCGCGGTGCCGGTGGCGTCCAGCACGCTGACATTCACGTCGGCGGCGGTCGGCTGTACCGAATCACGGGCATTCTTGAACTCACGGCCAACGATTTTCAGCGACACCCAATCCCCCGGCCGGTACAGCGGCCGGTCGGTGAAGGCATAGAGCTTGGTGTCGTAGATTTCGCTGTCGTAGTAGAAGTTTTCCGAGACGAATACCCCGCCCTCCTCGTCTTCACCAATGACGAACGAACGTTCCGGGCTGACGTGCTTGAGGCGCAGCAGGCCGTCTTCATCGGTGGCACCGCTGCTCATCACGCCCAGGCCGTCGGTCCACAGCACATTGACCTTGGGCACCGAACGCCCTTCATGCTTGCGTGCGGCCCAGACCAGCAGCTCGTCGCCGGCAATCTTGCTCACGGCCACGGTGTTGGAGACGAAGACCATGGTGGTCGCGCGGTATTTGCCGATCAGCGCTTCCACCAGGTACAGGCCTGGCTTCAACTGGCCCAGCGGCACATAGACGTTGCCCGGCGCGACGCTGACGAACTCACTGGAGGAACCGGCCAGGTTGACCCCGGCTGGCGGCTGGATCGGCTTGGCCTGCCACAGCGGATAACGGAACTGGCTGACCACTGGCAAGCCCGGGATCAAGGCGAACTGTGCCGGCGCTTCATACGGCGTCGGCGCGACCAAGGCATTGCCGATCTTCAATTCCGGCACTTCTTCGGTGACTTGCTGGCGGGACTCGTAGGAGAACGCCCGTTGCATCACCCGACGGGACTTGCGGTACCAGTTGTCCCACAGGTACGCGAGGGTGTTCGACAGGCCTTCGCCCTTGAACTGGCCGTCGCTGACCACGCGGTGCAGGTTCTTCTGGCGCTTGAGGAAATCCAGCGGCTTGTCGATGCGATAGACGCGAATGTCGGCGCCGCCGTAGGGCTCCATGCGGAACCGACGGTAGTCGCGGCCCGGCGCTTCGAGGCGAACCATGGCCTGTTCGTCGCTGGCGAAGCTGCTGTCGGCCAGCAGGAAGAAACTTTCACCGGCCACCGGCGTGTAGCCGCTGGGCTCCACCGTATCTTCGGCATTCACGACAGGTGCCAGCAACAGGGCGAACAGCAGGGGCAATTTTGAACACAAGCGCAGCATGCGGGCACCGGTCATTGGGAGAGAAAGTTGAGTCGATAGACGCCGATGAAGTTGGGGTTGGCTGCGTCGGGTATCCATCGGGTGTCCTTCCAGTTCATGAGTTGTTGCAGGCTTGCGGAACGCATGCCGTTGTCGGTAGGGGTTGTGGTGCCGGTGTGATAGGCGATGTAGCGGCCCATCCAGATCATCAGGTGCTGGTCGTCGCCCTGGTCGAAGAACATCAGGTCGCCGGGGCGGGCCTGAGCGACATCGCGGCCCACCAGGCGACTGTTGAATTGGATCAGCTTGATGGCGTTGACGTAGGGCCCGACCTTGCCGCCGCCCTGCTGCCATTGCTGGGCGAGGCGCCGTTGCGCATCGCTGAGCGGCAGTTCCGGCGGCAGGTAGCGATTGGACAGGCCATTGCTGCGCAGCCATTTTTCATCGTGGACCTTGAGCGCTTCGTTGGCGGCGAAGCGCACCAGCCCGGCGCAATCCTGCTGATACCAGCGCGGGCTCGGGCCTCTGCTCAGCTGTTCCTGGGCAATGCGCACGAACCAGGCGCGAAAGACCTGGGATTGCTGCACATCCAGCGCCGGCGCCTCGACGGCAAGCGCCGGCCCGCCGAGCAGCAACGCCAGCAGCAACGTCAACGCGGGGTTGCGGATCAGTGCTGTCACAGCGCTTTCCATTCCAGCGGCAGCCACTGCCAGTGACCATCCGGTTCGCTGCCCGCAGGCAAAGTCAGCGCGTATTTGCCATAGCCGCCGAGGGTGCGCAGTTTCGGGATCAGGTAGGTTTGCGCGGCGTTGTAGAACACCGGCTCCATGTCCTGGGGCAAGCTGTCGAGGGTTTCACGCTGCATCAGTTGCGCCATGGAATCCGGGCCGAAGTAGACCGGCATCAGCAGGTCCTTGGGCACGACGTCGGCCATGGGCGGGAAGCGTTTGTCGAGGGTGCCGAGGGCCTTGTCCACGAGTTTGTCATCGAGGGAGAACAGCAAGGTCGAACCGTGGCGTGCCAGGCTGACCCGCAGGAACGCCTTGCCGGTAATCGCCTCGGGCTGCTCAGCTTCCTTGGCCAGGTAAGGGCCGAAATTGGAACTGACCTGACGCAGCCATTGGTGCGTCGAGCCTTGTTGTTTCTCGACGACCGGGAAGGCATGTTCGGCGACATTGTTTTCATAGGCGCCGACCATCGAACCGAACAGGTTGCCCAGGTCGGCATCGAGCTTGCCATCGTCTTCATTCAGGCTCGCCACCAACAGTGGCGTGTACAGACGCGAATCGGCGTACCAGCACAGGCCTGCGGCGCCGGCCACATGGTCGACCATGGCCTGGGCGGCTTTTTCGTCGGCGCCGAGTTTGACCAGCAACGGTTTCTGTTGCTCGGCGGCCAGGGGCAAGGCCACGCAGGCGCTGGCGCCCATGGGCATGGCTTGCCAGATCGGCTTGAAGTCGAAGTCCGGCTGGTTTTCCAGCTCGTCCATGGCCAGGAAGCTGTGCCAGCCCTTGTCGTCCATGTCGAAACGCAAACCGGCGAAGTTCGGGATGAAACGCTGGTAGCCCATGGCGAGCACGCTGGCGTTGACCGAGATGCGTTGCTTGACCTCCGGCGCCTTGGGCGGCAGGCCGAAGGCTTCGGGGAACAGTTTGTCGCCGTTGAGCAAGGCGGCCAGGGCGGTCGTCGACACGCTGCCCGGTTCAACCGCGGAGCCGCTGGCCGGGTCGTACAACTTGGTCGGGTTGGACAACACTACCAGCTTGTCGCCATGGGAGGCGAAGAGCAGGGATTTGCTGGCGTTGTAGCTGAGCTGGTAGAGCGCAACGTCGTCACCGACGACCTTCAGGTCACTGAGCTTGCTCAGTTGCGCGTCATCCAGCGCGACTTTCGCCAACGGCTCCAGCACCTTCGCCAGGCCGCCGCGATCCATCACCAGCAGGAAATCCTTGAGGCGACCGTCCGCACCGCGCCACAACGCGACATCGGCCGGCTGGTCGAAAAGCTCTTCGATCAGGCTGTCCTGCAGCTTGAGGTCGTGCTCGTAGATGATCCGGCGCAGGCTGCCGATCAGCCCGAGGCGATCGGCGTGGGCCTCGTAATAGAAGACGAAGTCCTCGGTGAGCGTGGCCTTGAGGAACGGCACCGCCAACAGGTCCTTGGGCAACTGGCTCAGGGAATGCGCCTCGAGCAAGCCGTCAGGGCGGCTCAGGCCGAGTTTTTCCAACGCCAACTCCATGGGCGGCGCCTTGGGCTTGGTCATGAACCAGCCCAACCCGGCGGCCACACCCGCTACCAGGCACAGCCCGATCAGTATCGCCGGCCAGCGGCGCACAGGTTTGGCGACAGGGGTCGGCGTGGTCGGGGAAGCAGTGTTGTCGCTCATATTCACAAGGGCCTGTTCATCCGTGGAGCGGATACTTAGTAGTTGAAAGTCTTGACCAGCAACAGATCGCCAATGGCGCGCAGGGGCACGACAAAGGTCTCGCGTTTTTCATCGACGGTGTTTTCGTTGAGCACCAGGTTGATCTGCGAGGTGATCACCTCGTTCTGGTTGCTGGCCTCATCAAAGTTGTAGCCGCCGCTGCCGTAGTTGCCCCAATAGTTCACGTAGACCAGGTAGGTGCCGTGCATCGGCGCGGTCATGGTGAACATTTCAGGGCCGGGGCCGTCGACGCCATCCGGATCGAGACCGCCGCCGTTGCTCAGCGCCGGCTGGCCGAAGAACGCATGTTGGCCGTCGGGTGTGACGATATGCAGATCAAGTTCAGCCTGGGGGTCGTCCCAGCCCAGCACCACGCGGATCTGTGCCGGGGTGCGCAGGTTGTTGGCTTCATAGAATTGCACGCGCTTGAGGGAGCGGCCTTCGGAACTGCGCACCTCGACGCTGTTGGAACCGGCGCCGAACGCATACGGGCGGGCGAAACGCCCCTGGTCGTCGGTATAGAGATTCAGTGGATTGCCGTTGACTGCCAGGCTATGGGGCTGGCGAGCCGTACCCATGTCCTTGATCCGGCCCTCGATCATCGTGCGGTTGCGCTGCACGCCCCGGTCGATGGGCGGGGTGGGATAAGCGACCTGGGGGTTTTCCGTGCGATCAAGCAGGCCACTGTAGCGCCAGCCCCCGACCGGTTCCGACAACTCGGCCGAAGGCTCTGCCCACGCCAACGGCGCACCGAGCAACACGATCAATAAAGAAAGAAAACGCACGTATGCCTCCTGCCATGCACGACGCAACCCGACGCCCTTCCCCGGGCGCTGTTTGTCATTATTCGGGTTTCGTCTGGAGGCCCCGCTACAAGGGGCCGTAGATGGCGCGAAGAGTAGCTATTCGGCGGATTTTCCACAATCGGGGAACACTCGATTCTGTGTGGGAAATCACGTACTGAGAGGTGCGTGAGCCGAATAGAGCCGCTATTCGGCTCACCAAATGAGTGAGCCGAATACGAAAACTGACGTTTATTTCGGAGGCAAACCCGTGGCGAGGGCGCTTGCTCCCGCTGGGCTGCGAAGCACCCCCAACCTGCCAGGCTTGAACCGGATTGCGACTGCTGCGCAGTCGAGCGGGAGCAAGCTCCCTCGCCACAAAAGCAGGTCGGTGCACGCCCGCTGTCCCGCTTCGATCCCCCTGCCCTGATTTGCCCCAAAACCCCATGTCTGCTAGTGTCGCGCCGGTTTAACAGTCAACCGGAATAGCCGCCATGGCCCGCAAAAAAGCTGCACTGGATTTCGAACAATCTCTGGCCGACCTGCAAACGCTGGTGGAACGGCTGGAGAACGGCGAATTGTCGCTGGAAGACTCGCTGACCGCCTTCGAGCAGGGTATCGGCTTGACTCGCGACTGCCAGGCGGCGCTGGCCCAGGCCGAGCAGAAGGTGCAATTGCTGCTCGAGCGCGACGGTGAGCTGACCGAAGAGCCTTTCGACGCGGAACAACCTGAATGATCGGTGCCTATCAGGCCAGCAGCCAGGCCCGGGTCAATGCTGCACTGGATACGTTGTTCAGCGCCCCGAGCCCGGAACTGGCGCGCCTGTACGAAGCCATGCGCTACAGCGTGATGAACGGCGGCAAGCGTGTGCGGCCGCTGTTGGCCTATGCCGCGTGCGAAGCCTTGGGCGGCCAGGCTGAACAGGCCAACGGCGCGGCCTGCGCGGTGGAGCTGATCCACGCGTATTCGCTGGTGCACGACGACTTGCCAGCCATGGACGATGATGACCTGCGCCGCGGCCAGCCGACCACCCACAAGCAATTCGACGAAGCCTGCGCGATCCTGGCCGGCGACGGTTTGCAGAGCCTGGCGTTCAGCGCCCTGCTGGACCCGGCCCTGAGCGACTGCCCGGCGCAGATTCGCCTGGAGATGGTCAGCGCCCTGGCGTTGGCGGCGGGCCCCGCCGGAATGGTCGGCGGCCAGGCCATCGACTTGGGTTCGGTTGGCCTGAAGCTGGACCAGAACGCCCTGGAATACATGCATCGGCACAAGACCGGCGCGCTGATCGAGGCGAGCGTGCGCCTCGGCGCGCTGGCCAGCGGTCGGTCCACCCCCGAGCAGTTGCAAGCCTTGCAGACCTACGCCCGGGCCATCGGCCTGGCGTTCCAGGTGCAGGACGACATCCTCGACGTTGAAAGCGATACCCAGACCCTCGGCAAACGCCAGGGCGCCGATATCGCCCGGGACAAGCCGACCTACCCGGCCCTGCTCGGCCTCGATGCGGCCAAGGTCTACGCCCTGGAGTTGCGCGACCAGGCCTTGGCCGCGCTGCGACCCTTTGACGCGGCGGCCGAGCCGTTGCGCGACTTGGCGCGATATATCGTCGAACGACGCAGCTGATACAGGGTCAACCCATTCATAAGTGCGTATCGGCCAAGTTCCGGCCTACGCGTGGGCAGCTTGCGATGCATAAGGTAAACTGCCGCCTCTTTCTATACCTATAACGATTCGCCTGATGCCCACGACGTTTCAAGAGATTCCCCGCAAGCGCCCGACCACGCCCCTGCTGGACCGCGCCAACACGCCGGACGGCCTGCGTCGCCTGGGTGAAGCCGAGCTGGAAACCCTGGCCGATGAGTTGCGCCTGGAACTGCTCTACACAGTCGGCCAGACCGGTGGGCACTTCGGTGCCGGCCTGGGCGTCATCGAGCTGACGATCGCGCTGCACTACGTGTTCGACACCCCGGACGACCGGCTGGTGTGGGACGTCGGACACCAGGCCTACCCGCACAAGATCCTCACCGGTCGTCGCGAGCGCATGGGCACGCTGCGCCAGAAGGATGGCATCGCCGCCTTCCCACGTCGCTCCGAGAGTGAGTACGACACCTTTGGCGTCGGCCATTCCAGCACGTCCATCAGCGCCGCCCTGGGCATGGCGATTGCCGCCCGCCTGCAAAACAGCGAGCGCAAGGCCATTGCCGTGATCGGCGACGGCGCACTGACCGCGGGCATGGCCTTCGAGGCGCTGAACCATGCGCCGGAAGTCAACGCCAACATGCTGGTGATCCTCAACGACAACGACATGTCGATCTCGCGCAATGTCGGCGGGTTGTCCAACTACCTGGCGAAGATCCTCTCCAGCCGCACCTACGCCAGCATGCGCGAAGGCAGCAAGAAGGTGTTGTCGCGCCTGCCCGGTGCCTGGGAAATCGCCCGCCGCACCGAAGAGTATGCCAAGGGCATGCTGGTGCCCGGCACGCTGTTCGAAGAACTGGGCTGGAACTACATCGGCCCCATCGACGGCCACGACCTGCCGACCCTGATCGCCACCCTGCGCAACATGCGCGACCTCAAGGGGCCGCAGTTCCTGCACGTGGTCACCAAGAAAGGCAAAGGCTTCGCCCCGGCGGAAGTCGACCCGATCGGCTACCACGCCATCACCAAGCTCGAACCCCTGGATGCCCCGGCCGCCGCGCCGAAAAAGCCCAGTGGGCCGAAATATTCCAGCGTTTTCGGCCAATGGCTGTGCGACATGGCCGCCGCCGATCCACGCCTGGTGGGCATTACCCCGGCGATGAAGGAAGGCTCGGACCTGGTGGCGTTCAGCGAACGCTACCCGCAGCGTTATTTCGACGTGGCGATTGCCGAGCAGCACGCCGTGACCCTCGCCGCCGGCATGGCCTGTGAAGGCGCCAAGCCGGTGGTGGCGATCTATTCGACCTTCCTGCAACGGGCCTACGACCAGTTGATCCATGACGTGGCGGTGCAGAACCTCGACGTGCTGTTCGCCATCGACCGCGCCGGCCTGGTGGGCGAAGACGGCCCGACCCACGCCGGCAGCTTCGACCTGTCGTTCCTGCGCTGCATCCCCGGCATGCTGGTGATGACCCCGAGCGATGAAAACGAGCTGCGCAAGATGCTCACCACCGGCCACCTGTTCAATGGCCCGGCGGCGGTGCGCTACCCTCGTGGCACCGGCCCGAACGCGACCCTCTCGACCGACCTCGAACCCATCGAGATCGGCAAGGGCGTGATCCGCCGCCAGGGCAAGCAAACCGCCCTGCTGGTGTTCGGCGTGCAACTGGCCGAGGCCTTGAAAGTCGCCGACACCTTGGACGCTACCGTGGTGGACATGCGTTTCGTCAAACCCCTGGACGAAGCCCTGGTGCGCGAGATGGCCGGCAGCCATGAGCTGCTGGTGACCATCGAGGAAAACGCCATCATGGGCGGTGCCGGCGCGGCGGTCAGCGAGTTCCTGGCCCGGGAGAACATCCTCAAGTCGGTGCTGCACCTGGGCCTGCCGGACAGTTACGTCGAACACGCCAAGCCGGCGCAGATGCTCGCCGAATGCGGGCTGGACGAAGCGGGGATCGAAGCGGCGGTGCGTCAGCGGTTGCAGCTGTTGGGCCTGTAAGTTCAGCCAACACAAACTCCCTGTGGGAGCGGGCTTGCTCGCGAAAGCGGTGTATCAGTCAATATCGAATTCGACTGACACACCGCTTTCGCGAGCAAGCCCGCTCCCACATTGGCTTGTGTGAAGCACACATGATCGGAACACCCATGAAACTGCGCCTCATCCTCACACTTTCCCTACTGCCAACCCCGGAACTGCTGGCCGACGCCTTCGAACGCGACCAGGCCTTGAAGCTGCCCGACATCGTGATCAGCGCCAACCGCCAGGTCGAGGCCCGCAACGACAGCAGTGCCGCCAACACCGTGTTCACCCGCGACGACATCGAGCGCTTGCAACCGGCCAGTGTCACGGACTTGCTCAGCCGCGTGCCGGGGGTGCAAGTGGCGCCGCTGGGTGGGCGCGGCAGCCTGCCGGGGATTTACATTCGCGGGACCAAATCGGCCCAAAGCCTGGTGCTGGTGGACGGCCAGCGCATCGGCAACGCCACCTCCGGCGACAGCAACCTGCAACGCCTGAACATTAACCAGATCGAGCGCGTGGAAGTGCTGCGCGGTTCGCGTTCGGTGATCTACGGCGCCGACGCGGTGGGCGGGGTGATCCAGATTTTCACCCGTCGCGGCAACACCCAGGGCCTGCAACCGCGCCTGCATATGGGGGTCGGCAGCCACCAGACCTGGGAGCGCAGCCTGGGCCTGTCCGGCGGCGACGAGCAGACCCGTTTCAACCTCGGCGCCAGCCTCGACGACAGCGCTGGTAGCAACCGGACCCACGAGTCCTACGCCAGCGACCGCGACGACGATGCCAACCGCAACCAGTCCTTCAGCCTGAGCCTGAGCCATGCAGCCAGCGATGACCTGGAAGTTGGCCTGAACCTGCTGGATAACCGCGGCAAAAGCGAATACGACAACCCGTTCGGCCGCTTCGACCCGAACACTTTCGAGTCCCTGCCCCAGCAACCCTACAGCGAGTTCGCGGTGAGCAGCTTCAGCACCTATGTGGACGGGCGCATCAACGACACCTGGAAATCCCGCCTGGAACTGGGCCACAGCGAGAACCGCGAAAAAACCTTCGACAAGCTCAGCGATGTCCGCGAAGTCTTCAACACCTACCGCGATTCGGTGACCTGGCAGAACGATGTGACGCTGGACGAGCGCAACAGCCTGATCGTCGGCGGCGATTGGTATCAGGACCGGGTCAACAGCAGCACGCCGTTCGACGAAGACAGCCGCTGGAACCGCGCAGCGTTTATCCAGCACCGCTTCCAGGCCGAAACGTTTTCGACGGAACTGGGCCTGCGTCGCGACCAGAACCAACAGTTTGGCGGCCAGAACAGTTGGAGCGGCACCCTCACCGTGCCGGTCAATCCGCACAACGACCTGTTGCTGACCTACAGCGAGAGCTTCCGCGCACCGACCTTCAACGACCTGTACTACCCGGACTTCAGCAACCCCGACCTGAAGCCCGAGACGGCCAAGAGCTACGAGCTGCAATGGCGCAGCCAACTGAGCGACAGCGCCCGCCTGGAAACCTCGCTGTACCGCACCGACCTGGAAGACGCGATCATTTTTGGCCGCGACTCACGCCCGCAGAACGTCGCCTCGGCGCGGATCAACGGCTTTGAAATGGCCTATCTGCAGGATGTCTTCGGCTGGCAGGGCAATCTGGCCCTGGCCATCATCGACCCGCGCGACCGCGACAGCGGTCACACCCTGGCCCGCCGCGCCCGACGGACCTTGAGCCTGGACCTGGACCGGCAATTCGACCGCCTCGGCCTGGGCGCCACCTGGCAAGCGGTGAGCGGCAGCTACGACGATGAAGACAACCGCAACGCCCTGGGCGGCTATGCCCTGCTCGGGTTGCGTGGCAGTTGGACGCTGACCCGGGAGGTGAAGCTGGAGATGAAGGTGGATAACCTGCTGGACAAGGGTTACAGCCGGGCGCTGTATAGCCATGATGGAGGGCAGTATGGGTATCGGGAGGAAGGTCGGGCGTGGTTGTTTGGGGTGACTTGGACCCCGGAATTCTGATCCAGGAACTGTGGTGTCTGGCCTGGCGCAATCAACTCACATAGCCGCGCCGTCGCCTCGATCATCTGCCCACTGGGCCGTTCCAGGCCTTTGTCATTGACCAACAACAACCGCTCCTGCGCCACCGGCCAGGTTTTCCAGGCATCGAGCTGCGTCTGTTCCGTGGCCAGGATGACTTGCGGACTACGTTGCAGCACCGCCTCCACACTCACCTGCGGCGCCGGCACGTTCAGGTCGGCAAAAACGTTGTGGGCACCGCACACGCTCAGCGCATCACTGATGATTTGCCCACCACCAACGGTGTACAGCGGTCGATCCCAGACCTGGTAGAACACCGGCAACGGCGGGTCCCGTCGATAGCGCTGGCGTAGCGCCTCGAGACGCACGCGCAACTGCGCCGCCCGTTGCACGCCCCGCTCCGGGCGGCCGAGCTGCTGGGCGATGGCTTCGATTTGCGTGATGAGTTGGTCGAGGCTGCGGGGCTCGGCGACATGGATGGGGATGCCCAGGCCCTTGAGCTGCTCGCGCTGGGCCGGGCCGACACTGCCAGGCCAGAGCAGGAGCAGATCGGGCTTGAGGCTGAGCAAGCGCTCCATGTCCAGTTGCCCGTAACGGCCTACCGAGGGCACGTCCCTGAGCGCCGGCGGGCGATCCCCGCCATCCAGCACGCCCACCAACAGGTCGGCGGAGCCCAGTTCAACGACGATTTCCGACAGCGACGGCGCCAGGCTGACGACCCGCGAGGCGGCCATCGTCGAGGCGCTGACGGCCAGCAGCAAGACCGCCAGCCAGCGGCTCATCAGCCGAGTTGACGCGGGATGCGGTACAGGTAGAACAACACGGCGGTCGACAAGGCCAGCAGCATCAACGGCACGGCTTCCAGGCCCACGAACACCGCCAGGGCGCCGATCCAGGCCGGCAGCCCGGCCACCAGGAAGGCGGCGCGACGACGGGCCGCCAGGTCGATCCAGGCCTGGGGCTCTTCGGGTGTGTCGAGGGCTTTCTGGGTGGCGACCAGGGCCTGTTTATACGGCCCGAAGAATCGCAAGCTGACAAACATCGACGCCAGGCCGGCAATGAACAACGGCATCGCCAGCACCGGCAGAATCGCTTCGCCCTGGCCGAATACCGCATTGATCACGAACAGTGGCAGCAAGGCCAGGGCCAGGTATTTCCACCAACTGATCGACAGCCGCCGCCGAACCTGACCGCGCGTCACGCCCGGTCAACCTCGCCTTGGTGCTCGTTGCCCATCATGTGGTCGAGCTTGCTGGCCTTGGTTGCCAAATAGAGTTTGTTGTGGGGATTATGACCGGTGTGCAGTGGCACACGCTCGGCCACCACGATGCCCATGTCGGTCAGCGCCTTGACCTTGCGTGGGTTGTTGGTCATCAAGCGCAGCGACTTCACGCCCAGATGCTCCAGCATCGGCAGGCAGATGCTGTAGTCGCGCAGGTCGGCGGCAAAGCCCAGGCGTTCGTTGGCTTCCACGGTATCGGCGCCGCCATCTTGCAGTTCATAGGCGCGGATCTTGTTCAACAGGCCGATGCCACGGCCTTCCTGGCGCAGGTACAGCAACACGCCACGGCCTTCGCGGGCGATGGCCTGCAGCGCGGCCTCGAGTTGCGAGCCGCAATCACAGCGCTGGCTGAACAGGGCGTCGCCAGTCAGGCATTCGGAATGCAGGCGGCCCAGCACCGCAGAACCGTCGGCGAAATCACCCAGGCTGAGCACGACATGCTCGCGGCCGGTGGCTTCATCGAGAAAACCATGCATGGTGAATTGCGCAAAGGGCGTTGGCAGCTTGGAAGCGGCAACAAAAACGACAGGCACCGGTGTGCTCCTGATCTAGTACTGGAGTTTCGCAGAGGCGGGCATTGTAACAGCACGTCCCGACCGACGCTTAGGCTGAATTGTCGGCCATAACCATCGAAAAGTTTGATTACGGCTTCGGTGGCTTGCCATTCTCGTCGAAAGGATAGGGTTGCTTCCAATGTTCGAAAATCGGCTTGAGCTGGCCGGTTTTCACCAGCACTTCCATCCGCCGGTCGAACAGCTCGCTCAGTGCCCGTCCGTTGGCGGTGTTGGCAAAGCCCAGGTAGAGGGGCAAGTTGATCAGGGGCGAGAGTTTGAACTGCTTCGGGTTATCGGCCTTGGCGAGCACTTCTTCGATTTCCATCGACGCATCGATGTAAAAATCCGCTCGCTCATGGATCAGCATCGGCAAGATACCCACCGCCCGGTGGATCTCATTGAAACGCCGGATGTTGGGCAGGTAGTTGTTGTATTCGTACCCGCGCATCCATACCAGCCGATAGTTGCCAATCGTCGCCAGGGTGGGCGTCGGCTTGGAGGCCAACCCCAAGGCATAGATGTGATCGACGTCGTAGTGCCACTTCGGGTAAAGCACGCCTTCGGATTCATCCCGGTAGGCGCCGACCTGCACGTCGACCTCGCCGCGCTGCACCAGCCCGATCGAACGGGTGTAGGGCACGCTACGGATTTCCAGCTTGACGCCTTCAGGTTCGAACACCGCGCGCAAGATGTCCCAGCCCATGCCCTGGCCATCGGCCTGGGTGTAATCGGCCCACTCCTCGCTGGCCGCGCGGACCTTGTCAGGCAGCGGTGCCGACTCGGCCACCCTCACACCCGCACAGGCTCCTAGACACAGCATCAGCAGTAGTGCGCGGCTTACGCCCATGCCTGGCTCCTTCAGGTGAAACACCACACCAATCCTTGCATTGCCAGCCAGGCGAAAACCCCGGCCAATACATCGTCGAGCATGATCCCGACACCTCCGTGCACATGTCGGTCGATCCAGCGGATCGGCCACGGCTTGAGGATATCGAAGAAACGGAACACCAGAAATCCCGTCAACAACCAATACCAGCCTTCCGGCACCAGCCACAAGGTGATCCACATGCCGACCATTTCGTCCCAGACGATGCCTTCATGGTCGTGCACCCGCAGGTCGTCCGCCACCTTGCCACACAGCCAGAAGCCAAACAGCATGGTGATGCCGAGCATCAACCAGTAGCCCCAGTCCGGCAACATCTGCCACAACGGAATGAAGGGTAGCGCAACCAGCGAGCCCCAAGTGCCCGGCGCTTTAGGTAAAGTGCCTGAACCAAAGCCAAATGCCAGGAAATGCCAGGGATTGCGCCAGACCGAAGGCGGAACGAACTCTGCCGGGACCTGGTTGGGATGATCTGTCACGGTGTCTCCCGAAAATGTTGATAGCCCCGTACATGCGGGGTGATGTCATGCCCGTCGCTGTCGACCAGCGTGACGCCTTGCCCGGCCAGCACGCTGCCGATCACATGGATCGGCCAGCCTTCGGCCTGCAACGCCGACAATCGGCTCGGCGGCAGGGCGAACAGCAGCACGTAATCGTCACCGCCACTCAGGGCGGCCTGCGCGGCATCGGCCCCGCCAAGAAACGCCACCAGAGCGTTGGACAGCGGCAGTCGGTCCCGTTCAACCTGCAAGGCTACCCCGGACGCCAGGGCGATATGCCCGCAATCGGCCAGCAAGCCATCGGAAATATCCATCGCCGCGCTGGCCTTTCCCCGCAACACCAGGCCCAAGTCGATCTGCGGTCGGGGCGACCAATAATGAGCCAGCAGTGGCTCGGCAATCCCAGGCTCGGCGCGACGCTGGCCGAGCACCAATGGCAAGGCGCCGGCGGCATTGCCCAGTTCGCCGCCGACACACAGCAGGTCGCCGGGCTGCGCGCCGCTGCGGGTCAGGGCCTGGCCGGACGGCACGTGGCCGAACACGGTCATGGTCAGGCTCAACGGCCCACGCGTGGTGTCCCCTCCCACCAGCGCCACGCCACAGGCCTGGGCCATCTGGTTCAAACCGCGGGCATAGGCTTGCAGCCAATCGGCGGTCACCGTCGGCAAGGTCAGGGCCAGGGTAAAGGCCAAGGGCTTGGCGCCCATGGCAGCCAGGTCGCTGACCGCCACGGCCAGCGAGCGCTGGCCGAGCAGGAATGGGTCGCAAGGGTCTGGAAAATGCACACCGGCCACGAGCGTGTCGGTGGAGACCGCCAGCTGTTCCCCGGGAGGAGCCGCCAGCAAGGCGCAGTCGTCGCCGATCCCCAGCGCAACGCCCTCGCCGCCCTGCGCGCAAGGCGCGGCGGCGAAGTAGTTACGGATCAGCTCAAACTCACCCATTAAGTGTCCTGTCTCACCAATGCTGTTCATATTTTGTCGGCGTCTATTGGCGCCATACCGCGTTGCCGCTCCTCGCCATAGCGGGCTATGACTCGTCGCGGCGCCTTGTCTGGCACCAACAGCCACTCGACAAAAAATGAACGCATTGGCGAGACAGGACACGTTCAAGCGCCAATCAGCGCTTGAACGCCTTCACTTCAGCTTCACGCAGGCGCGGGGCGAGCTTGTCGAGCACACCGTTGACGAACTTGTGGCCATCGGTGGAACCGAAGACTTTCGCCAGTTCGATCCCTTCGTTGATCACCACGCGGTACGGTACGTCGACGCGCTTGAGCAGTTCCCAGGTGGACAGGCGCAGAACCGCCAGTTCAACCGGATCCAGCTCTTCGATGGTCAAGTCCAGGCAAGGCGTGAGGGCGGTGTCGATTTCGGTCTTGAACTGCGGGACCCCGTGCAGGATCTCGCGGAAATAAGCACCGTCGACATCACTGAAATCGTTATCGACCCGAAACTGCGCTTCGATCTCGTTCAGCGATTGCTTGGCCATGTGCCATTGATACAGCGCCTGGGTCGCGAGCTGACGGGCTTCGCGACGCTTGACGCTTTTCGATGGCTTGCCGGCGTCCGCAGGCTTTGGATCGCGCGGGTTGAAACGATCGCTTTCGTCGCTAATCACTTGGCCTCCAACTGCGCCAGCAGGCTGACCATTTCCAGTGCGGACAGGGCAGCTTCGGCACCTTTGTTACCGGCCTTGGTGCCGGAACGTTCGATGGCTTGTTCGATGGAATCAACGGTCAGTACGCCAAAAGCGACCGGCACGCCGAACTCCATGGACACCTGGGCCAGGCCCTTGGTGCATTCGCCAGCCACGTATTCGAAGTGCGGCGTACCGCCACGAATGACCGCGCCCAGGGCGATGATCGCCGCATATTCGCCCTTTTGAGCGACTTTCTGCGCAACCAGCGGAATTTCGAAGGCGCCAGGGGCACGGATGATGGTGATGTCGCTTTCGCTCACGCCATGGCGAACCAGGGCATCGACCGCACCGCCAACCAGGCTCTCGACCACGAAACTGTTGAAACGGCCCACTACCAGAGCGTAGCGGCCTTTAGGGGCGATGAAGGTACCTTCGATGGTCTTCAGGGTCATTCGTCAGATCTCTTAAAGAGCCAGAGCGCGTTCTATACGCGCTCCTTCAGTGATATTAGCCACGAATACTGCATCGGAAATCCCGCCATGCTGTTCATTTCAAGCTTTTGTGGCGAGGGAGCTTGCTCCCGCTGGGCTGCGAAGCGGCCCCTGTTGTGGGTGCTGCGCACCCAAGCGGGAGCAAGCTCCCTCGCCACAATGAATCCAACCAGCCTTACTCAAGTGAACAACAATGCCGGAATCTCCGGGCCATTATTCGGAGGGCACGTATTCTACAACTTCCAGATCGAAACCGGATATCGCATTAAATTTCATCGGTGCGCTCATCAGGCGCATTTTACGCACGCCCAGGTCACGAAGGATCTGCGAACCGGCACCGACGATGCTGTAGGTGGTCGGTTTTTTCACTGCGGTTTGATCCGCGGTTTCGCGAATGTGCGCCAGCAGCACGTCGCCATCGAGCGGGTGGCCGAGCAGCAACACCACGCCGCTGCCGGCCTCGGCCACCGCGGCCATGGCGGCCCGCAGGCTCCAGCGGCCGGGTTGCTTGACCATCAGCAAATCGCGCAGCGGGTCCATGTTGTGCACGCGCACCAGGGTCGGCTCTTCGGCGCATACGGTGCCCAGGGTCAGCGCCATGTGCACGTCGCCTTCCACCGAGTCGCGGTAGGTCACCAGGTTGAACTGGCCCAGTTCGCTGTCCAGCGGCTGCTCGGCAATCCGCTGAACGGTACGTTCGTGGATCATCCGGTAGTGGATCAGGTCGGCGATGGTGCCGATCTTGATGTTGTGTTCGGCGGCGAAGGCTTCCAGTTCCGCGCGGCGGGACATGGTGCCGTCGTCGTTCATCACTTCGCAGATCACGCCGCTGGGTTCGAAGCCGGCCATGCGCGCCAGGTCGCATGCCGCTTCGGTGTGGCCGGCGCGGGCCAGGGTGCCACCGGCCTGGGCCATCAGCGGAAAGATGTGGCCGGGGCTGACGATGTCTTCGGCCTTGGCGTCCCGGGCGGCGGCAGCCTGTACAGTGCGCGCGCGATCAGCGGCGGAGATCCCGGTGGTCACGCCTTCGGCGGCCTCGATGGACACGGTGAACTTGGTGCCGAAGCCCGAGCCGTTGCGTGGCGCCATCAGCGGCAGCTTGAGCAGTTCGCAGCGCTCGCGGGTCATCGGCATGCAGATCAGGCCACGGGCGTGCTTGGCCATGAAGTTGATGTGTTCGGCCTTGCAGCACTCGGCGGCCATGATCAGGTCGCCTTCGTTCTCGCGGTCTTCGTCATCCATGAGGATGACCATCTTGCCTTGGCGGATGTCTTCTACCAGTTCTTCGATGCTATTGAGCGCCACACGGCACCCCCTTGGGTCAGGATTTGAGGTAGCCGTTGGCGGCCAGAAAACTTTCGGTGATGTTACCCGCAGCAGGCTCTGCGGCCTTGTCACCCAACAGCAGGCGTTCCAGGTAACGGGCCAACAAGTCGACTTCCAGGTTGACCCGGCGACCTGGCCGGTACGAAGCCATGATGGTCTCGCTCAACGTGTGGGGAATGATCGTCAGCAGGAATTCGGCGCCATCCACCGCGTTGACCGTCAGGCTGGTGCCGTCGACGGTGATCGAGCCTTTATGGGCGATGTACTTGGCCAGTTCCTTCGGGGCGCGGATGCGAAACTCCACGGCCCGGGCATTATCGGTGCGCGAGACCACTTCACCGACGCCGTCCACGTGGCCGCTGACCAAGTGCCCGCCCAGGCGAGTGGTGGGGGTCAGGGCTTTTTCCAGGTTGACCGGGCTACCGCTCTTGAGGTCGTTCATGGCCGTGCAGTCGAGGGTTTCGCGGCTGACGTCCGCCAGGAAGCCATTGCCTGGCAGCTCAACGGCGGTCAGGCAAACGCCGTTTACCGCGATGCTGTCGCCCAGCTTGACGTCGCTCAGATCGAGCTTGCCGGTTTCGACATGGACCCGCACATCGCCGCCCTTGGGGGTGAGTGCACGGATGCTGCCGATGGATTCGATGATGCCGGTAAACATGGAGTCCTCCTCGAGAACGGGCCGCCGCGTGAGCGAAAGCCGGGAATTATACGCTGGCCGGTGGGACGGGAATGGCGATGACTCGCCAGTCATCGCCCACGGCGCGGATTTCGGTGATTTTCAGCTGGGGAGCGTCCTTCATCTGCGCCAGCGGCCAGTCCAGCAGTGGCCGCGCCGAAGAACCGAGGAACTTGCCAGCGATGAAGATCTGGAACTCGTCCACCAGCCCCAGTCGGGCGAAAGCCCCCGCCAGGCGCGGACCGGCCTCCACCAGTACTTCATTGACATCCCGGGCAGCCAGCGCCACCAGCAGCCGACGCAGATCGACCTGGCCGTCATCGCCCGCCACAATCATGCATTCGGGACCGTTGGCGTACTGTTCTTCCACCGCCATGCAGGTAGCGACCAGCGCCGGGCCGGCCTTGAAAAACGCCGCATCCAGGGGCACCCGCAGGCGTCCGTCCACCAGTACCCGCAGCGGCGGACGGCTCATGACCAACGCCGTCTGCTCGGCATCCAGCCCCAGTTCATCGGCGCGCACGGTCAGCCGGGCGTTGTCCGCCAGCACCGTATCGGCACCGGTCAGCACCACACTGGCCTGGGCACGCAGGCGTTGCACCGCCGAACGTGCGGCCGGGCCGGTGATCCACTGGCTTTCACCGCTTTCCATGGCGGTGCGGCCATCCAGGCTCATGGCGAGCTTGACCCGCACGAACGGCAGGCCCTGTTCCATGCGCTTGAGAAAACCTTCATTGAGCTGGCGCGCCTCACCTTCCAGCACGCCGCTTTCGGTGGCGATGCCGGCCTGGGCCAGGCGTTGCAGGCCGCGCCCGGCGACTGCCGGGTTAGGGTCCTGCATCGCTGCCACCACCCGCGCCACGCCGGCACTGACCAGCGCATCGGCACAAGGCGGGGTACGCCCGTGATGACTGCAAGGCTCGAGGGTCACGTAGGCCGTGGCGCCCCGGGCTTTGTCCCCGGCGGCGCGCAGGGCATGGACTTCGGCATGGGGCTCGCCAGCGCGGATGTGCCAGCCTTCGCCGACAATCTGCCCGTCACGCACGATCACGCAACCGACCCGGGGGTTGGGGTGGGTGGTGTAGTGACCGCGCCGCGCCAACTCCAGGGCACGAGCCATGTAGTGGGCGTCGAGGACGGCCTGCTGCGCCGGGACGGTCATTCTTTCACCGGTTCGCGGGCCAGGCGGTCGATTTCTTCACGGAACTCGTTCAGGTCCTGGAAGCGCCGGTATACCGAGGCGAAACGGATGTAGGCGACTTCGTCGAGCTTCTGCAGCTCGGCCATCACCAGCTCTCCGACCACCAGGGACTTGACCTCCCGCTCGCCGGTGGCCCGCAGCTTGTGCTTGATGTGCACCAGCGCCGCTTCCAGGCGCTCGACGCTCACCGGGCGTTTTTCCAGGGCGCGCTGCATGCCGGCGCGCAGTTTTTCTTCATCGAACGGCTGGCGGCTGCCGTCGGTTTTGATCAGGCGCGGCAACACCAGTTCAGCGGTCTCGAACGTCGTGAAACGCTCGCCGCAAGCCAGGCATTCGCGGCGGCGGCGGACTTGTTCGCCCTCGGCGACCAGTCGCGAGTCGATGACCTTGGTGTCGTTGGCACCGCAGAAGGGACAGTGCATGGTGGCAGGCAACAAAAAAAGGGAGGGCCATGGTAGCGCATCCCACTGGCAAGACAAGCCATAGGGTTTACGGTATACAGACGGGCTTACCGTCAGATCCATGGAATTCACCTTGCTGGAGCCACACATGCCGCTACGATCGCTCGTTTTGCTCAGTTTTTTCAGCCTGCTGATGGCGTGCAGCAGCGATGCCCCCAAACCCGCCGCTCCCGCTCCGGCCCCCGCACCGAAACAGGCCCAGGAAAAGGCCCGCCAGGCGGCCGAGCTGGGGCCATTGCCGGCGTACCAGCGTGAAATCAGCGGCACCTTGCAAGGCGTTCCGGCCGGGGCCGAGGTCGAATTGGCGCTGCTGGTGATCGACGACAAGGACCGTCCACAACAATTGCTCGCCAGTTCCAGCCTGATCGGCACCAACCAGGCCCTGCCCTTCCGTTTGCGCTTCAACCCGGAAGCCTTCCCGGTAGGCGCCCGCGTGGAACTGCGTGGCCGCGCCAGCCAGTCCGGTCAATTGATCCTGCACTTGCCGGAACAACGCATCAGCCAACCGACCACCCAGGCATTGGGCACCCTGCAATTCGTCAAAGCGCCATGAGTGCACCGCAAGACCTGCAGCGGGCGTTGAGTGAATTGCTTGGCGACGCGCGTCTGGTGGCTTGTCCGCTACCCGACGCTGACTTGACGTTGTGGCTGATCGACGGCGACAACATGGACCGCGCCTTCAGCCCGGAAGAAACCCGGCGCATCCTCCACGAGCCGCCCTATTGGAGTTTTTGCTGGGCCAGCGGCTTGGCGATGGCCCGCTACCTCGCCGAGCAGCCGCAGTGGGTCGAAGGCAAGCGGGTGCTGGATTTTGGTGCCGGTTCCGGCGTGGCAGGCATCGCGGCGGTCAAGGCCGGAGCCCTGGAGGTGGTGGCCTGCGACCTGGATCCGCTGGCGATCGCGGCGTGCCAGGCCAATGCCGCGCTCAATGGGGTGGAGCTGGGTTATGCGACGGACTTTTTCGCCGAGACCGATCGTTTCGACCTGATCCTGGTTGCCGACGTGCTCTACGACCGGGCCAACCTGCCGCTGCTCGACCAGTTCCTCAGCCGCGGTCGCGAGGCGTTGGTGGCCGATTCCCGGGTGCGGGATTTCCAGCATCCGCTGTACCGGCGCATCGAAATGCTCCAGGCCATGACCCTGCCGGACCTGGCCGAGCCGGAAGAGTTTCGCCATGTGAGTCTGTACCACGCGCGGCGCGCCTGAAAAGCTTCGCGAGCAAGCCCGCTCCCACAGGGGATCTAGAGTGAACGCGAATGTTGTATCCACTGGAGATCAACTGTGGGAGCGGGCTTGCCCGCGAAGGCGTCCTGTCAGGCACCACAGGGCGAAAGGCTACCCCGCTTTCAGCCACCCCCCACCACGCCGTATAGTTGCCCCATTCAAGCGCTCTACGAGATTGCCCATGACTCAGGAAACGCCCTACATCTTCGACGCCACTACCGCCGATTTCGACCAATCGGTGATCGCGAACTCTTTCCACAAACCGGTACTGGTGGATTTCTGGGCCGAGTGGTGTGCGCCGTGCAAGGCTCTGATGCCAATGCTGCAAACCATTGCCGAGAGCTATCAAGGCGAATTGCTGCTGGCCAAGGTCAACTGTGACATCGAGCAGGACATTGTGGCCCGCTTCGGCATTCGCAGCCTGCCGACGGTGGTGTTGTTCAAGGACGGTCAGCCCGTCGACGGCTTTGCCGGTGCCCAGCCGGAATCGGCGGTACGCACGATGCTCGAACCCCATGTGCAGATGCCACCGCCGGCCGCTGCCGACCCGTTCGAACAGGCCCAGGCGCTGTTCGACGACGGTCGTTTCGCCGACGCCGAAGCCGTGCTCACCGTGTTGCTGGGTGAAGACAACACCAACGCCAAGGCGCTGATCCTGTATGCCCGCTGCCTGACCGAGCGCGGCGAGCTGGACGAAGCGCAGACGGTGCTCGACGCGGTGAAAAGCGATGAGCACAAGGCCGCCCTCGCCGGTGCCAAGGCGCAGATCCAGTTCCTCGGCCTGGCCAAGCACCTGCCGGACGCCGCCGACCTCAAGGCGCGCCTGGCGAAAGACCCGCAGGACGATGAAGCGGTGTACCAACTGGCGATCCAGCAACTGGCACGCCAGCAGTACGAAGCGGCCCTCGATGCGCTGCTCAAGCTGTTCGTGCGTAACCGCGGCTACAGCGAAGGCCTGCCCCACAAGACCTTGTTGCAGGTATTCGAACTGCTGGGCAACGACCATCCGCTGGTGACGACCTATCGTCGCAAGTTGTTCGCCGCGTTGTATTAAGCCCCACTCCAGCTATAGAGCGGCGTATCGCCGCCGCTCAACACCTTGACCTCAGCGCAGTGGCGCAAGCGCACCAACAGGCGCTTGCCCGCCGAGGCGCTGCCGGTCAGGCCTTCGAGCTGTTCCAGCAGGTCCGGACCGCTCAGTTGGCCGGCCTTGCGCAGCAGTTCCTTGGCGATCTGCCATTGGGCATCGTCCTGGTTCGTCGGTTTGGCCGCCGGTGCCGCCGTGCCTTCGGATTTGGCCACTTGCAACTGCGCGCCGAGCTGCGCCCAGTCGCCCTCATCCATTTCGATCGTCAAGTCCACCGGCCATTCGCCGACGGTTCCGCGTATCCGCAACATTACCGTGCTCCTGAATATTTCATGTACGCATGCTCCCATGGCCCTTGCGCGACGCCAAGCAGACGGTCAAACTCTCCGCGCTTTCGTTATAAGATTACATAACCTTTTCGGAGACTCGTCATGCGTCGTCTGCTTCTCGCTTTGCCGTTCGCCCTGCTGCCATTGGCTGTCGCTCATGCGGCGGTGGAGCATGACCACGATCATGATCACGAACATGGCAGCCTCGGCGCCCATGAACACGGCGTTGCTCGACTGAACGCGGCATTGGATGGTCAGACCCTGGAGCTGGAGCTGGAAAGCCCGGCGATGAACCTGGTGGGCTTCGAACACGCCGCCACCAGCGATGCCGACAAGGCCAAGGTCGCCGCGGTACGGGCGCAGTTGGACAAGCCGCTGGCGCTGTTCAACCTGCCGGCCGCCGCCAAGTGCACCGTGGCCCAACAGGAACTGGAAAGCCCGTTGTTCGGCGATGAACCGGACCACGAAGACCATGACGAAGACGCCGATGGCGACGAACACCACGAGCACAGTGAGATCCACGCCCACTACCAGTTCACCTGCGCCGCCGCTGGTGCATTGAAGAACCTGGACCTGGCGACACTGTTCAAAACCTTCCCGGCCACCCAGAAAATTCAGGTACAACTGATCAGCCCGAGTGGCCAACAAGGCGTGGAAGTGACGGCCAAGGCGCCAACCCTGAAATTCTGATTCACCGCAAAACCCATGTGGGAGCGAGCTTGCTCGCGATGAGGCCGGCACATTCAATACAGATGCAGCCTGACACACCGCCATCGCGAGCAAGCTCGCTCCCACAGGGTTCACCTTGATCTGACCGGTTTCATATGACCCAAGCACTCATCGAACTGTCCGACCTGGGCTTCAGTTGGCCCGGGCATCCGCCCTTGCTGGATATCCCGGCGTTTCGCCTGGAAGCGGGTGAAACCTTGTTCCTCAAGGGCCCGAGTGGCAGCGGCAAGACCACGCTGCTGGGGCTGTTGGGCGGGGTGCAAACGCCGGATCGCGGCAGCATCCGCCTGCTCGGCCAGGAACTCAGCGAACTGGCCGCCGGCCGCCGCGACCGCTTTCGCGTGGACCACACCGGCTACATTTTCCAGCAGTTCAACCTGCTGCCGTTTCTCTCGGTACGGGAGAACGTCGAACTGCCCTGTCACTTCTCGAAACTGCGCGCGCAGCGGGCCACCCAGCGCCACGGCAGTGTCGATCAAGCGGCCGCCACGCTGCTGGCCCACCTGGGCTTGACCGATTCGAACCTGTTGGAGCGTCGCGCCGACTCGTTGTCCATCGGCCAGCAACAACGAGTCGCCGCTGCCCGGGCTTTGATCGGTCAACCGGAACTGGTGATCGCCGACGAACCGACTTCAGCCCTGGACTACGACGCCCGGGAAAACTTCCTGCGGCTGTTGTTCGCCGAATGCCGCGAGGCCGGGTCGAGCCTGTTGTTCGTCAGTCACGACCAGAGCCTGGCGTCGCTGTTCGACCGCCACCTCTCGCTGGCCGATCTCAATCGCGCCGCCACGCCACTCGAGGTCTGAGATGTATTTGTTCCGTCTAGCCATGGCCAGCCTGGCGAACCGCCGCTTCACCGCGATCCTCACCGCGTTTGCCATCGCCCTCTCGGTCTGTCTGTTACTGGCGGTGGAGCGAGTGCGCACCGAGGCGCGAGCCAGTTTCGCCAGCACCATCAGCGGCACCGACCTGATCGTCGGCGCCCGCTCCGGCTCGGTGAACCTGCTGCTGTATTCGGTGTTTCGCATCGGCAATGCCACCAACAACATCCGCTGGGACAGCTTCGAACAGTTCGCCAAAAATCCGAAAGTAAAGTGGGCGATCCCCATGTCCCTGGGCGATTCCCATCGCGGCTATCGGGTGATGGGCACCACCGAGGCCTACTTCGAGCATTACCAGTATGGCCGCCAGCAACACCTGGAACTGGCCGATGGCCGGGCTTTCGCCACCGATCCGTTCGAAGTGGTGCTCGGTGCCGAAGTCGCCGAGGCGCTGCACTACAAACTCGGTGACAAACTGGTGCTGGCCCACGGCGTGGCGGCGATCAGCCTGGTCAAGCATGACGACAAGCCCTTCACCGTGGTCGGGATTCTCAAGCGCACCGGCACCCCGGTGGACCGCACGCTGCACATCAGCCTCGGCGGCATGGAGGCGATCCACATCGACTGGAAGAACGGCGTGCCGGCCCAGGGCAATGGGCGCATCAGCGCCGACCAGGCCCGCAACATGGACCTCACGCCCCAAGCGATCACCGCGTTCATGCTCGGCCTCAACAGCAAGATTTCGACCTTTGCCTTGCAGCGCGAGATCAATGAGTTCCGTGGCGAACCGCTGCTGGCCATCCTCCCCGGCGTAGCACTGCAGGAGTTGTGGAGCCTGATGGGCACGGCGGAAAAGGCCTTGTTCGTGATTTCGCTGTTCGTGGTCCTGACCGGGTTGATCGGCATGCTCACGGCGATCCTCACCAGCCTCAACGAACGCCGCCGGGAAATGGCGATCCTGCGTTCGGTGGGCGCACGGCCGTGGCACATCGCGACGCTGCTGGTGTTCGAAGCCTTTGCCCTGGCGCTGGCCGGGGTCACCGCCGGGCTGGCGTTGCTGTACATCGGCATCGCCGCCGCCCAGGGTTACGTGCAGTCGGCCTACGGTTTGTACTTGCCTCTGGGCTGGCCGAGCGAATATGAATGGACGCTGCTGGCGGGCATCCTGGTCGCCGCCCTGCTGATGGGCAGCGTGCCGGCCTGGCGCGCCTATCGCCAATCGTTGGCCGACGGCCTGTCGATCCGTCTATGAGGACCTTGAAGATGCCCCGCGCCCTGCTAGCGCTGTTGATGATGGTCGCCCTGCCGCTGTGGGCGGCCGAGCCGAGGGACCTGGCCTGGTCGGAAATGATTCCGCCGGACGCCCCGCCGGAAGTGCCGAACATGACGCCGCTGCACGACCTATCGAAAATGAGCGACGCCCTGGCCGCCGAGTCCGCTCCAGCCGCCAAGCAGGATTTGCCCAACGCGCCGGTGGTCAAGGCCCTCGATGGCCAGCAGATTCGCTTGCCGGGCTACATCGTGCCGCTGGAAGTCAGCGAGGAAGGCCGCACCACGGACTTCCTGCTGGTGCCGTATTTCGGCGCCTGCATCCACGTGCCGCCACCGCCGTCGAACCAGATCGTGCATGTGAAAAGCGAAGTGGGGGTCAAGCTCGACGAGTTGTACCAGCCGTACTGGGTCGAAGGGCCGATGCAGGTCAAGCCGTCCACCAGCGAACTGGCCGATGCCGGATATCAGATGGAGGCGCAGAAGATTTATGTGTATGAACTGCCGGAGTGAATTCGCGGGTCATGGGTTGCCTGTGAAATAGCCTTCGCGAGCAAGCCCGCTCCCACATTGACCGAGTTTTGCCAGTAGAAATGCGGTCAAACGGTGGGAGCGGGCTTGCTCGCGAAGGGGCCCTCGAAATTGACTCATCATCATTTCATTGAGCTGAGTCAAAAGACCGGCCCAGGCGGCTCCGTACCATGGGACATCCATTTTGAAATGTCCTCTGGAGCCCCCATGCACAAGTCCTTGCTCAGCGCTTCCCTCATTGCCCTCGCGCTCGCTGCCCCGCTCGCCCAGGCCCATACGGCCGGTGACATCATCGTTCGCGCCGGCGCTATCACCGTCAATCCAGAGGCCGACAGCTCCAGCGTCAAGGTCGACCGTGGCCCGCTGGCCGGCGCCGACCTGGGTGGCAAGGCGACCATGAGCAGCGATACGCAACTGGGCCTGAACTTCGCCTACATGCTGACCAACAATTGGGGTATCGAACTGCTGGCGGCCTCGCCGTTCGAGCACGACGTGAAAATCAAAGGCACTGCCCTCGGCGCGGCCAACGGCAAGCTCGGCACCCTCAAGCACCTGCCGCCCACACTGAGCCTGGTCTACTACCCGCTCGACGCCAAGTCGGCGTTCCAGCCCTATGTCGGCGCCGGTATCAACTACACCTGGATCTACGACGAACACGTGGGCAGCGAAGCCAGCGCCAATGGCTTCAGCAACTTCCGGGCGAAAAACAGCTGGGGCATGGCCTGGCAAGTCGGTGCCGACTACATGCTGACCGACAACATCATGATCAACGGCCAGATCCGCTACATCGACATCGACACCACCGCCTATGTGGACAACAACGCCGTGGCCGGCGGTACCCGGGCCAAGGTGAATGTCGATGTGGATCCGTTCATCTACATGGTGGGGTTGGGCTACAAGTTCTAAGCCGAACTTAAAGGTACGAACACCCCTGTGGGAGCGAGCTTGCTCGCGATGACGGTGGATCAGCCAGCAATGATGTTGACTGACCCAGCGCTATCGCGAGCAAGCTCGCTCCCACAGTTTTAGCGCCCCAGCAACCGCGCCAACCCCACGCTCATCGGTGTTTGCGGGGGAAAGCTGAAGCGCTCCAACAACCGATGGTTGTCAGCCCGGGAATGGCGAATGTCGCCGGAACGCGCCGGGCCGTAGCTGATCGGTGGCAGGTCGCCCACCACGGCGGCCAGGGCCTGGAGCATCTGTTTGAGGGTCGTGGCCTGGTTCCAGCCGACGTTCACCGCGCCCACTTCCACCTCGGGCTTCTCGATGGCCTGCACCAGCAAGTCCACCAAGTCTTCGACATAGACAAAGTCCCGGGTCTGCTCGCCGTCGCCGAATACGGTGATCGGCAGGCCTTTCTGTGCCCGTTCGCTGAAGATGCTGATGACCCCCGAATACGGCGAGGACGGATCCTGGCGCGGGCCGTAGATGTTGAAGAAGCGGAACACCACCGGCTCCAGGTTGTGCTGGCGGCGATAGAAATCGAAGTAGAACTCGCTGGCCAGCTTGTCCGAGGCATAGGGCGTGAGCGGGGCCTTGGGGGTTTCTTCGTCGATGGACTCGCCTTCGCCGTTGTTGCCGTAGACCGCTGCGCTGGAAGCGAACAGCACCCGCTTCACCCCGCTCTGGCGCATGGCTTCGCAGACATTCAGGGTGCCGATGAAATTGCTCTGGTGGGTGCGCACGGGGTCGTCCACCGAGGCTTGCACCGAGGCCACCGCCGCCAGGTGCGCCACGGCGCTGCAACCGGCCATGGCCCGGGCCACCAGGGCGGCATCGGCGACGTCGCCTTCGATCAGCTCTACAGCAGGGTTGTCCAGCGGCAGGTTGCTGCGCTTGCCGGTGGACAGGTCATCGAGGATGCGCACCGCATGCCCCTTGGCGAGCAAGGCGTCGGTCAGGTGCGAACCAATGAAACCCGCGCCGCCGGTGATTAAAACAGGGCCTTCAGCCATGGCGATAAAACCTATCCAGTAAGCCCGGGAGTGCGGCGCGCCAGGCACGCGGCTTGATCCCGAAAGTGTGCAGAATTTTCTTGCAGGCCAGCACCGCGTGCTGCGGTTCTTCCGCGGCGTCCGGCCGTGCGGCATGAGCCTGGGGCGTGGGCGACTCGATGGCCAGCGGATGCAGCGCGCGGGCTTCAGTGAGGATCGCCTGGCCCAGCGCCAGTGGCGTGGTCGCCTCATGCCCGGCGTAATGATAGGTGCCCCACAGCGGCGCCGCGCAATCGAGTTGCTTGAGCACCGAAATGATCACCCGCGCGGCATCGTCCACGGGCGTCGGATTGCCCCGGCGGTCGTCAGCCAGCAACAGCTCTTCGGGTTGCTCGGCCCGGGCCAGGAAACGGCCGAGGGTGCCATCGGCGCTGTCATCCAGCAGCCAGCCGAAACGCAGCAATACGTGTTGCGGGCAGGTGGCGCGCACGCTTTGCTCGATCCGCCACAGCGCCTGGCCGCGCACGCCCAGGGGCACGGGCTCGTCCTTCTCGCTGTAGGCCGTGGCACGGGAACCGTCGAACACCCGATAGCTCGACGGTTGCAGCAAGATGATGTTGTGATGCTGGCACAGCCCGGCCAGACGCTCGACAGCGCGCTCCTGGCTGGCCAGGCGCTGCTCGCTGACGGCCTCGGCCTGGAACCAGTCGAAGTAGTACGCCAGGTTGATCAAGGCGTCCGGACGGGTGTCGTCGAGCAGTTGCGTCAGGCTCGCGGCATCCCAGCCGTCTTCGGGCGGGCGGGGGGCAAGAAAACCGATGTCTTCTTCTGCACCGAGGCGAATCAGCGCCTGCCCAAGGGCATTTCCGCCGCCCAGTAACATAAGGCGCATTCGCATAAAGTCAGCAGGCCCACTCTATTGGCACAAAAATTGGGTCGACAACGCCCGCAGGCGTTGCCGGAATCGTTGCATTTTGCGGGTTTAGTGCGCAACCGTCACTCGTAAAGTGTGGATCCGGCCTTTGTGTGCATCTTGAGGCCTTATCGCGAGCGAGCTCGCTCCCACAGGAGATCTCAGTGCCTATACGACCTGTGTGGGAGCGAGCTTGCTCGCGATGAGGCCCTGACAGGCGATGGAGATCTCAGCCGGTACTTGCATCTCCCCCGCTCCACCCGCATAAACTGCCTTATGAATCTGCCCCTTGCAGCCGACCACGCCATGGCAGGCTTTCACCCCGCCGTTCGCGCCTGGTTCAGCCAGACCTTCCCGGCGGTCACGGCCGCCCAGGCCCGGGCGTGGCCGTTGATCGGCCAGCGGCGCTCGGTGCTGGTCGCGGCGCCTACCGGCTCGGGCAAGACCTTGAGCGCGTTTCTCGCGGTGCTCGATGACCTGGTGCACCGCGGCCTGGAACAAGGCGGCCTGCCCGACCAGACCCTGGTGGTCTACGTCTCGCCGCTCAAGGCCCTGAGCAACGATATCCAGATCAACCTGCAGAATCCCCTGGCCGGCATCACCGAGCAGTTGCAACGAATGGGCTTGCCACCCTTGCCGATCACCACCGCCGTACGCACCGGCGACACGCCGCAAAAAGACCGCTCGGCGATGCGCAAGACCGCGCCGCACATCCTGGTCACCACGCCCGAATCGCTCTACGTGCTGCTCGGTTCCGACTCCGGCCGGCAGATGCTCGCCAGCACCCGCACGGTGATCGTCGATGAAATCCACGCCATCGCCGCCAGCAAGCGCGGCAGCCACCTGGCCTTGAGCCTGGAGCGCCTGCAAGCCCTGTGCGCCGAACCCCTGATGCGCATCGGCCTGTCGGCCACGCAAAAGCCCATCGAAGCAGTGTCACGCTTTCTCGTCGGTGAAGGACGCGCCTGTGAAATCGTCGACATCGGCCACGCCCGTCCCCGGGACCTGGACATCGAGGTGCCACCGGTGCCGCTGTCGGCAGTGATGGCCAATGACGTGTGGGAGCTGGTCTACAACCGCCTCGCCGAGCTGGCCCGAGAGCATCGCACCACCCTGGTATTCGTCAATACGCGGCGCCTGGCCGAACGCCTCAGCCGTCATTTGAGCGAGCGCCTGGGCAAGGACGCCGTGGCCGCCCACCACGGCAGCCTGGCGAAGGAGTTTCGCCTCGACGCCGAACAACGCCTCAAGCGCGGCGAACTGCAGGTACTGATCGCCACCGCTTCCCTGGAGCTGGGCATCGATATCGGCGATGTCGACCTGGTCTGCCAGATTGCCTCGCCCCGTTCGATCTCGGCGTTCCTGCAAAGAGTGGGACGCTCTGGCCATCAGGTCGGCGGTACGCCCAAGGGCCGCCTGTTCGCCACCACCCGCGACGACTTGATCGAATGCGCCGCCCTGCTCGATTGCGTGCGCCGTGGCGAACTCGACATCCTGCACATCCCCAAGGCGCCGCTGGATGTGCTGGCCCAGCAGATCGTCGCCGAAGTCAGTTGCCAGGAATGGCCGGAACAGGCGCTGTTGGAGACCTTCCGCCGCGCCTCGCCCTACGCCGAGCTGGACGAAGGGCATTACCAGGCGCTGTTGCAGATGCTTGCCGAAGGCCTCAATGGCCGCCAGGGCGTGCGCAGCGCCTACCTGCACCGCGACGCCGTGACCCGGACCCTGCGCGGGCGCCGGGGCAGCAAACTGACGGCGGTGACCAGCGGCGGCACCATTCCGGACAACGCCGACTACAGCGTGCTGCTCGAACCCCAGGGCCTGAACATCGGCAGCGTCAACGAAGACTTCGCGGTGGAGAGCATTGCCGGCGATGTGTTCCAACTGGGCAATACGTCCTACCGCATCATCCGCGTCGAGACCGGTCGTGTGCGGGTCGAGGACGCCCAGGGCCAACCGCCGACCATTCCGTTCTGGCTCGGCGAAGCCCCGGGGCGCAGCGACGAATTGTCTTTGGCCGTGGCGCGCCTGCAAGCCCAGCTTGATCACCTGCTCGGCGCCACGCCGGGCAACCTGCAACCGGCCCTCGACTGGCTGACCGGCACGTTACGCCTGAACCTCGCCAGCGCCGAACAATTGGTCGATTACCTGGCCCCGGCGCGCCGGGCCTTCGGCGCCCTGCCGTCCCAGGACACGCTGCTGATGGAGCGGTTTTTCGACGAGTCCGGCGGCACGCAACTGATCATCCACACGCCCTTCGGCAGCCGTATCAACCGCGCCTGGGGCCTGGCCTTGCGCAAGCGCTTCTGCCGCACCTTCAACTTCGAATTGCAGGCCGCCGCCAGTGAAGACGCCATCGTGCTCTCGCTGTCCACCAGCCACAGCTTCGAGCTGGACGAGGTCTGGCGCTACCTGAACAGCCACAACGCCGAACAGATCCTGGTCCAGGCGGTGCTGGATGCACCGCTGTTCGGTGTGCGCTGGCGCTGGAACGCTGGCGTGGCCCTGGCCCTGCCGCGCTACACCGGCGGGCGCAAAGTCGCCCCGCAGATCCAGCGGATGAAAAGCGAAGACCTGATCGCCAGTGTGTTTCCGGACCAGATCGCCTGCCTGGAAAACCTCGCTGGCGAGCGGGAGATCCCCGATCACCCGCTGGTGGAACAGACCCTCGACGATTGCCTGCACGAAGCCATGGACAGCGAAGGTTGGCTGGCGCTGTTGCGGCGCATGGAAGCGGGCCAGATTCGCCTGATCAGCCGCGACCTGCCGGCGCCCTCGCCGCTGGCGGCAGAAATCCTCAGCGCCCGTCCCTACACCTTTCTCGACGACGCGCCGCTGGAAGAACGGCGGACCCAGGCGGTGATCAACCGGCGCTGGAGCGATCCACAATCCACCGACGACCTTGGCGCGCTGGACGCCGAAGCCATCCAGTCGGTCCGGGATGAGGCCTGGCCGACGCCGGCTAATCTCGATGAGATGCACGAAGCCTTGATGAGCCTGGCCTGCATCGCCGACAGCGAAGCCGACGCCTACCCATCGTGGCTGGATTGGCTGCGGGCATTGGCCGCGAGTGGGCGCGCCAGCCACGTACAGATCAGCGCCGTACGGGGTCTATGGCTGCCGCGGGAGCGCCTGACCTGCTTGCAAGCCCTCTATCCACAGGCTCGCTGGGAACCGGCACTGTCCCCACTGGCCGATTTCGATGAAGCCTGGAACGTCGACGAAGCCCTGGTGGAAGTGCTCCGCGCCCGGCTCAGTGCCTTCGGGCCGCTGCCGTTGAAGGCCATCGCCTACCCGCTGGGGTTGTCGACCCCGCAGGTCACCCAGGCCCTGGCGCAGCTCGAGCAGCAAGGCTATGTGCTGCGTGGGCGTTTCACGCCGGGCACCGGGCAGGAGGAATGGTGCGAGCGGCATTTGCTGGCGCGGATCCATCGCTATACGGTCAAGCGCCTGCGCCGGGAAATCGAGCCGGTGATGTTGCAGGACTTCATGCGCTTCCTGTTCGACTGGCAGCACCTGTCGTCGTCCACCCAGGGCCGGGGCAATGCCGTGCTGCCGTCGATCCTCGGCCAGTTCGAAGGCTACCCGGCCGCCGCCTCAGCCTGGGACAGCGACCTGTTGCCCGGGCGGATCAAGGACTATTCGCCCAGTTGGCTCGATGAGTTGTGCCGCAGCGGCAAGTGGGTATGGACGCGCCTGAGTGCGCGCCAGAAGCCGTCCGCCAGCGCCTTGCGCAGTACGCCGGTGGTGTTGCTGCCGCGCAGCCAGGTGGCGTTGTGGAGCAGCCTGGCCGGGCAAACAGCCCTTGATGAGTTGTCGCCCAAGACACAGAAAGTCCATCAGGCCCTGAGCGAGCATGGCGCGCTGTTTTTCGATGAACTGGCCCATGAAGCCCACCTGCTGCGCAGCGAACTGGAAATCGCCTTGCAGGAACTGGTGGGCGCCGGCTTGGTGAATGCCGACAGCTTTGCCGGCTTGCGCGCGCTGATCACCCCGGCCAGCAAACGCCAGGCCCGCAGCAGCCGGCGCGGGCGCGGCGCGTTTGTCGGCGGCATGGACGACGCCGGGCGCTGGGCCTTGTTGCGCCGCAGCCAACCTGCCCCCGTGGAAGGCAACCGCCCGGCGCCCACTGCGCCGGAGACCCTGGAACACATCGCCATGACCCTGCTGCGTCGTTACGGCGTGGTGTTCTGGCGCTTGCTGGAGCGGGAGGCCGAGTGGCTGCCGAGTTGGCGCGAGCTATTGCGCACTTTCCATCGCCTGGAGGCGCGGGGCGAGATTCGCGGCGGGCGTTTTGTCAGCGGCCTGGCGGGCGAACAATTCGCCCTGCCCGAAGCGATTGCGTTGCTGCGCGAAACCCGCCGCCGCCCCACCGATGGCAGCTTGGTGGCGGTGTGCGGCGTCGACCCGCTGAACCTGGCCGGCACCTTGTTGCCGGGGGCGAAAGTGCCGGCGCTGGCGAGTAATCGGCTGGTGTATCGGGACGGGTTGCCGGTGGCGGCGCAGATTGCCGGCAAGCAGCATCTTTGGGTGGAGTTGGATGCTCAAGGGATGGCTGAGGTCCGGAACAAGCTTGTTCAGAAAGGTTGAGGGTGCCTGGGCGGGCCCTATCGCGAGCAAGCTCGCTCCCACAGGGGTTGTACATTCACCACAAACCTACTGTGGGAGCGAGCTTGCTCGCGATGGGGCCGGCAGCCCCACCACAAACCTCACTCACTACCGAGGTTGATCAGGCACCTCTTCCCCCTCTTTCTTCTCCTCAACCAACCGCTTGGGCAACATCACCTGCTGTGGATAAGTCTGCGCAAAGTGCACCGCCGGGTGGTTATCCACAAGCTTCTTCAACTGCTGGTTGAACGCTCGGCTCACCGCATATTGCCCACCCGACACGGTGCGGAACTGCGCCGTGAGCACCACGCCGTTGAGGTCCATCTTGTCCACGCCGAATACATCCAGCGGCCCTTGCAGGTTGAATTTGAGAAACGGGTCTTCGGCGATCGAACGCCCGGCTTCGCGGATCAGCTCGATGGCCTGGTCGACATCGGTGTCGTAAGTGAATTGCACGGAGAAAAACGCAAAGGCGAATTGCCGGGACTGGTTGGTCACCGCCTTGATCTGGCCGAATGGCACCGAGTGCACGAAACCCTTGCCGTCGCGCAGGCGCAGGGTGCGGATGGTCAAGCCCTCGACGGTACCGGCGTGGCCGGAGTCGAGCACCACCCAGTCGCCGATGGATAGCGTGTCTTCGATGATGATGAACAGCCCGGTGATCACGTCCTGCACCAGTTGCTGCGAACCGAAACCAATCGCCAAGCCCACCACCCCGGCACCGGCCAGCAACGGCGCGACGTTGATACCCAGGTTGGCCATGGTGGTGATCGCGCAAATCACCACCAGGATGATTTTCGCCGCGTTGCGCAACAGCGGCAGGATGGTCTTGACCCTGGTGCTGGGCTGGCGGGCGCCGCGTTTGTTCAGTGGTGGTTTCAAGGCTTCCTGGATTGCCGTATCGAGCACTACCCACGTGAGCCAGGTCATCAGGAAAATCAGGCCGATGCGGCTCAAGGAGTCACTGATCGCCCGCCCCACGGCATTGCGCGAGGCGAACTCGAACAGCGAAATGCCCCAGATCCGCCCGAGGATTTCAATGAATGCCACTGCCATGACGATCCGCAACAATGCATGCAGCAAGCTCAACAGCCGGCCCTTGTAAGCGCTGTTGCGTTGGATGGCCTCGGCCTTGGGCGACTTGAAGATGTGCTGGAACACCGTGCTGAGGAACACCATCGCAATCAGCAGGATCGTGGTGAACAACGCGCAACGCAGGGCTTTCTGGTTGTCCTCGCCGACACCGATCAGGCTCACCGCCGACACCAGCACCATCAAAAGGATCGGCCAATACCAGAGCCCGGAGAAAATCCGCAGCGACTCCTGCAAGGCCGGTTGTTTCAAGCGCTGGGCCAGAGGGCGGTTGCGGATCAGGTGCGCCACCGGGCGGCGCATGCGGATCACCAGCCAGCCAAAGATCATCGACGCCGACAACCCGGTGAACACCGCGATGCTGCTGGTGATGTTGCCACCCAGTTGCCGGGCGATCTGCGGGCTGGTCAGGGCATCGCTGAGGGCGGCGAGAAAGCCGATCAGGAACAACGGTCGGGGGCTGAAACGCCGGATCATCGCCACCGCCCGGCGTTTGTGGCCGGCGTTGAACATCACGATCACGCACAGCAACACCGAAGTGGAGAAAATACCGCTGCTGGTGGCGTAGGCGAAGCACAACGCCAGGGCGCGACCAACCGAGACTTGCAGAAAGTGACTGACGTAGAGGGTCAACGGCAGGCAGATCAATGCCGCAGCGGTGTACGGCAGCAGATAACCGAGCAGGTCGCGCACGCGTCGGCGGGTGCGCAGCCAGCGCCGGTGGCCCAGATGTCGCAACAACAACCGCGCCGCGGACCAGATCAGCGCAAACGCGCCAATCCAGACACTGGACAGCAACAGGAAATCCCCCGCCACGCGCCAGGACGAACGGGACGTCTGGTCCACCAGCCGGTCCACCTCGTCCGCCGCCCGGTCCGCCCGCAGGCGCCAGGCATCCACCAGGCTTTGGTTGAGGTCGAGTTTGTCCTGGACGTCGTCGATGCTCGAACTGATGGCCCCCAATAAACCGCCCTGCACCAGCGGCGCAGGTTCGGCGGGCGGTTCATCGGGCTTGGTGGTGCCAGGGACAGCGGCGGTCCCGTAGGCGCTGGTGCCGGTCAGCACCAGCAAGAACAGCAGCAATACAGTGCTCAATCGAGACAAAACGCGAGGCTCCTTCACACGGGATCGGTAAGGAACTGATCAATATTGGGCCGGCAAGTTCGCTCGCAAGGTCAATACAAAACCTTTGGTTCTCTGCCGCCGGGCATCCCATCGAAACTTTCCAGGCCGCGCGACAGTCATCAAAAGACACAGGCGGTACGAGGTCATTGGCACGGGAGGGATACATGACGGCGATCCACATTGGCATTTCCGGCTGGCGCTACACGCCTTGGCGGGGGGATTTCTACCCCAAGGGGCTGACCCAGAAACGGGAACTGCAATTTGCCTCGCGAGCGGTCAACAGTATCGAAATCAATGGATCGTTCTACGCCCTGCAACGCCCCGAACGGTATGCCCAGTGGTATGCCGAGACGCCGCCCGGCTTCGTGTTCAGCGTCAAGGCCCCGCGCTTCATCACCCACATCAAGCGCCTGCGGGACATCCACAAGCCTTTGGCTAACTTCTTCGCCTCCGGCGTGCTGGAGCTCAAGGAGAAATTGGGGGCAATCCTCTGGCAGTTTCCACCCAGCTTCAAGTTCGACCCCGAACTGTTCGAAGACTTCCTCAAGCAATTGCCCCACGACACCGAAGGCGCCGCCGTCCTGGCCCGGGAGCATGAGCCGCGCCTGGACGGCCACGCCAGCACCGAGACCGATAAAAAGCGGCCGCTGCGCCACGCCGTGGAAATCCGTCACGAGAGTTTTATCGACCCCCACTTCATCACGTTGCTCAAGCGCTACGACGTGGCCTTGGTGATCGCCGACACAGCCGGCAAATGGCCCTATCGCGAAGACGTCACCAGCGATTTCGTCTACCTGCGCCTGCACGGCGCCGAGGAGTTGTACGCCAGCGGCTACACCGACGAGGCGTTGAAGCGCTGGGGCGACCGGATCGAGGCCTGGAGCCACGGCAAGCAGCCGAGCGACGCGCACCTGATCGACCCGGACAAGAAACCCCGGGCACGCAAGAGCCGGGAAGTGTTCTGCTATTTCGACAACGACATCAAAGTCCGCGCGCCCTACGACGCACGCCATTTGCTGGAGCGTTTCCATCTGGACAAGGACCTCGCTACCGCGCCCGGCCAGCGACCGGCCGAAGGGGTGTTGCCATGAACCGTTCGCAAACCAGCGAAGCGACCTGCGAGCCGACCCGACAAGGGGCTCAGGATCTCGACCGGGTCAGCCGTTTCACCGTGCTGACCGTCAACACCCACAAGGGCTTCACCGCCCTGAATCGGCGCTTCATCCTGCCGGAACTGCGCGAAGCGGTGCGCAGTGTATCCGCCGACGTGGTGTTCCTGCAGGAAGTCCACGGCACCCACGAACACCATCCCCAGCGCTACAGCAACTGGCCGAGCATGCCGCAATACGAATTCCTCGCCGACACCCTTTGGCCACAGTTCGCCTATGGGCGCAACGCGGTGTACCCGGCGGGCGACCATGGCAATGCGTTGTTGTCGAAATTCCAGATCATCCGCCACGACAACCTGGACGTGTCCATCAGCGGCCATGAAAACCGCGGCATGCTCCACAGCGTGCTGCGCCTGCCGGGCGATGGGCAGGATGTGCATGCCATCTGCGTCCACTTGGGGCTGCGCGAAGGTCATCGTGTCGAGCAACTCAAGCTGCTTTGCCAACGCTTGAGCGAACTGCCGCCCGATGCACCGGTGATCGTTGCCGGCGACTTCAACGATTGGCGCGGCAAAGCCAGTGAGCTGCTCGAACCCTGCGGCCTGCGGGAAGTATTCGCCGAGCAGTGGGGCAAGCCGGCCCGCAGCTTTCCGGCGCGCCTGCCGATTCTGCGCCTGGACCGCATCTACGTGCGCAACCTCAAGGCCCATCATCCCAAGGTGTTGAATGTACGACCCTGGTCGCACCTTTCCGACCATGCACCGCTGTCGGTGGAGATCGAATTATGAGCGCGATGATGGACAAGGCGACGGTGGAACAGGTCGACACGACGCCCACCGAACGCAACCCGGCGCTGGCCGATATCGAATACGGCTGGCACGGCAACAATCGCGTCACGCTGCTGGAAAACGGCGAAGAGTACTTCCCCAGGGTCTTCGAGGCCATTCGCCGGGCCGAAACAGAAATCCTGCTTGAGACCTTCATTCTGTTCGAGGACAAGGTCGGCTACGAACTGCGGGACCTGCTGGTGGAAGCCGCCCAGCGTGGCGTGCGCATCACCGTCAGCCTCGATGGCTTCGGCTGCGGTGAATTGACCACCGCTTTCCTGGCCTCGTTGAGCGACGCCGGGGTGCGCTTGCAGATGTTCGACCCGGCGCCCCGGCACTTGGGGATCCGTACCAACTGGTTCCGCCGCCTGCACCGCAAGATCGTGGTGGTGGACGGGGTGATTGCCTTCATCGGCGGGATCAACTTTTCCGCCGACCACTTGGGGGATTTCGGCCCCGAGGCCAAGCAGGACTATTCCGTGGAGATCAAGGGGCCGGCGGTGGTGGATATCCATCACTTCGCCCTGCTGCAAAGCGGCCGGCCGGCCCGAGCCAAGTATTGGTGGCAACGCCGCCGCAGCCGCCGCAACGAGCTGGCCTTCAACGACCATGACGGCCAGGTGCGCCTGGTCTACCGGGATAACCACGAGCATCAGACCGACATCGAAGAGGTCTACCTGCAAGTGCTGCGCAGCGCCCAGCGGCGGGTGGTGATCGCCAATGCGTATTTCTTCCCCGGTTACCGGCTGCTGCGCGAGATCCGCAACGCCGCGCGGCGCGGCGTGGAGGTGCGGCTGATCCTGCAAGGGCAACCGGACATGATGATTGCCAAGCTCGCGGCCCGGATGCTCTACAGCTACCTGCTCAAGGCCGGCGTGGTGATCTACGAATACTGCGAGCGGCCGCTGCACGGCAAAGTCGCCTTGGTGGATGAGGACTGGAGCACGGTGGGGTCAAGCAACCTCGACCCGCTGAGCCTGTCGCTGAACCTGGAAGCCAACGTGCTGATCCGGGACCGGACGTTCAACCGCGAGCTGTTCGAGCGCCTCGACTACCTGAGCCGAAACCATTGCACGGTCATGCCCGAAAACCATGCGCCGCGGGGCCTGCTGTGGCGCATGACCATCGGTTTCATGGTGTTCCACTTTTTGCGCCATTTCCCGGCCTGGGCCGGCTGGCTGCCGGCCCATAAACCGCGTCTGAAACCTTTTTCACCGCCGACGGCGGTCCGGAGCGAACCCCATGAACCACTCTGAAGCGCACACCGCGCCGAGAGATGCCCATGCGCCGGAACAGGCCAAGCCCAAATCCCGCTGGAGCCGTTGGAAAAGACCGCTGACCCTGGTGTTTTTCCTGCTGTTGATCGTGCTCTTCACCGCCCTGGCCCGGCGCATCGATTGGTCCGAGGTGTTCACCACCCTGGCCGATTTCAAAGTGCGCACCTTGATCATCGCCGCTGCGCTGACCATCACCAGTTTCATCACCTATGCCTGCTTCGATCTGATCGGACGCACCTACATCCGCCAGAAACTCGGTTGGCGGCAGATTTTGCCGGTGGGGGTGATCAGTTATGCCTTCAATCTCAACCTCAGCGCCTGGGTAGGCGGTATCGCCATGCGCTATCGACTGTATTCGCGGCTGGGCGTCAGCAGCGGGAACATCGCCAAGATCCTCGGCCTGAGCCTGGCCACCAACTGGTTCGGCTACATGACCCTGGCCGGGGTGGTGTTCAGCAGCGGCCTGGTGACCATGCCGCCGGGCTGGAAGCTCAGCAGCGATGCGTTGCAAGGCGTGGGCGTGCTGTTGTTGCTGGCCAGTGCCGGATACCTGGCGGCCTGCCGGTTTTCCAAGCGACGGGCCTGGACCGTGCGCGGCATGGAAATCAACCTGCCGTCGCTGCGCATGGCAGTGCTGCAACTGGCGTTGGGCGCACTGAACTGGTCGTTGATGGCGGCGGTGATTTTCACCTTGCTGCCCAGCAAACTGGATTACCCGATGGTGCTCGGGGTGTTGCTGATCAGCAGCATTGCCGGGGTCATCACTCACATTCCGGCGGGGCTTGGGGTGTTGGAGGCGGTGTTCGTTGCCCTGCTGCAACATGAGGTGTCGCGGGGCAGCCTGCTGGCGGGGCTGATCGCTTACCGGGCGATCTATTTCATCCTGCCGTTGCTGATTACCGTGGTGATGTACCTGGTGATCGAGGCGAAGGCCAAGGCGTTGCGGGTCAAGCCTGGGGTCAAGTGATGGGTTGCCTGGCCTGGCCCCATCGCGAGCAAGCTCGCTCCCACATTGGATCTGTTGTGAACACACCTATCTTGATCGCTACCCCCCCTGTGGGAGCGAGCTTGCTCGCGAAGAGGCCCGCGCAGACGACACAAAATCCAGATCAGCGCTCCTGGATAATGCTCAACCGTTCTCCCACCACCATTTCCGTGATCCAGTCCACCAGGATCGAGGTGTAGGCCTGTTGTGACACGGGGTTGCTCAAGGCATGGTCGGCGCCGTCGATGATGCGGTGGGTCAGCGAATGGGTCTGCTGGCACGCCGCCCGGTAGCTCATGATCGTGGCATGGGGCACGTAGGCATCGGTCTCGGACTCCACCAGCAACACATCGCCGGTGAACTGCGAGCATGCGTGCAAGGCGCGATTGGTGCTGGCGTGCACCAGGGTGCTGCGGTAATCCAGCAGGTCAGTCTTGTCCAGGTCGCGCTTGGGCGTGTGCCATTGCTCGTCGCGGTACAACGCCGGCACCCGCAGGGCCAGCCAGCGCACCGGGCGCAGCGACGTCAGGATCGAGGCCAGGTAACCGCCATAACTGGTGCCCACCACGGCAATCGCCGAGGTATCCAAGGCGGGGTGGGCGAGCAAGCGGTCGTATGCCGCCAACACATCCCGCAGGTTGTCCTCGCGGGTCACTCGGGACAACGGGATGCCCGCCCCGCCGGTGTGCCCGCGCAAGTCGAAGGTCAGGCACACGCAACCGAGGCCGGCGATGCCTTTGGCCCGTTCCAGGTCGCGCTCCTGGCTGCCACCCCAGCCGTGTACGAACAACACGCCGGGGACCTTCGATTTGGGGCTCAGGAACGTCCCGTCCATGCGTTCATTGTCGATTTCGATTTGAATGGTTTCACTTCTAGCCGTCATAGGATTGAACCGTTACGTATTTGAGAAGAAAGTCGCTGTTGTGGGCCTCGCCGCGATAAACCTCCCTGGCCCCGGCTGGCAGCGGTTGGTCGACGTAGGTTTCCACCGAAGACACCCGCACCGCGCTGGTCTCAGGCGTTTCGACGAACACCTGCAACGCCGCCAGTTCGGCGCTACTGGCCCCGCCCATGCGCCACGACTGTTCCAACACGCCGCCACGGGGCTGGCCGGCGGCATCCAGGCCTTGGGCAATGTCGTAATTGCGCCGCGACGCAAAAAAACTCGGGTAGGCCTGGTTGGCGGCGTCATCGAACACTTGCGCCAGCCGCACCGCCTCGCGCACATCGTCGGACAGTTCGAGCCTGAGCAACTCGATGTAGCCGCCCTGCACCACCAGCAGGTCCGACCCGCCGTACACCTCCACGCCTTCGCTGTCGTGAGTCAGGTGTTGCACGCCGCAATAGCTCAGGACCTGGCCGTTGATGAAGCTCTGGCCGACGCTCTGGGTCTTGACCTCATTGAGGTGCTGTTCCAGCACCACGCCATCGCGAAACAGCGCCTGGGCGTCGGGCCCGGCGGCGACTTCATCGAACTGCGCCAGGCTCTTGATCAACTGTTGACCACGTCCGGCACAGGCATGGATCGGCTTGATGCGGATCGGCCCGGTGTAGAGCAAATGTTCGGCGGCCGGGCGGGCGTCCTTGAGCGAAAAGACCGTCACGCCATCGAGCACCGCGCCTCGCGTGAGCTTGGCAAACAGCGGCGACCAGCCTTTGGGCGCCACCGCGTCCTTATTCAACAGACCGTGGGTAATCGCCTTGGTGCAGATAAAATCATGCTCGACATACCCACCCCACACATCCTCCGGCCCCTTCACCCCCAGGCGCATCAAGGTTTCGGTGCCGATCAGGGTTTGCGTGGGCAACAGATAAAGATCCTGACCGGCCTGGGTGTCATGGCTGTCGCCGTACTCCCAACCCAGGATCTGCGCCAGCCACTGGGCCAGTGCACGGTTGGTCTCGACCTCATGGCGCGGCGCTTGCGGATTGACCGAATAGGCCACGACCCGTTTGTTGCGATTGACTGATGTCATGCGGTGCCCTTCCTCCTGCGCTCGATGGCTTTAGATATGCCTGCAAATCAGGAAAGTTGCAGAGATCAGGCCAACGAGGTGATGGACGATGAGGGGTCAGCCAAGCGGGCGCATCGCAAGCAATTGATAGCACCGGGCCTGTTTCATTCTGCACGACATGCGCTTGGCATCCCGCAAATTGCACGATATCCAGCGGCAGACGAAGCGCCCCCTGTGGCGAGGGAGCTTGCTCCCGCTGGGGTGCGAAGCGCCCCCCCAAAGAATTACACAGATGTGTCAGTTGGGATGATGGGGCTGCTGCGCAGCCCAGCGGGAGCAAGCTCCCTCGCCACAAAGGGTCCAGTGTCAGCCTTTGGGAATGCCCAGCGGGCTCACCCCAAACCTCGCCCGATAATCGCTCGGCGCCAACCCGGTGATTTTCCTGAACGTCGCGCGAAAGGCACTGGGGTCCTGGTAGCCGACGGTCCAGGCAATGTGGTCGATGGTGCCATTGGTGAACTCCAGCATTTCCCGGGCCTTGCCGACCCGCAAGTGCTGGCAGTATTCGGTGGGTTTGAGCCCGGTGGCGGCACGGAACCGGCGCAGGAAGGTGCGCTCTTCCAGCCCGGCCCGTTCGGCCATCGCACCGAGGGAAACCTCCACCGCGCCGTTGCTTTGCAACCAATGCTGGACCTTGAGAATCGCCGCATCGCCGTGGCCGAGGATGGGCGCGAAGTTACTGCCGCACTGGCTCGCACTGTCGCTGTGTTCGATCACCAGAAATTGCGCGGTGCGCGTGGCGATGCTGGGCCCGAGCAGGCGGTCCACCAGGCGCAGTCCCAGTTCCGACCAGGCCATCAGCCCGGCGGTGGTGATCAGGTCGCCGTCGTCGACAATCGGTTTGTCGGCGTTGAGCTTGATCTTCGGGTAACGGGCGGCGAAATCCTTGGCCGAACTCCAATGGGTGGTGGCGCTGCGCCCATCGAGCAGGCCGCTTTCGGCCAACAGAATCGAGCCGACACACACGCCGCCCAACACGGTGCCGCCCGCATGCTGCGTCCGCAGCCAATCCAGCAGCGTGGGCGAGGCCAAGTCGTCATCGAAGCCGGCGAGGGACGGCGGAATCAGCAACGCCACCAAATGGCCCGCCGGGCCGGTTTCGCTGTCGAACACTCGCCGCGGCGCCTCGCCGTTGTCGGTCTGCCAGTGACTGATCCGCAACCGTGGCAATGGTGCACTGGCGTGCTCGGCCGCGATCCGCTGGGCCACGGCAAACAGATCGGTCAAGCCATGCACCGCCGCCATTTGCGCGCCGGGGTAGATGAGCACCCCAAGCTCGGCGACTGCCCTTTGCTGCGCCATTGTCAGTTTTCCCTCGCTTATTGTCGTTGCGGCCAATCCTCGAACCGGCGGTAAAGGCCAATACTGGCGCCCTACTCCACCTGATCGAAGGAAGCCCTCATGTCCAAGCAAGCGCTCATCGTAGTCGATATCCAGAACGACTACTTCCCCCAGGGAAAATGGCCGTTGGTCGGTGCCCAAGCCGCCGCCGATAACGCCGCACGGTTGATCGAAGCCTTTCGTCAGGCCGGCGACAGCGTGGTGCACATCCGCCACGAATTCACCTCCTCCGACGCGCCGTTCTTCACCCCAGGCTCCGAAGGCGCACAGTTGCACCCCAAGGTGCTCAACCGCGCCGACGAACCGGCGGTCCTCAAGCACTTCGTCAATGCGTTCCGCGAAACCGAACTGCAAGCCCTCCTCGACCAGCACGGCATCGAACAGTTGGTGGTGGTCGGCAGCATGAGCCACATGTGCGTCGATGGCGTGGTGCGGGCAGCGGCGGACCTGGGCTACGGCGTCACGGTGATCCACGATGCCTGCGCCACCCTCGACCTGGAATTCAACGGCGTCGTCGTGCCGGCTGCCCAAGTGCATGCGGCGTTCATGGCAGCGCTGGGGTTTGCCTATGCGAGTGTGGTGAGTACCGAGCAATTCCTGGCTGACCATCAATAAACCCACGGCACAGCTAAAAAAACCGCGCTTCATTTTCCAAGTGCGGTTTTGCCTCAGGCATCAACGGCGTGTCTGGAGGCGATCAAGTCTCCAGCACGTGCAACAACCGCGGCATCGTCGCCACGAACCCCATCTGCTGCGCTTCGCGCGCCATCCCCTTCAGCTTCTCGCCGCTGGCTTGATCGGCGTTGCGCAGCCACTGCCCCGCCACATCGATCAGCCGCACATGGTGGTTGATCCAGGCGCACGACGCCGACTCGGGCAATGCCGCCATCTGTTGCCCATGCCAGATAGCCTTTTCGATATTGCCCGCCAACAGGCAGGTTTCAGCGGCCGCCACGCGAAAGCGCAAGGCGTTGTGGGCCAGGCAGGCTTGGGTGAGCTGGGCTTCGCCCTTCGCCAAGGCCTGCTGGCTGAACGGTCCGTCGTCGCTGATCATCGCCAGGCTGCCGTAGACCCAAGGCCCGATGTAGCGCTGCAGCTCGAAGCGTTCCACCAGGCTCGCCGCCTCCATGATCAAGGTCTGCGCCAGCCCGCGCTCGCCCTGGCGCAACGCCACCCGCGCCAACCCTTCCAACAGGATCGCTTCGAAACGGCTGGCGCCAAGGTTGCGCGCCAGCGTCAGGGCACTGCTCAGCTCTTGTTCCGCCAAGGCATCCTGGCCGCCCGCCACCAGCACCCAGGCCGCAGTGAGCCGCGAGAAAACCTGCGCTCGATGATTGCCCAGCCGGGTGCTGCATTCGATGGCTTCCATGGCGTCACGCAAGGCGGGCTCTGGCTGGCCCAGGTACAACTGCGCCGATCCACGGGCGCTGCGATTGGCCGCCTCCATGTGTGTCCACCCATTGCGTTCGCACAGGCGTACGCATTGATCGAAGACCTCGTAGGCGGTCTGCATGCGCCCTTGTGCGTAATAGGAGTCGCCAATGCCACTCAAGGCCTTGGCCTCGGTTTCCAGGTCCAGGCCGATGCGAGCAAAGGACAACGCTTCTTCATGAAGGCGGCGACACTCGGCGTAATCACCCCGTGGGAAATAGATATTCCCGCGCAAGTGATTCAACCGGGCAAGCGCCGCATGGGCCTGCATGGACCGGGCGATGGGCAGCACGTCCTCGATCAGGCGCTCCTCCTCGTCCAGGCAATCGAGGGTATTGAGGACTGCCGCCAGCCCCAACGCGGCCTCGATCCGATCCTGCGGCTGCTCGGCCAATGCCAAGGCGCGCTGGAAATGCGCCCGGGCCTCCACGGTCTGGCCCAGGCCCGAGCACGCCTGGCCACACAACAACGCGAAGGGAAAATTGCCCTGCGCGCGTTCGGCAAACGCCGAGCATTGCCGCGCCAGCGCAAGGACACTGTCGTACTGGCAGGCCAGCCGTTTTTCGCCCATGGCCACCAACAGCGCGTCGAACGCCGCCGGATCGTTGGCCCGCAGCAAATGCTGGGCATAAAGCACCCGGTCGCGCGCGCGATAGAGATTCGCCACGTCACCGTGCAACTGCTCGCGCAGCAACGTGGGCATCGCGTCGTAAAGGCAGTGCATGACCAGATCGTGGACAAACAGATAGCTGCCTGGCTCGACCTCCCGCAACAACCCCTGGCGCATGTCTGCGGTCGGCAGATAACCGGGCTGCCCCAGCGCTTCGCGCCACAGCGTCAGCTCGAAGCGATTGCCCAGCACCGCGGCGTAATGCAGGGCGCGACGTTGCTCGGGGGCCAATTTGTCAAAGCGGGTCTGGATCAAATGCCGCAGGCTGTCAGGGAACACCCCTTGCTGGCTCGACAGCAGTTGCGTCAGGTACAGCGGGTTGCCTTGGGCGCGGGCGACACATTCAGCCCGGTAGCGCGGATCGACCTCAGTGAATTGCTCCGCCAGGACCGTGGCCTCCCGCGCCCGGATCGGCGCGATGTCGAGCAGACTCATGGGGCTGGAGGAATGCGTACGGATTGCGCTTTCCAGCGGATCGCCTTCGGGACGGGACGTCAGCAGCCAGACCACCGGTGCTTCGTCAGTGGCATCGAGCAGCCTGCCCAGCAGCATAAACAGCGTGGCATCGCCCCAGTGCAGGTCTTCGACGCAGATCAGCAAAGGCTGTTGCACCGCGATGCGCAGCAACACGTCGAGCAAGGCCTGGAACAATCCCTGGGTACGGGCCTGGTTGCTCATTGCGCCATACAGGGCCAGAGACTCGGCAGACGACACCCCCGTCAGCACTTGCAAGAACATCCGGTGTTCGGCGGCCACTTTCAGGCGGGACAAAGCGGCATCCAACAGCGGGGCGCTGACGGACGCCGCGCCACCCAGGTTGAGCAGGCTGGCCAGCAGTTGCCCCAGGGGCCAAAGGCTGTTGTTCATGCCGAAATCCAACACATCGCCGCGATGGCAGGCAAAGCCACGCTGCCGGGCCATTTCGAAAAACTCGCTGACCAGGCGGGTCTTGCCAATGCCCGCCACGCCCCGCACATAGACGATGTGCCCGTCCTGGCATTCCTGGGTGGCCTCGATCACCGCCTTGAACTGCAAGAGCTCGATGGCCCGTCCCACCAACGGACGCGGCGCGTTTTCGTCGAGGCTGCGCGGGCGCAGGCATTTGCGATAGGCCTGAAACTCATCGTCGCTGGACGAAAATTCAAACCGTGCAGCGAGCTGCTCCAGCAGGTTTTGCGCAACATACACCGGGGCGTGGCCATGACGATCCAACAGCGGCTTTTGCGCGAGCAAGACAGGCTCGACCGCAGGCTCTATCTCTATGGTGTCTGCGCTCAGGCGCACAAGCCGCAGCAACAAGGCATGCCCGGACATGACGAATTGCTCCCGACTCAGCGCCAGCGCGCAGAGCAGGCCCCGCTCGCTATCGCTGCGATAGGCCTGTGGCGAACCGAACTGGGCGATCACCACATCCTGCGTCATCCCCAGTGGCACGCCACCGAACTGACGCACCAGGCGCTCGATTTCTGCCATGAACGTCGTCGCCGGCAGCCCATCGATCCGAAAGGACAGCTCCAGCACGTAGCGGATGACGCTGTCATCGACCTGTTTCAGCGCCTGTTGCGCAAAGGCCGCCTGGTGCACCGCGCTCATCGTCTGTTGGATGTGCGCCAAAGCCGCCGAGGCGGGAGTGCCCAGCAGCTCACTCACATCGACCCCGAAGGCCGTCGCCAAGTGCCGAGCCGTGCGGTAAAGCACCGGCTTGCCGGTTTCGGCCCGCTTGATGGAGGCGATCGAGACGCACAGATGCCGGTTCAGGCAGGCCTCGGCCAGGGTTTCCTGGCTCAGGCCATGCTGTTTGCGCAGGCCTTTCAACGACACGGCGTCCAGCAGGACACGGCCGTCGGATATCGAGGCATCACGCCTGGGCAGGGCAGCAAAGGTGTTTGGTCGGGAGTCCATGTCGATAGCCCTTCTACCCTGGGACAACGGCAGCCGATCGAGTGTACTCCTGCGCCTCGCCCGGGTTAACGAAAAGATGGCATTTGGCCTGATACCAAACTGATACCGGACTGACACCGCTCTGGACTGTCCGCCTATCACCGCCCTTCCGATACTCACTCCCATCAATTGACACCCAGTTGATACAACCTGAGCCATGGGAGAAAGGCGATGAGCGATGGACTGAAGGGCAACGCAAGCGATGACGTGCGGGATATCGGCGGCTCGCAATTACTGGGGCGCGGACTGAACCGGCTCGATTGGGCCGGCGACAGCAAGGAGTGCCTGAAGGTCGGCGATACCGAATCGGGCAAACGTGTGGTGCCGTACCGGAAAACGTCTTACAACGTGGGGAAAAACGTCACCCTGTCCACGGTCGTGGCCAACGACAACTTCTCGACCGAGACATTTGCCTCCCGCGACGAATTCGAAAGACATACCCAGACGAGTGTCGAAGCCTCCGGCAAATACGGCGCCTTTTCCGCCGGTTTCAAAGCCACCTTCGGCAGCGAAATCAAGACGCTCGTAGAGCGCGAAGCCGCGCTCTACAGTCACACGGTGCGGTTATGGAAACTGACCTTCGACGTCAGCCCCGCCAATGCGACGGAAGCGTTCAAGAAGCGCGTCGATGAGTTGCCCAAGGCCTTCGACCCGAGCAATCCGGCGCCGTTCTTCAATTTCCTGGTCGACTTTGGTGCCGATATCGTCAGCGAGGTGACTGTCGGCGGTTCGCTGAACTATGCGATGACCGCGCTCAAGAGTTTCCTCAGCCAGACCAACACCCTCGATGCCATGGTCAAGGCCGAGTACGGCGCCTTTGTCAGCGGCAGCGCGACCACTTCGGTCTCGGAAACGGTCAAGAAAAACATCGCCCATCGCAACGCCAACCTGACCACCCGGGGCGGCACGCACGCCATCGCTTTCAACCCAGTGGAGCCGAGCAATTGCAATGCGGAGTTCGGCAAATGGCGCGAATCGCTGCCCGACGACCCGACCGTCGTGGAGTTGGCAATCGCGCCGGTCTATCGCTTCGTCAAGGAAGGCGAGACCCGTACGGCGCTGGAGCAGGCCTACCAGTGGTACACCAGCTACAAGGCGGAAATCGAAGCCAATTGGCAAGAGTCGGTGGTGGTCCTCGGCCGCTCCGGGCGGCAAACCACCTCCAAGGCCGCGGCAACCCGCCCTGCCTTGCGAATGGTGTTCGTCGACAACAAAAGCAAGGAAACCAGCGAAAGTTTCCACTACCCACCCGCCGCGGATGCATCGACCACGGAATTTGAACAGTTCTGGGATGCGCTGGCCTTGCTGCTGAGACAAAAAAACGGGCAAAAATTGCTGATGGCCACTGAGCGCTGGCCACGCGACGCACGCTACTACCCGACGTACTCCATGCGTGAGGCCCTGCTGTCCAACGGCGCCAGTGAGGTGTCGCTGATGCGCTGGGACACGCTGACCAAGCACATGCAGCCCAACCCGTTGTCCGGCCTGACCTATGTGCTGGCGGGAAATGACTTCGAGGTGCCCGGTGTCGATGGACTCATTGCCGGTTTTGGCCAGGCAGGCAAGGACCTCAACCCAACGGTGAAGGTCAAGGCTCGGTTTTCCCACGACTCGTTCGGCAAGGTCAAGTTGGTCAAAACCGCAACGACCGAGGAAGACCCTCGCACCGCGCTGTACATCGTGCGCAACAATACCGACGCCAAACCGGCCCTGGCGGTCGATCCGCAGAACCGGACCCGTATCGCCATGCAGACGCCGGACAGGCACAACCCGGGGCAGTACTGGTACATGCCCGAGCTGGAAAAACCTTATCCGGAAATCAACCACCCGGTGCTGCTGATCAACTACGAGACGGGAACCTGCCTGCAGGGCATGCACGACCAGGGCGACTGCCGGCTCAAACCCATCGAACCGGGTCGCCAGCAGGACGACGTCATTTGGGACCGGCGCGGCGATGAGGTGTTTCACCTGTTGATGGTCTACTACTGGAGAGACGCCTTGTGCCTGACCCAGATTGAAAAACGCGCCGCCGTCCGGCCTTGGCGCCTACCTCACGGCATGGACTGGTTGCGTGAGCAACATCGTCCGTACAGTTGACACCCGATAGTGACATCCCCTGTGGGAGCGAGCTTGCTCGCGATAGCGCTGGTTCAGCTTGGTTCAATGTTGAATGTGCCGCCGCCATCGCGAGCAAGCTCGCTCCCACAGGTTCATCGGGCGATTGAGCGCCCTTCCTCTAGCCTTCTTGCGTGCGTGGTCCCCATACGATGCAAGTCTTCAACAGTGTTCCCTTTATCGGCGACGGCGTGGAAACGGCCCTCGATCCCCGCCGGTTTCCCTACCTGTTCAACGACCATGGCCTGGCACGACCGAGTGTCCAGGAGCGCGGCCACCTGATCCAGCTCAGCCCCGAGAACCCAGCCCTGTCCCTGGGTACTCGCTACTCGGGCATCAGTTGGCGGGACCGTGAGGTTGCAACGAACAGCGGTTCCTACTGGATCAAGACGTTCGACTTCCACGCCAGCGAAGTGCACTACGCACCGATCTGGGCAACCAAGGAAACGGCGCAGGCCTTCGGCATGACCCTGCTCGGAAACGGCGAATGCCTGCGTTTCGAATACGACCAACTGATCCTGGGCCAATACACCTACGGCAAATGGGCCGGCCACCAATCGCCCTACCTGGGCCCGGCGCGCCAGCGCGAGCTGCTGACCTACAACCCGACCGACCTCGAATACCACAACTTCCCCCACGCGTTCTTTTCCCGTTATGGCCGCTTGCCGCTGGTGATCAGCGTCGCCCGCTGGCGACCTGCGTCGAGGGAAATCCATTTGGCCGACCTGTGGCTGCGGCCCGGAGATGCGCTGGTCCTGCCGCCCAAGCACTACCCCGACATTCCCCCCAGTGATGCCCACGGCGTCGAAAACTGGCCGGCCGTTGTGGACCTGCATGGCAATCGAAACTCGGCGCTGGCCTGCTGGTTCGGAGAGGGTGAGGACTGTTTGCTGACGGAGACGATCCTGGCCAATTCGACCTTGATGAGCTCTCCCCAGGGCAAACCGCACTATCACGAAGAAAAAGCGCCGACGCGGCATGAATTACCGGCGGACTATCGGCCGTGAGGGGGGATAGCACGGCAGGCCAGGCAGAAAAAACCTGGGTTGGCGGGGCCAGGAGGAACCCGCCCTCGGGCGAACTGTTTTTTACTAGGCGTACTTGAGGAATAACGATAAGAATGGCCGGGCATTTTTCCCAAGAGCCAGCCGTATGAAACGCAAACGCCCGCCGCGCCTGGTCGACTCCCCCTTCCCGACCGACACCGCTGCCTCAGCGCCACGGCACCCGCCTATCTGGGATGGCTCAAGCGACGTATCCAGGCCGGGATACCTGGGCACGATGGTGTATGCCGTGGTGATGCTGCTGGCCTTGCCGGTCTACGGGCTGGCAGTGCTATCGACGAAGCTGTTTCATGTCGGACAAAACCTGTCGCCCCTCCACACAAGAGTGATCGAGGACCCTCTGTTCATAGCGCTCATGTTCATCAGCGCACTCATGGCCGTCTGCGTGCTCAACTGGCTGGCATCCGGACCTAAGGTGCTCGGCTTCTGCTTTGACGAACGCCAGCAACGCCTCACCTTCACCCAACGCCGCCCTGCCCGGCAAACCACCGAAGAATGCGTGCCGTACAGCGACATCCATTACATCAAGCCTTACAAAACGACCGCTTCCGCCAACATCTGTCACTTTGTGGTGGGCTTCGCCGGGGGCGATGGCAAGGCCATCGCACTTCGGGTAGGGGTGGATCTGACGGATCAGGACATGGCGTTTCATGCCGCGTGGTTGAGGCAGTCGATTGGCGAGAGGATGCAGGAGGTATTGGATCTGGATTTGTGAGCGAGGCCGGGCTTGCCAGTGTCTCCAAAGTCACGAATCGGTTTGCGCCAGACAAATAAAAAGCCCCAAGTGCTGAGCGCTTGGGGCTTTCGTGACCTACCTGCGTAAGGCTCTCAGGCAAGGATCAGAACGGAATATCGTCATCGAAGCTGTCGAAATCCGGAGCCGGTTGCGGCGCGGCCTGTTGTGGGGCCGGACGCTCACGTTGCGGCTGTGGCGCCGACTGTGGACGAGGCGCCTGCTGACGCGGAGCCGGAGCCGCCTGCTGGTAGTTGTTGCCACCTTGTTGCTGGTCGCCCTGTGGACGGCCACCCAGCAGTTGCATGGTGCCTTGCATGTCGACCACGATTTCGGTGGTGTAGCGTTTGATGCCGTCTTTTTCCCACTCGCGGGTCTGCAGCTTGCCTTCGATGTACACCTGCGAACCCTTGCGCAGGTATTCGCCGGCGATCTCGGCCACCTTGCCGAACATCGACACGCGGTGCCATTCGGTCTTCTCGACCTTCTGGCCGGTTTGCTTGTCGGTCCACTGTTCGCTGGTCGCCAGACTCAGGTTGGTCACGGCGTTGCCGTTCGGCAGGTAGCGAACTTCGGGATCCTGGCCGCAAGTACCGACCAATATGACTTTGTTAACCCCACGGGCCATAACGTTCTCCTAGGCTTCGCACGTGGTCGGGGCCGGGTTGTTCACCAGGCGCTCGAGCGTCGCGCGATCCAATAATTCGGTGTCGAGTTTGATATACACGGCCGCCTCGTCGGCGACCACCACTGCATCGGTTACTCCAACGACGGCCTTCAGACGCTCGGTCAGGCCAGCCTCACGAATCGCCTCGGGCGATAAGGGCAAGCGCAGGCTCGTCACATAGGGAGGTTCGCGCATGGTAACAGCAAAGGCTAACCAAAGTGCAGCCAGCGCGGCGCATCCCAGGAACACAACCGACAAACCGCCATGCTGGAACAGCCAGCCGCCGAGGATCCCGCCCAACGCCGAACCCAGGAACTGGCTGGTGGAGTAGACCCCCATCGCCGTGCCCTTGCCGCCCGCCGGCGAAACCTTGCTGATCAGCGACGGCAGCGAGGCTTCCAGCAGATTGAACGCGGTGAAGAACACCACCGTACCGATCACCAGGGCCCGCAAGCTATCGCCGAACTGCCAGAAGAATAGCTCAGTGAGCATCAGCGTCACGACGGCGCCGAGCAAAACTCGTTTCATTTTGCGTCGTTTTTCGCCATAGATGATGAACGGGATCATGGCGAAGAACGAGATCAGCAACGCGGTCAGGTAGACCCACCAGTGCTGTTCCTTGGGCAGGCCGGCCTTCTCGACCAGGGCCAGCGGCAAGGCCACGAAGCTGGACATCAACATGGCGTGGAGCACGAAAATGCCCAGGTCCAGGCGCAACAGGTCCGGGTGCTTGAGCGTCGGGATCAATGCCTGGCGCGCCACCCCGGATTCCCGGTGCTGCAACGGCCCGGTGGCGCGCGGCACCATGAACGCCACGATCAGGATCCCCACCAGGGCCATGGCACCGGTCGCCAGGAACAGGCCCGACAAGCCAAAGGCCCGGGTCAGCAAGGGACCGACCACCATGGCCACGGCGAACGACAGACCGATGGTCATGCCGATCATGGCCATGGCCTTGGTCCGGTGCTGTTCGCGGGTCAAGTCCGACAGCAGCGCCATGACGGCCGCGGAAATGGCCCCGGCCCCCTGCAGGATACGTCCGGCGATCACGCCCCAGATCGAGTCGGCATTGGCCGCCAGCACACTGCCGAGGGCGAAGACGATCAGCCCCAGGTAGATAACCGGACGCCGGCCGATGCGGTCGGAAATGATCCCGAACGGGATCTGGAAGATCGCCTGGGTCAGGCCATAGGCACCAATCGCCAAGCCGATGAGGGCCGGGGTGGCGCCTGCCAGGTCCATGCCATAGGTCGCCAGCACCGGCAACACCATGAACATGCCCAGCATACGGAAGGCGAACACCAGGGCCAGACCGCCTGCTGCGCGTGTCTCGCCACGACTCATGCGTTCGCTGTGGGGATCTTGCATGGAAAAACCTCATGTGAACCGGCGGCGATTCTACCAGTCCCATCGATTGAGAGGGTATATGGCGACCGTTTGCCGCGCAGTCTTCATGTATGGCTGCAATCGCGCCTTCAATAGTGTGCATCCATCCAGTATTTGCCCGTATACTCCTACGTTTTCGACGCCCGCCGAGCGAGGCCACTTTGGACAAGATCCTGATTCGTGGGGCCCGTACCCACAACCTGAAGAATATCGACCTGACCCTGCCACGGGACAAGCTGATCGTCATCACCGGCCTGTCCGGATCCGGCAAATCATCCCTGGCCTTCGACACGTTGTACGCCGAAGGCCAGCGACGCTATGTCGAATCGCTGTCGGCCTATGCCCGGCAGTTCCTGTCGATGATGGAAAAACCCGACGTCGACACCATCGAAGGCCTGTCGCCAGCCATTTCCATCGAACAGAAGTCGACCTCCCATAACCCCCGGTCGACGGTCGGCACCATCACCGAGATCTACGACTACCTGCGCTTGCTGTATGCGCGGGTCGGCATTCCCCGCTGCCCCGACCACGACATTCCCCTGGAAGCCCAGACCGTCAGCCAGATGGTCGACCTGGTGCTAGCCCAGCCCGAAGGCAGCAAGCTGATGCTGCTGGCCCCGGTGGTTCGCGAGCGCAAGGGCGAACACCTGATGGTGTTCGAAGAACTGCGCGCCCAAGGCTTCGTGCGGGCCCGGGTCAACGGCAAGCTGTGCGAGCTGGACGAACTGCCGAAGCTGGATAAACAGAAGAAGCACTCGATCGATGTGGTGGTCGACCGTTTCAAGGTCCGTGCCGACTTGCAGCAGCGATTGGCCGAGTCCTTCGAGACCGCGCTGAAACTGGCCGACGGCATCGCCCTGGTCGCACCGATGGACGACGAGCCCGGCGAGGAGATCATTTTCTCCGCACGCTTCGCCTGCCCAATCTGCGGCCATGCCATCAGCGAGCTGGAACCCAAGCTGTTCTCCTTCAACAACCCGGCTGGCGCCTGCCCGACGTGCGACGGCCTGGGGGTCAAGCAGTTCTTCGACACCAAGCGCCTGGTCAACGGCGAGCTGACCCTGGCCGAAGGGGCGATTCGCGGCTGGGACCGGCGCAACGTCTATTACTTCCAGATGCTCGGTTCGCTGGCGGCCCACTACAAGTTCAGCCTGGACAAGCCGTTCAACGAGTTGCCCGCCGACCAGCAGAAATTCATCCTGCACGGCAGCGGCTCGCAGAATGTCGACTTCAAATACCTCAACGACCGTGGCGACATCGTCAAGCGCTCCCACCCGTTCGAAGGCATCGTGCCGAACCTGGAGCGACGCTACCGCGAGACCGAATCGGCCAGCGTGCGCGAAGAACTGGCCAAGTTCCTCAGCACCCAGCCCTGCCCCGATTGCCGTGGCACCCGTCTACGTCGGGAAGCGCGGCATGTGTGGGTCGGCGAGAAGACGCTGCCGGCGGTGACCAACCTGCCGATTGGCGACGCCACCGATTACTTCGGCGGCCTGAAGCTCACCGGTCGTCGTGGCGAGATCGCCGACAAGATCCTCAAGGAAATCCGCGAACGCCTGCAGTTCCTGGTGAACGTCGGCCTGGACTACCTGACCCTCGATCGCAGCGCAGACACCTTGTCCGGTGGCGAAGCCCAGCGTATCCGTCTCGCCAGCCAGATCGGCGCCGGCCTGGTGGGGGTGATGTACATCCTCGACGAACCGTCCATCGGCCTGCACCAGCGGGACAACGACCGGTTGCTCGGGACCCTGAAACACCTGCGGGACATCGGCAACACGGTGATCGTGGTCGAGCACGACGAGGACGCCATCCGCCTGGCGGACTACGTGGTGGACATCGGCCCGGGCGCGGGCGTGCATGGCGGGCATATCGTTGCCCAGGGCACCGCTGCAGAAGTCATGGCGCACCCTGACTCGCTGACGGGCAAATACCTGTCGGGCCGGGTGAAGATCAAGGTTCCGGCCAAACGCACGCCGCGCAACAAGAAGTTGTCCCTGACCCTCAAGGGTGCCCGTGGCAACAACCTGCGCAACGTCGACCTGGAAATCCCGATCGGCCTGCTGACCTGCGTGACTGGCGTATCCGGCTCCGGCAAGTCGACGCTGATCAACAACACCCTGTTCCCCCTCAGCGCCACGGCCCTGAATGGCGCCACCACCCTGGAAGCGGCCGCTCACGACAGCATCAAGGGCCTGGAGCACCTGGACAAGGTGGTCGACATCGACCAGAGCCCGATCGGCCGCACGCCGCGCTCCAACCCGGCGACCTACACCGGGTTGTTCACGCCGATCCGCGAGCTGTTCGCCGGCGTGCCGGAGTCACGCTCCCGAGGCTACGGCCCGGGGCGCTTCTCGTTCAACGTCAAGGGCGGGCGCTGCGAGGCCTGCCAGGGCGATGGCCTGATCAAGGTGGAAATGCACTTCCTGCCCGACATCTACGTGCCGTGCGATGTGTGCAAGAGCAAGCGCTACAACCGTGAAACCCTGGAGATCAAGTACAAGGGCAAAAACATCCACGAAACCCTCGAGATGACCATCGAGGAAGCGCGGGCGTTCTTCGATGCGGTGCCGGCCCTGGCGCGCAAGCTCCAGACGCTGATGGATGTGGGCCTGTCGTACATCAAGCTGGGGCAGTCGGCAACGACCCTGTCCGGCGGTGAAGCCCAGCGGGTCAAGTTGTCTCGCGAGCTGTCCAAGCGCGACACCGGCAAGACCCTGTATATCCTCGACGAGCCGACCACCGGCCTGCACTTCGCCGATATCCAGCAATTGCTCGACGTACTGCATCGCCTTCGCGATCACGGCAACACCGTGGTAGTGATCGAACACAACCTGGACGTGATCAAGACGGCTGACTGGCTGGTGGACCTGGGGCCGGAAGGCGGCTCCAAGGGCGGCCAGATCATTGCCGTGGGCACGCCTGAACAAGTGGCCGAAATGAAGCAGTCCTACACCGGTTACTACCTCAAGCCGCTGCTGGAGCGTGACCGGGACTGATTTACCCGGGCACGAAAAAGCCCCTGTCATCTCATCGATGGCAGGGGCTTTTTGCTTTTCTTCTGTGGGAGCGAGCTTGCTCGCGATAGCGGGGTGTCAGTTTGCATTTATGCGACGATTTAACCGCAATCGCGAGCAAGCTCGCTCCCACACCTATCGCGATCAGAACTGTGATTGCAGGTAGTTTTCCAAGCCAATCAACTTGATCAGACCCAACTGCTTCTCGAGCCAGTAGGTATGGTCTTCTTCAGTGTCGTTGAGTTGGATACGCAGGATCTCGCGGGTCACATAGTCGTTGTGCTGCTCGCAGAGCTCGATGCCTTTGCACAGCGCGGCGCGGACTTTGTATTCCAGGCGCAGATCAGCGGCCAACATATCGGGCACGGTGGTCCCGACATCCAAGTCATCCGGACGCATCCGCGGCGTGCCTTCGAGCATCAGGATCCGACGCATCAATGCATCGGCGTGCTGCGCTTCTTCTTCCATCTCATGGTTGATACGTTCGTAGAGCTCGGTGAAACCCCAGTCCTCGTACATCCGCGAGTGGATGAAATATTGATCACGGGCTGCCAGTTCGCCTGTCAGCAACGTGTTGAGGTAATCGATTACATCTGGGTGACCTTGCATCGCCCTACATCTCCACAAGCTTTGAAGGCTCTAGTTTGAACCAACCTGACGGAGAGGTCACTCGTTCATCGCAATAAAAGCGAAGAAAATCCGAGAAAACCGGGCTAAATAACGCAAAAACCGCCCAAATGAGGGCGGTTCTGCTTCTCGTTTAGACTTAGTTAAGCTGTACGCCCAACGCCTTTGCGATACCTTCTCCATAAGCGGCGTCCGCCCTGAAGAAATGCTGGAGCTGCCGGTCAACGACATCCGCCGATACACTGGCCATCGCGCCGGCGATATTGCTGATCAGCAACGCTTTCTGCTCGTCGCTCATCAACCGGAACAACGCACCGGCGTGGCTGTAGTAGTCCGTGTCTTCGCGATGATCGTAACGATCCGCCGCGCCACTGAGGGCCAGGGCCGGCTCCGCATAACGCGGCGCCTGCTTCGGTGCCTCCACATAGCTGTTAGGCTCGTAGTTCGGTGCCGCCCCGCCATTGCTGCCAAACGCCATGGCACCGTCGCGCTGGTAAGTGTTGACCGGGCTACGTGGCGCATTCACCGGCAATTGCTGGTGATTGGTGCCCACACGGTAGCGGTGCGCATCGGCGTAGGCGAAGACACGGCCCTGCAGCATGCGATCCGGCGAGAGACCAACCCCTGGCACCATGTTGCTCGGGCCAAACGCCGCCTGCTCGACTTCAGCGAAGTAATTCAGCGGGTTGCGGTTGAGCTCGAGCACACCCACTTCGATCAATGGAAACTCTTTCTGCGACCAGGTCTTGGTCACGTCGAACGGATTCTCGTAATGGGCCGCGGCCTGGGCCTCGCTCATGATCTGGATGCAGACACGCCATTTCGGGAAGTCACCGCGCTCAATGGCCTCGAACAGGTCGCGCTGGGCATAATCCGGGTCGGTACCCGCCAGGCGTGCCGCGTCTGCCGGCGCGAGGTTCTTGATGCCTTGCAGGGTCTTGTAGTGCCACTTCACCCAGTGCCGCTCACCCTGCGCGTTGATCAGGCTGTAGGTGTGGCTGCCGAAGCCGTGCATGTGGCGGTAGCCATCCGGAATGCCGCGGTCGGAAAACAGGATGGTGACCTGGTGCAGCGCCTCAGGCGAATGCGACCAGAAATCCCACATCGCCTGGGCACTTTTCAGGTTGCTTTGCGGCAGACGCTTCTGGGTGTGGATAAAATCCGGAAATTTCAGCGGATCACGGATGAAGAAGACCGGCGTGTTGTTGCCAACGATGTCCCAGTTACCTTCCTCGGTGTAGAACTTCAGGGCGAAACCCCGCGGATCGCGTTCAGTGTCGGCCGAACCACGCTCGCCACCCACGGTGGAGAACCGCAGGAAGGTGGGTGTCTGCTTGCCGATCGACTCGAACAACTTGGCGCTGGTGTACTGGGTGATGTCCTGGGTGACGGTAAAGGTGCCGTAGGCCCCCGACCCTTTGGCGTGCACGCGACGCTCGGGAATGTTCTCGCGGTTGAAGTGAGCAAGCTTTTCGATCAGGTGAAAATCGTCGAGCAGCAGCGGGCCTCGCGGGCCGGCGGAACGAGAGTTCTGGTTATCGGCGACAGGAGCGCCGCTGGCGGTCGTAAGCGTTTTGATCTGGCTCATGCTCAATCTTCCTAGGTCGGTCTTCAAACTGCCGGCTAATCGGCTGGAAAGGAGTATTGATCATGTTAGTGACAGTATCCAAATTCATTAAATCATGGACATCGATAGTCATTATCTAATTCTGAAGACTTGCCGATAGCCAAACCAGGCGAAACGGTCTTGGCACTTTTAGCAGGCAACAAAAAACCGGGCACAAGGCCCGGTTTTTCGTTTGTTGCCGACTTACTCAGCGGATACAGCTTCACCGCTGGTAGCACGATCAACCAACTCGACGTACGCCATAGGCGCGTTGTCGCCAGCGCGGAAACCGCACTTGAGGATGCGCAGGTAGCCACCCTCACGGGTAGCGTAACGCTTGCCCAGGTCGTTGAAGAGCTTACCAACGATAGCTTTCGAACGAGTACGGTCGAAAGCCAGACGGCGGTTAGCCAGGCTATCTGTCTTGGCCAGAGTGATCAGCGGCTCAGCAACGCGACGCAGTTCTTTGGCTTTCGGCAGTGTAGTTTTGATCAGCTCGTGCTCGAACAGCGACACCGCCATGTTTTGGAACATGGCCTTGCGGTGCGAGCTGGTGCGGCTCAGGTGACGACCACTTTTACGATGACGCATGGTTCATTCCTTACCAAACACAACGTTCGGTGATTACGACGATCAGGCAGTCGCCTTGTCGTCCTTCTTAAGACTTGCAGGCGGCCAGTTGTCGAGGCGCATGCCGAGGGACAGACCGCGGGAGGCCAGAACGTCCTTGATTTCAGTCAAGGATTTCTTGCCAAGGTTCGGAGTCTTCAACAGCTCTACTTCGGTACGCTGAATCAGGTCGCCGATGTAGTAGATGTTTTCCGCCTTAAGGCAGTTAGCCGAACGTACAGTCAGTTCCAGATCGTCAACCGGGCGAAGCAGGATCGGATCGATCTCGTCTTCCTGCTCGACAACCACTGGCTCACTGTCACCCTTGAGGTCGACGAACGCAGCCAACTGCTGTTGCAGGATGGTTGCAGCACGGCGGATAGCCTCTTCAGGATCCAGGGTACCGTTGGTTTCCAGATCAATAACCAGCTTGTCCAGGTTGGTACGCTGTTCGACACGGGCGTTTTCCACCACGTATGCGATACGGCGAACTGGGCTGAACGAAGAGTCAAGCTGCAAGCGACCGATGCTGCGGCTTTCGTCTTCATCGCTCTGACGCGAGTCTGCCGGTTCATAACCACGACCACGAGCTACGGTGAGCTTCATGTTCAGGGCGCCGTTAGACGCCAGGTTAGCGATTACGTGATCGGGGTTAACGATCTCGACATCATGATCCAGCTGAATATCGGCAGCGGTAACCACCCCCGAACCCTTCTTCGACAAGGTCAGCGTAACTTCGTCACGACCGTGCAGCTTGATAGCCAGACCTTTCAGGTTCAACAGGATTTCAATTACGTCTTCCTGTACACCTTCGATGGCGCTGTACTCGTGGAGCACACCGTCAATCTCGGCCTCGACTACTGCACAGCCGGGCATTGAGGACAACAGGATGCGGCGCAGCGCGTTGCCCAGGGTGTGGCCGAAACCACGCTCGAGAGGCTCGAGTGTGATCTTGGCGCGGGTTGGACTGACAACCTGCACATCAATATGGCGGGGTGTCAGGAACTCATTTACCGAAATCTGCATGGATGCACCTATTTTCTAGCCCTTACTTGGAGTAGAGCTCGACAATCAGGCTTTCGTTGATGTCGGCGGACAGATCACTGCGAGCAGGAACGTTCTTGAAAACGCCCGACTTCTTCTCAGTGTCTACTTCTACCCATTCTACGCGGCCACGTTGGGCACACAGATCGAGAGCTTGGACAATGCGAAGTTGGTTCTTTGCTTTCTCGCGAACAGCAACCACGTCACCAGCACGAACCTGGTAGGACGGAACGTTTACGGTCTGACCGTTAACGCTGATCGACTTGTGCGATACCAGCTGACGGGATTCGGCACGAGTAGAACCGAAACCCATACGGTATACAACGTTGTCCAGACGGCATTCGAGCAGTTGCAACAGGTTTTCGCCGGTTGCGCCTTTCTTGCCAGCTGCTTCTTTGTAGTAGCCGCTGAATTGACGCTCGAGAACGCCGTAGATACGACGGACCTTCTGCTTTTCACGCAGTTGGGTGCCGTAATCGGACTGGCGACCGCGGCGTTGGCCGTGGATACCAGGTGCTGCTTCAATGTTGCACTTCGATTCGATCGCGCGCACGCCGCTCTTCAGAAAAAGATCGGTGCCTTCGCGACGAGCGAGTTTGCATTTTGGACCAATGTAACGAGCCATTCTTTACAATCTCCTGGATTACACGCGGCGCTTCTTCGGCGGACGGCACCCGTTGTGCGGGATTGGCGTCACGTCGGTGATGCTGGCGATCTTGTAGCCACAGCCGTTCAAAGCGCGGACTGCGGATTCACGACCTGGACCTGGACCCTTGACGTTGACGTCGAGGTTTTTCAGGCCGTATTCCAGCGCAGCTTGACCAGCACGCTCAGCAGCTACTTGAGCAGCGAACGGGGTGGACTTGCGGGAACCGCGGAAACCCGAACCACCGGAGGTAGCCCAGGAAAGAGCGTTACCTTGACGGTCGGTAATGGTCACGATGGTGTTGTTAAAAGAAGCATGGATGTGGGCGATGCCATCAACCACTGTCTTTTTAACTTTTTTACGAGGACGAGCAGCAGGTTTTGCCATGATTAAATTCCTGTCGATTCGCTGGGGCGATTACTTGCGGATCGGCTTACGCGGACCTTTACGGGTACGCGCGTTGGTCTTGGTACGCTGACCGCGTACTGGCAGACCACGACGATGACGCAGACCGCGATAGCAACCGAGGTCCATCAAGCGCTTGATTTTCATGTTGATTTCGCGACGCAGGTCACCTTCAGTGGTGAACTTCGCCACTTCGCCACGCAGCTGTTCAATCTGCTCGTCGCTCAGATCTTTGATCTTTGCCGCTGGGTTGACCCCAGTCACTGCACAAATTTTCTGTGCAGTAGTGCGACCAACACCATAGATGTAGGTCAGCGAGATAACAGTATGCTTGTTATCTGGAATGTTGACGCCTGCAATACGGGCCATTCAGTGGGACTCCAATTGACAGCTACCTACGCCCCGGAAGCCAAGAAATAGGGCGCGAGATAATATCGCTGTAATAACAAATAATCAACCCGGCAGCGCACTAGCTGCCGGGCTTAAAGCACAATCACACTCAGCCTTGGCGCTGTTTGTGACGCGGTTCCGCGCTGCAAATTACCCGAACAACACCTTCGCGGCGAATAATCTTGCAGTTGCGGCACAGCTTTTTCACCGATGCACGAACTTTCATCACCAACTCCTCGAACCTTATGGACGCTACTCAGCGCAACATGCCGCTGCCGTAGCCCTTCAGGTTGGCTTTCTTCATCAGGGATTCGTACTGGTGCGAAACGAGGTGCGATTGTACTTGGGACATGAAGTCCATCACAACCACGACCACGATCAGCAACGAGGTCCCGCCAAGGTAGAACGGTACGTTTGCCGCAACCACCAGGAACTGGGGCAACAGACAGACGGCCGTCATGTAAAGAGCACCGAACATGGTCAAGCGAGTCAGAACGCCATCAATGTAGCGCGCAGACTGCTCACCTGGACGGATACCCGGAATAAAGGCACCGGACTTCTTCAGGTTTTCCGCTACGTCTTTCGGATTGAACATCAACGCCGTATAGAAGAAGCAGAAGAAAATAATCCCTGCACTAAACAGCAGAATATTCAACGGCTGACCAGGAGCGATCGACTGCGAGATGTCCTGCAACCAGCCCATACCTTCAGACTGGCCGAACCAGGCACCCAACGAAGCCGGGAACAGCAGGATGCTGCTCGCGAAAATAGCCGGAATAACGCCGGCCATGTTCACCTTCAACGGCAAGTGGCTGGTCTGCGCAGCAAACACCTTGCGGCCCTGCTGACGCTTGGCGTAGTGAACAGCGATTCGCCGCTGACCACGCTCGATGAACACCACGAAACCGATAATCGCTACTGCCAACAAACCGATGGCAACCAGGGCGAAAATGTTGATATCACCCTGACGCGCAGACTCGAAAGACTGCCCGATCGCTCTCGGAAGACCGGCGACGATACCTGCGAAGATCAACATCGAGATACCGTTGCCAACACCACGCTCAGTAATCTGCTCACCCAGCCACATCATGAACATCGCGCCCGCCACAAACGTGGTTACCGCAACGAAATGAAAGCTGAAGTCAGCAGTGAACGAAACGCCCTGCCCCGCCAAGCCAATGGACATGCCAATGGCCTGAACGAGAGCGAGGACGACAGTGCCGTAGCGGGTGTACTGGCTGATCTTGCGACGGCCAGCTTCACCTTCCTTCTTCAACTGTTCCAGCTGCGGGCTGACGGCGCTCATCAGTTGCATGATGATCGATGCCGAAATGTACGGCATGATCCCCAGTGCAAAGATACTCATCCGCTCCAGCGCACCGCCGGAAAACATGTTGAACAAGCTAAGAATGGTCCCCTCATTCTGTCGAAACAGGTCCGCGAGTCGGTCCGGGTTGATACCTGGAACCGGGATGTGTGCGCCTATTCGGTAGACGATAATCGCCAGGAACAGAAAACGCAGACGAGCCCAGAGTTCAGACATACCGCCTTTGCCGAGCGCAGAGAGAGCACCTTGCTTAGCCATTTATTCCTCGAACTTGCCGCCAGCTGCTTCGATAGCCGCACGCGCACCTTTGGTGGCGCCGATTCCCTTTCCGATGGTGACAGCACGAGCAACTTCGCCCGACAGCATGATTTTCACACGCTGTACGTTCTGGTTGATCACGTTGGCATCCTTCAGGGACTGCACGGTGACGATGTCGCCGTCCACTTTGGCCAGCTCGGACAGACGCACTTCTGCGCGGTCCATGGCTTTCAGGGAAACGAAACCGAACTTCGGCAGGCGACGATGCAGCGGCTGTTGACCGCCTTCAAAGCCTGGAGCAATGGTGCCACCGGAGCGGGAGGTCTGACCTTTGTGGCCACGGCCACCGGTCTTGCCCAAACCACTACCGATACCACGGCCCGGACGATGCTTTTCGCGACGGGAACCCGGCGCTGGACTCAGATCATTGAGTTTCATCGATTAACCCTCGACACGCAGCATGTAGTAAGCCTTGTTGATCATCCCGCGATTCTCGGGAGTATCCTGGACTTCTACAGTGTGACCGATGCGACGCAGACCCAGACCCTTAACGCACAGTTTGTGGTTAGGGATGCGGCCGGTCATGCTTTTGATCAGCGTTACTTTTACGGTAGCCATGATCAGAAGATCTCCTTGACGCTTTTGCCACGCTTGGCGGCAATGGATTCAGGAGACTGCATTGCTTTCAAACCCTTGAAAGTGGCGTGAACCACGTTTACCGGGTTAGTCGAGCCGTAGCACTTGGCCAGAACGTTCTGAACGCCAGCAACTTCGAGGACAGCACGCATAGCGCCGCCAGCGATGATACCGGTACCTTCAGAAGCAGGCTGCATGTACACCTTCGAAGCGCCATGGGCGGACTTCATTGCGTACTGCAGAGTGGTGCCGTTCAGATCAACCTGGATCATGTTGCGGCGAGCAGCTTCCATTGCCTTCTGGATCGCAGCAGGCACTTCACGCGACTTGCCACGGCCGAAGCCAACACGGCCTTTACCATCACCCACTACGGTCAACGCAGTGAAAGTGAAGATACGGCCGCCTTTAACGGTTTTGGCTACGCGGTTAACTTGAACCAGCTTCTCGATGTAGCCTTCGTCGCGCTTTTGGTCGTTATTTGACATAACTTAGAACTCCAGCCCAGCTTCACGAGCAGCATCAGCCAGCGCCTTGACGCGGCCGTGGTACTTGAAGCCAGAGCGGTCGAAAGCCACCTGCGAGACGCCAGCGGCTTTAGCACGCGTAGCGACCAGCTGGCCAACCTTAGTGGCCGCGTCGATGTTGCCAGTGGCGCCATCACGCAGTTCTTTATCCAAAGTCGAGGCACTTGCCAGGACTTTGTTGCCGTCGGCCGAAATGACCTGGGCGTAGATGTGCTGCGACGAGCGGAACACGCAGAGACGCACGACTTCGAGTTCGTGCATTTTCAGGCGTGCTTTGCGAGCGCGACGCAGTCGAGTAACTTTTTTGTCGGTCATTTGCTATGCCCTACTTCTTCTTGGCTTCTTTACGACGGACGACTTCGTCCGCGTAGCGCACACCTTTGCCTTTGTACGGCTCTGGTGGACGGAAGTCGCGGATCTCGGCGGCCACTTGACCTACCAGCTGCTTGTCGATGCCCTTGATCAGGATATCGGTCTGGCTAGGAGTCTCAGCGGTGATGCCTTCCGGCAGTTCATAATCCACTGGATGCGAGAAGCCAAGAGCCAGGTTCAGCACTGTGCCTTTTGCTTGCGCCTTGTAACCAACACCGACCAGCTGGAGCTTGCGCTCGAAGCCTTGGCTTACGCCTTGGACCATGTTGTTTACCAACGCACGAGTGGTACCAGCCATTGCGCGAGTCTGTTGATCGCCATTGCGAGCAGCGAAACGCAGCTCACCAGCTTCTTCAACGATCTCAACGGACGAATGGATGTTCAGTTGCAGAGTGCCCTTGGCACCCTTCACCGAAAGCTGTTGGCCTGCGAATTTGACTTCGACACCGGCTGGCAGCTTAACGGGGTTCTTAGCGACGCGTGACATGCTTATCCCCCCTTAGAACACAGTGCAAAGAACTTCGCCGCCGACACCGGCAGCGCGCGCAGCACGATCCGTCATCACACCCTTGTTGGTGGAGACGATAGACACGCCCAGGCCGCCACGAACTTTTGGCAGATCCTCGACGGACTTGTACTGACGCAGGCCAGGACGGCTAACGCGCTTCACTTCCTCGATGACCGGACGGCCTTCGAAGTACTTCAGCTCGATGGACAGCAGAGGCTTGATTTCGCTGCTGATCTGATAACCCGCAATGTAACCTTCGTCCTTCAGGACTTTGGCAACAGCTACCTTCAACGTAGAAGATGGCATGCTTACGACGGACTTTTCAGCCATCTGGGCATTACGGATACGAGTTAGCATGTCCGCTAACGGGTCCTGCATACTCATGGGCTAGACGCTCCTAATACACAAAAAATTAGCCTTTCGGCTAGTACGTGTCGCCGAGCGCATCCGCGCAATAAAAACACGGGCTCAGGCGAGCCGGGTATTCTAGACACACCCCACAAATGAATCAAGCCCCAATAGGGGCTTGATTCAAGTTCAAGGTCACCGACGGTCAGGATCTTGCGATCCCGAACGCCGAGACTTTGACAGTGCTTACCAGCTGGCTTTAACCAGACCTGGAACGTCACCACGCATTGCAGCTTGACGCAGCATGTTACGGCCGAGGCCGAACTTGCGGTACACGCCGTGCGGACGACCAGTCAGGCGGCAGCGGTTACGCATGCGCGAGGCGCTTGCATCACGTGGCTGCTTCTGCAGGGCTACGGTAGCTTCCCAACGCGCTTCTGGACTTGCGTTCAGATCAACGATGATAGCTTTCAGCGCTGCACGCTTGGTGGCGTACTTGGCAACGGTGAGCTGACGCTTCAGCTCACGGTTTTTCATGCTCTTCTTGGCCATTTTCCTACTCCAATCAGTTGCGGAACGGGAATTTGAAAGCGCGCAGCAGTGCGCGACCTTCGTCATCCGTCCGAGCAGTGGTGGTCAGGGTAATGTCCAGACCGCGGAGAGCGTCGATCTTGTCGTAATCGATTTCCGGGAAAATGATCTGCTCTTTAACACCCATGCTGTAGTTGCCACGACCATCGAAGGACTTGGCATTCAGGCCGCGGAAGTCGCGAACCCGAGGCAGGGAGATCGACAGCAGACGATCCAGGAACTCGTACATACGCTCACGGCGCAGGGTCACTTTGACGCCGATCGGCCAACCTTCACGGACTTTAAAGCCAGCGATGGATTTCCGAGCGTAAGTCACGACGACTTTCTGACCGGTGATCTTTTCCAGGTCAGCAACAGCGTGCTCGATGACTTTTTTGTCGCCGATCGCTTCGCCCAGACCCATGTTCAGGGTGATTTTGGTAACGCGCGGAACTTCCATCACGTTCGAAAGCTTAAGTTCTTCCTTAAGTTTCGGTGCGATTTCCTTCCGGTAAATCTCTTTTAGTCGTGCCATGGTCTTCTACCTAGCAGTGTTCAAGCATCAACCGCTTTTTGGGTCGACTTGAAGACACGAATTTTCTTACCGTCTTCTACTTTGAAACCAACGCGGTCAGCCTTGTTGGTTTCGCCGTTGAAGATGGCGACGTTGGAAGCGTGCAGTGGCGCTTCTTTCTCGACGATACCGCCCTGTACGCCCGACATCGGGTTAGGCTTGGTATGACGCTTGACCAGGTTCAGACCACCAACAACCAGACGGTTGTCAGCAAGAACCTTCAGCACCTTACCGCGCTTACCTTTGTCTTTGCCGGCGATCACGATGATCTCGTCGTCACGACGAATCTTTTGCATGTCGGATCTCCTTACAGCACTTCTGGGGCGAGCGAGACGATCTTCATGAACTTCTCAGTACGAAGTTCACGGGTCACTGGCCCAAAGATACGGGTGCCGATCGGCTCTTGCTTGTTGTTCAACAGAACAGCAGCGTTGCCATCAAAGCGGATGATGGAGCCGTCAGCACGACGAACGCCATGGCGAGTGCGGACTACGACAGCAGTCATCACTTGGCCTTTCTTCACCTTACCGCGAGGAATTGCTTCCTTGACGGTAACCTTGATGATGTCACCGATACCAGCGTAACGACGATGGGAGCCACCCAGCACCTTGATGCACATAACACGGCGAGCGCCGCTGTTATCGGCCACATCGAGCATGGATTGAGTCTGAATCATATAATTTCTCCGACCCCTAGCCCTTAGACTTCCACAGCGCGTTCGAGAACATCAACCAGCGCCCAAGACTTGGTCTTGGCCATCGGACGAGTTTCACGAATAGTGACTTTGTCGCCGATGTGGCACTGATTGGTTTCGTCGTGCGCGTGCAGCTTAGTCGAACGCTTAACGTATTTACCGTAGATCGGGTGCTTAACGCGACGCTCGATCAGAACGGTGATGGTTTTGTCCATCTTGTCGCTGACAACACGGCCAGTCAGCGTACGGACAGTTTTTTCGGCTTCAGCCATGATTACTTACCTGCCTGCTGGTTGAGCACAGTTTTCACGCGAGCGATATCACGCTTAACTTGCGAGAGCAGATGAGACTGCCCCAACTGGCCAGTTGCTTTCTGCATGCGCAGATTGAACTGGTCGCGCAGCAGGCCGAGCAGTTGCTCGTTCAGCTGCTGTGCTGATTTTTCACGAAGTTCATTCGCTTTCATCACATCACCGTCCGTTTAACAAAGGCGGTGGCGAGCGGCAGCTTTGCAGCAGCCAGGGCAAAAGCCTCACGCGCCAGCTCTTCAGTTACACCCTCGATTTCATACAGGACTTTGCCTGGCTGAATCTGGGCAACCCAGTATTCGACGTTACCCTTACCTTTACCCATCCGAACTTCGAGTGGCTTCTTGGAAATAGGCTTGTCCGGGAATACACGGATCCAGATCTTGCCGCCACGTTTTACGTGACGGGTCAGAGCACGACGCGCTGACTCGATCTGACGAGCGGTGAGACGACCACGAGCAACAGACTTCAGCGCGAACTCGCCGAAGCTGACTTTGCTACCGCGCAATGCCAGGCCACGGTTGTGACCGGTCATTTGCTTGCGGAACTTCGTACGCTTTGGTTGCAACATTTGGCGTACCCCTTACTTAGCAGCTTTTTTACGAGGCGCTGGTGCTTGTGGCTTCAGTTCTTCTTGGCGACCACCAATTACTTCGCCTTTGAAGATCCAAACCTTTACACCGATCACACCGTAGGTGGTGTGAGCTTCGTAGTTGGCATAGTCGATGTCGGCACGCAGGGTGTGCAGTGGCACACGACCTTCGCGATACCATTCAGTACGTGCGATTTCAGCACCGCCGAGACGACCGCTCACTTGGATTTTGATGCCCTTGGCACCAATGCGCATGGCGTTCTGTACAGCGCGCTTCATAGCGCGACGGAACATGACGCGACGCTCCAGCTGCTGAGCTACGCTCTGCGCAACCAGCATACCGTCGAGCTCCGGCTTGCGGATCTCTTCGATATTGATGTGCACAGGCACACCCATTTGCTTGGTCAGGTCCTGACGCAGTTTCTCAACATCTTCACCTTTCTTCCCGATAACGATACCTGGACGAGCGGTGTGGATGGTGATACGTGCAGTCTGCGCCGGACGATGGATATCGATACGGCTTACGGACGCGCTTTTTAGTTTGTCTTGGAGATACTCACGCACCTTCAGATCAGCGAACAAGTAGTCCGCATAAGTCCGACCGTCTGCGTACCAGACGGAGGTGTGCTCCTTGACGATTCCCAGGCGAATGCCAATGGGATGTACTTTCTGACCCATCTCTTCGACTCCGTTACTTGTCAGCAACCTTGACAGTGATATGGCAAGACCGCTTGACGATGCGATCAGCACGGCCTTTGGCACGTGGCATGATGCGCTTCAGCGAACGCCCTTCGTTGACGAAAACGGTGCTGACCTTCAGGTCATCAACGTCTGCGCCTTCGTTATGCTCGGCGTTGGCTACGGCCGACTCCAGCACTTTCTTCATGATCTCGGCGGCTTTCTTACTGCTGAAAGCCAACAGGTTGAGCGCTTCGCCCACCTTCTTCCCGCGGATCTGGTCGGCGACCAAGCGGGCTTTCTGGGCGGAGATTCGAGCGCCCGACAACTTAGCGGCTACTTCCATTTCCTTACCCCTTAACGCTTGGCTTTCTTGTCAGCCACGTGCCCACGGTATGTGCGGGTACCGGCGAACTCGCCCAGTTTGTGGCCGACCATGTCTTCGTTCACGAGAACTGGGACGTGTTGGCGACCGTTGTGTACTGCGATGGTCAGACCGACCATTTGTGGCAGGATCATCGAACGACGCGACCAGGTCTTAACTGGTTTGCGATCGTTCTTTTCCGCCGCCACTTCGATCTTCTTCAGTAGGTGAAGATCAATAAAAGGACCTTTTTTCAGAGAACGTGGCACTGTCGTATCCCTCTATTTACTTGCGACGACGGACGATCATTTTGTCGGTACGCTTATTACCACGAGTCTTCGCGCCCTTAGTCGGGAAGCCCCATGGCGATACCGGATGACGACCACCAGAGGTACGACCTTCACCACCACCATGTGGGTGGTCAACCGGGTTCATGGCAACACCACGAACGGTTGGGCGAACGCCACGCCAGCGCTTGGCACCAGCTTTACCCAACGAACGCAGGCTGTGCTCGGAGTTCGAGACTTCGCCCAGGGTCGCACGGCATTCAGCCAGTACTTTACGCATCTCACCAGAACGCAGACGCAGGGTCACGTAGACACCTTCACGAGCGATCAGCTGAGCCGAAGCACCAGCGGAACGAGCGATCTGTGCGCCTTTACCTGGCTTCAATTCGATGCCGTGTACGGTGCTACCAACTGGAATGTTACGCAGTTGCAGAGCGTTGCCCGGCTTGATCGGTGCCAGGGCACCTGCGATCAGCTGGTCGCCAGCACTCACGCCTTTAGGGGCGATGATGTAGCGACGCTCGCCATCTGCGTACAGCAGCAGAGCGATGTGAGCAGTACGGTTTGGATCGTATTCGATACGCTCGACGGTGGCAGCGATGCCATCCTTGTCGTTGCGACGGAAGTCGACCAGACGATAATGCTGCTTATGACCACCACCGATGTGACGAGTGGTAATACGGCCATTGTTGTTACGACCACCAGACTTCGATTTTTTCTCGAGCAGCGGTGCGTGAGGAGCGCCTTTATGCAGCTCCTGGTTGACCACCTTGACCACAAAACGGCGGCCAGGGGAAGTCGGTTTGCATTTAACGATTGCCATGATGCACCCCTTCCTTACTCAGCACTGCTGCTGAAATCGAGATCTTGGCCTGGCTGAAGGGAGATAACTGCCTTCTTCCAGTCATTACGCTTGCCCAGACCGCGAGCAGTGCGCTTGCTTTTACCCAGAACGTTCAGGGTAGTCACGCGCTCTACTTTCACGCTGAACAGGCTTTCGACGGCCTTCTTGATTTCCAGCTTGGTTGCGTCGGTAGCAACCTTGAAAACGAACTGGCCTTTCTTGTCTGCCAGAACCGTAGCCTTCTCGGAAACGTGCGGGCCAAGCAGAACTTTAAATACGCGTTCCTGGTTCATCCCAGCAGCTCCTCGAATTTCTTCACGGCCGACACGGTGATCAACACCTTGTCGTATGCGATCAGACTGACCGGATCGGAACCCTGCACGTCACGAACGTCGACGTGTGGCAGGTTGCGAGCAGCCAGGTACAGGTTCTGATCAACAGCGTCAGACACGATCAGGACGTCAGTCAGGCCCATGCCGTTCAGCTTGTTCAGCAGATCTTTGGTTTTCGGTGCTTCAACAGCGAAGTCCTGAACCACGACCAGACGATCAGTACGCACCAGCTCAGCAAGGATGGAACGCATTGCTGCGCGATACATCTTCTTGTTCAGCTTCTGGGAGTGATCCTGAGGACGAGCTGCGAAAGTGGTACCGCCGCCACGCCAGATTGGGCTACGGATAGTACCGGCACGAGCACGGCCAGTACCTTTCTGACGCCATGGGCGCTTGCCGCCACCGGAAACGTCGGAACGGGTCTTCTGCTGCTTGCTACCTTGACGGCCGCCGGCCATGTAGGCCACGACTGCTTGGTGAACCAGCGTCTCGTTGAATTCGCCGCCAAATGTCAGTTCGGAAACTTCGATCGCTTGAGCGTCATTTACATTTAATTGCATGTCAGCTTCCCCTTAACCGCGAGCCTTGGCTGCTGGACGTACAACCAAGTTGCCGCCAGTAGCGCCAGGAACAGCGCCCTTGACCAACAACAGATTGCGTTCAGCGTCCACGCGCACTACTTCGAGGGACTGCACGGTCACGCGCTCAGCGCCCATATGACCGGACATTTTTTTGCCCTTGAATACACGACCAGGAGTCTGGCACTGGCCGATAGAGCCTGGAACGCGGTGGGATACGGAGTTACCGTGGGTGTTATCTTGCCCGCGGAAGTTCCAACGCTTGATCGTACCCTGGAAGCCTTTACCCTTGGACTGACCGGTTACATCAACCAGTTGGCCAGCGGCGAAGATTTCAGCGTTGATCAGATCGCCGGCCTGGTACTCGCCTTCTTCAAGACGGAATTCCATTACGGTACGACCAGCGGCAACGTTCGCCTTGGCGAAGTGGCCAGCCTGAGCTGCTGTTACACGCGAAGCACGACGCTCGCCGACAGTGACTTGCACTGCACGATAGCCATCGGTCTCTTCAGTTTTGAACTGGGTGACGCGATTCGGCTCGATCTCAATGACCGTGACCGGAATGGAGACACCTTCTTCGGTGAAAATACGGGTCATACCGCATTTACGACCGACTACACCAATAGTCATGTTGTAAACCTCATGAGTGTACGGGGCTTTCACCCGCTATGGCCGCCCATTTCAGAGCGTTACACGACTAAGACCGAGTCTTAGCCGAGGCTGATCTGCACTTCCACACCGGCCGCAAGATCGAGCTTCATAAGAGCATCAACGGTTTTATCCGTTGGCTGGACGATGTCCAGAACGCGCTTATGAGTACGGATCTCGTACTGGTCACGCGCGTCTTTGTTGACGTGCGGGGAGACCAGAACGGTGAACCGCTCTTTACGGGTAGGCAGTGGAATTGGACCACGCACTTGAGCACCAGTACGTTTCGCGGTTTCCACGATTTCCTGGGTGGATTGGTCGATCAGGCGATGGTCAAAAGCCTTCAACCTGATACGGATTTGCTGATTTTGCATTGGATTTCAGACTCCGGCTGCTATTCCCACCGGGCGCAATACGCCCGTTAAAAGGAGGCGCAATTCTATAGACGCCCCTGATAGGTGTCAACCCAATAAAAAAGCCCCCGCTAAGCGGGGGCTTTTCAACTCATCAAGCTGACTCTAAAAGAGACTTACTCGATGACTTTGGCTACGACGCCGGCGCCGACGGTACGACCGCCTTCACGGATAGCGAAACGCAGGCCGTCTTCCATCGCGATGGTCTTGATCAGGGTAACAGTCATCTGAATGTTGTCACCTGGCATTACCATTTCAACGCCTTCTGGCAGCTCGCAGTTACCAGTCACGTCAGTTGTACGGAAGTAGAACTGTGGACGGTAGCCTTTGAAGAACGGAGTATGACGGCCGCCTTCTTCCTTGCTCAGAACGTAAACTTCTGCGGTGAACTTGGTGTGCGGCTTGACGGTACCTGGCTTGACCAGAACCTGGCCACGCTCAACGTCGTCACGCTTGGTGCCGCGCAGCAGTACGCCGCAGTTCTCGCCAGCACGACCTTCGTCGAGCAGCTTGCGGAACATTTCAACGCCGGTGCAGGTAGTTTTCTGAGTGTCGCGCAGACCGACGATCTCAACTTCTTCCTGGATGCGGACGATGCCACGCTCAACACGACCAGTCACAACAGTACCGCGACCGGAGATCGAGAATACGTCTTCGATTGGCATCAGGAACGGCTTGTCGATAGCACGCTCTGGCTCTGGGATGTAGCTGTCCAGAGTTTCCACCAGCTTCTTGACGGCAGTGGTGCCCATTTCGTTGTCGTCTTGGCCGTTCAGAGCCATCAGAGCCGAACCGATGATGATTGGAGTGTCATCACCTGGGAAGTCGTAAGTGCTCAGCAGGTCGCGCACTTCCATCTCAACCAGTTCCAGCAGCTCAGCGTCGTCAACCATGTCAGCCTTGTTCAGGAAGACAACGATGTACGGAACGCCTACCTGACGGGACAGCAGGATGTGCTCACGGGTTTGTGGCATCGGACCATCAGCGGCCGAGCAAACCAGGATCGCGCCGTCCATCTGGGCAGCACCGGTGATCATGTTTTTTACGTAGTCGGCGTGACCTGGGCAGTCAACGTGTGCGTAGTGACGCACGGCCGAATCGTATTCAACGTGAGCGGTGTTGATGGTGATACCGCGAGCTTTCTCTTCCGGGGCGCTGTCGATCTTGTCGAAGT
>NZ_FMTK01000037.1:0-21874 GCF_900100025.1 Pseudomonas sp. NFACC56-3 | reverse complement strand
GATCGCTGCCTTGGTGTTGGGGAGCGCTTCCAGTCGATCTGTTTCTGCGTGATAAATCACCAACTCATCTTTGGCGACATCAACACCCACGATCGGCTTTGCGACAGAAACCGGCATTGCCATTGAAAATCCTCCGGGCTAAGGTTTGAACACTTGAAGGGTTCACCCAGAGGCGCAGGCTTGTTCCTATCGTCGGTCTAGGCCAGATGCATTCTTTATCGGCGCTTGGGTGAAAGGAGGAGGGGTGAAATCTCCCACGGTCTGTACTGCGGCTAACAGTCAGAATCGAGCTTTGTCCCTCCTCCCCCCTTCAAGTCCTACCATACAAGCGAGCTTGCTCGCGATTGCGGTGTGCCAGCCAACACCGATGCTGCTGACCTGACGCCATCGCGAGCAAGCTCGCTCCCACAATGGGATCGGGTACAGCCGGAGGAGACAGGTCGGTTGTAAGGCCGCCTCGCTTTTGCTTTGCTTTTGATCTGGGCGCCCCGTTAACCACGCTGGCCGAACGCAGGCATTGCGCAGTGGGCACCTCGGCATGGATGCCGAGATAGCCGCGAATACAGCCAAAAAAATGCCCGCATCTCACGACACAGGCATTTTCCTTGGCGAACAGCGAACAGATTACCTGCCTCGCTACTTCACCACCTTGAGACTAGGCCGACCACTAGGCCGCGGCGGCTCGTCATCCGGTGGTGGCAGGTCATCATCCGGCTCGAACTCTTCTTCACCGTCCAGCGGCGCTTCCAGCTCAAACACCATGCCCTGGCCATTTTCCCGGGCATAAATCCCCAGAATCGCAGCAACAGGCACATACAGGGTGTGCGGCACACCACCGAAGCGCCCTTCAAAGCTGACGGCATCATTATCCATGTGCAGGTGACGCACAGCGGCTGGCGACACGTTAAGGACAATCTGCCCATCGTTGGCAAAACCCTGCGGCACCTGCACCGACGGAAACTCGGCATTGACGAGCATGTGCGGGGTGCAATCATTGTCCACAATCCACTCGTAGAGCGCGCGGACCAGATAAGGTCGACTGGAGTTCATAGCGGCTCCTTAAGCCTTAGCGCATGTCGCGTTCGACACCAGACAGACTCGCCTGGAATGCCTCACGCGCAAATTGGCGCTCCATATAATCAAGCAGCGGCTTGGCAGGCCGCGGCAGTTCGATACCCAGAATCGGCAAACGCCAGAGTATGGGCAATAGGCAGCAATCCACCAGACTTTGTTCCTCACTGAGGAAAAACGGCTTGTCGACGAACAGCGGCGATACGCCCGTCAGGCTTTCACGCAATTCCTTGCGCGCCACGACTCGCGCCGGCTCCTTGGTTCGGGAATCCAGGATCAGATCCACCAACCCGCACCAGTCACGCTGGATGCGATGGATCAGCAAACGGCTGTTGGCACGCGCCACAGGATAAACCGGCAGCAAGGGTGGATGCGGATAACGCTCATCCAGGTATTCCATCACCACGGTCGACTCCCACAACGCCAGGTCACGATCGACCAATGTGGGCAGGCTGCCGTAAGGGTTCACTTCGATCAGCTTCGGCGGCTGACGACCCGCTTCGACGTAAATGATCTCGGCGCTGACACCCTTCTCTGCCAGTACGATGCGTACCCGGTGGGAATAGTGGTCGGCGGGGTCGGAGTAACAGGCCAACCGATTGGTCACGCCCATGGCGATCCTCCTCGCTTGTTGAAATTATCGAAAAACGGAAAAACGAGCGCGCCCAGAGGGCGTCTCCCGTAACGCCTGGCGGGCCAGGCTCGTTACATGTCTAGAGACGCCCTTGGGCGCGCACGATTAACAGCAATGGCTTACAGCTTTATCAATGCACGTCTTTCCAGTATTCACGCTTGAGCAGGTAAGCGAATACGAAGAAGAACGCCAGGTACAGCAATACATAGGTACCGATGCGCTGATGCTCCAGCTTCACCGGGTTGGCCGAGTAGGCCAGGAAGGTCACCAGGTTCTTGACCTTCTCATCGAACTGCTCCGGGGTCAGGGTGCCGGTGTTCGGCAATACGGTCAGCTGGTCGCAGGCTTCATGGGTCAAAGCGGAGCCTGTCAGCGGATCGAATTGCTTTTTGCCGTCTTCAACGATCTGAACCTGTTTGCAGCCTACCACCTGGCGCCCTTGGAGGCCGACCAGAACGTTAGGCATCCCGACGTTCGGGAAGACCTTGTTGTTCACGCCCCAAGGACGTGCAGGGTCTTCGTAGAACGAGCGCAGGTAACCGTAAAGCCAGTCGGTGCCACGCACACGGGCCACCAGGGTCAGGTCCGGCGGCGCGGCGCCGAACCAGGTCTTGGCGTCCGCAGGCTGCATGCCGATGGTCATGTGATCACCCAGTTTGGCACCGGTGAACACAAGCTTCTCGAGCATCAGCTCATGGGGGATGCCCAGGTCATCGGCAACGCGTTCATAGCGCTGGAACTTGGCACTGTGGCAACCCATGCAGTAGTTGGCGAACGTACGTGCGCCGTCCTGCATGGCCGCTTTGTCGGAAACGTCGATGTCGACTTTTTCCAGCTCCGGACCACCGTGTTCAGCCGCGAAGGACAGTACAGGCATAGCAGCAAGAATCAGTACAGCAAATAGCTTTTTCATCAGCCAGTCACCCTTTCCGGAACCGGTTTGGTCTTCTCGAGCCTGGTGTAGAACGGCATCAGAATGAAGTAGGCGAAGTAAAGGAAGGTGCAAACCTGCGACAGCAGCGTGCGTTCCGGTGTCGGTGCCAGTACGCCCAGCACGCCCAGGATCACGAACGAGATGCAGAACACCACGAGCCAGATCTTGCTCAGCCAGCCTTTGTAGCGCATCGACTTGACGGGGCTGCGGTCCAGCCATGGCAGGACGAACAGCACGGCGATGGCCGCGCCCATGGCGATAACGCCCAACAGCTTGTCCGGGATCGCCCGCAGGATCGCGTAGAACGGCGTGAAGTACCAGACCGGGGCAATGTGCTCAGGGGTCTTGAACGCGTTCGCCTGCTCGAAGTTCGGCTTCTCGAGGAAGTAACCGCCCATTTCAGGGAAGAAGAACACGATGGAGCAGAAGATGAACAGGAAGACCACCACGCCGACGATGTCTTTCACGGTGTAGTACGGATGGAAGGCGATGCCATCCAGCGGTACGCCGTTCTCGTCCTTGTGTTTCTTGATGTCCACGCCATCCGGGTTGTTCGAGCCGACTTCGTGCAGCGCGAGGATGTGCAGCACCACCAGGCCGAGGATCACGATTGGCAGGGCGACCACGTGCAGGGCGAAGAAGCGGTTCAGGGTGATGCCCGAGATCAGGTAGTCACCACGGATCCACTGGGTCAGGTCGTCACCGATGACCGGGATCGCACCGAACAGCGAGATGATCACCTGGGCGCCCCAGTAGGACATCTGACCCCACGGCAGCAGGTAGCCCATGAAGGCCTCGGCCATCAGCGCCAGGTAGATCAGCATGCCGAAGACCCACACCAGTTCGCGAGGCTTCTGGTACGAACCGTAGAGCAGGCCACGGAACATGTGCAGGTAGACCACGATGAAGAACGCCGAAGCGCCGGTGGAGTGCAGCAGACGCAGGATCGAGCCGTACTCGACGTCGCGCATGATGTATTCGACGGAGGCAAACGCTTCTTCCGCCGACGGGGTGTAGCTCATGGTCAGCCAGACACCGGTGACGATCTGGTTGACCAGAACGAGCAATGCCAGGGAACCAAAGAAGTAGAAGAAGTTGAAGTTTTTCGGAGCGTAATATTTGCTGAGATGGTCTTCCCACATTTTGGTCGCGGGAAAGCGCGCATCAACCCAATCCATGAATTTGCTCATCACGCTTTCTCCGTATCGACGCCAACGACAATGATGTCATCGGTCTCATAGGAATGCGGGGGAACTGGCAGGTTCAGAGGTGCAGGCTGCGACTTGTAGACGCGACCGGCCAGGTCGTAGTGGGAGCCGTGGCAAGGGCAGAAATAACCACCGACCCAGTCCTTGCCCAGGTCGGCAGGCGCTACTTCGGGACGGAACGTTGGCGAGCAACCCAGGTGCGTACAGATCCCGATCAGCAGCAGGACCTCTGGCTTGATCGAACGCGTCTGCGGGTCGACATAAGTCGGTTGCGTGGAGTTCTTGGAGGACGGGTCGGACAACTGACCCTCGATCTTTTTCAGATTCCCCAGGATTTCCTCTGTACGGCGGACGATGAACACCGGCTGGCCGCGCCACTCAGCAATCATCTGCTGGCCTGGCTCGATCTTGCTGACATTCACTTTCACCGGTGCACCTGCGGCTTTCGCCTTGGCGCTGGGAAACCATGACCCCACGAACGGGACCGCAGCCCCCACCGCTCCTGCAGCACCCACCACGGATGTGGCTGCTACCAGGAAGCGACGCCGGCCTGCATTCACGCCGTCATTGCTCATTCAGTCCTCTCCCATCAGCTTTGTGGCCTGTTAGATCAGGCGTCTACTAAGTAAAAATCTGAACTTATAAAAATTTTGCCGAATGGTAATGAAAAGCCCCAATTCTGACAAGGTAATTACCAAGCGGCCAAACCGCCAGGCCTTGTAGTATAGGGGCTCTACGAATGTGGCAAGTTGTCACAGAGCAATTCTTTTGCCCATAAAAAAACGCCCAGCTCCGTGAGGAACTGGGCGCCTTTTGAAAGCGGAAGCGGAATTAACGCTTCGAGTACTGCGGACGCTTACGCGCTTTACGCAGACCGACTTTCTTACGTTCAACTTCGCGAGCATCGCGAGTTACGAAGCCGGCTTTGCGCAGAGCACCACGCAGAGTCTCGTCGTAATCCATCAGGGCGCGAGTGATGCCGTGGCGGATTGCGCCAGCTTGACCACTTACACCACCACCGATAACAGTGACGTAGATGTCGAATTTTTCGACGGTCTCGGTCAGTTCCAGCGGCTGACGAACTACCATGCGGGCAGTTTCGCGGCCGAAGAAGTTATCCAGGGAGCGGTTGTTGATGGAGATGTTACCAGTGCCCGGACGCAGGAAAACGCGTGCGGTTGCAGTCTTGCGACGGCCAGTGCCGTAATTTTGAGTCGCCGACATAATGAACTATTCCGTTAAAACTTCAGTTCTTGGGGCTGCTGAGCAGTATGAGGGTGAGCAGCGCCCGCATAAACCTTCAGCTTACGATACATGTCGCGACCCAGTGGGTTCTTAGGCAGCATGCCTTTAACCGCGGTCTCGATCACGCGCTCAGGGGCTTTGGCGATCAGCTTTTCAAAGTTGATCGACTTGATGCCGCCAGGAAAACCGGAGTGGGAGTAGTACATTTTGTCAGTGGTTTTAGCGCCAGTAACACGTACTTGCTCAGCGTTGATCACGACGATGTAGTCACCGGTGTCAACGTGAGGGGTGTACTCAGGCTTGTGCTTGCCACGCAGACGGCTCGCGATTTCGGTGGCCAGACGACCCAGGGTCTGACCAGCAGCGTCGACGACAAACCAGTCGCGCTTTACTGTTTCCGGTTTAGCAGTAAAAGTTTTCATTCTTTATAGCCTCAGGGGCCGCCCTGTAAATTAGACGGCGGATCTTACTGAATAGTGCGTACTTTGACAAGTCAAAGGCAGCCGGATACAGACGCTTTCGGGGGCTCGGGTCGGCGCGTCCGTTCAACGGCAAGATTCTTCGGCGGCGGCGCATCACTTCCACTGCAGAAAGAGGTGCGCAATTATGCAGATTGCGAAAAATATTTCAACCTGCTTTTATGATTGTTTTGCCCAAGGAGTTCCCGATGGACTATCGCCAGCTAGGCCGTACCGATCTGAACGTGAGTGCCCTGTGCCTCGGCACCATGACCTGGGGTGAGCAGAACAGCGAGGCCGAGGCCTTCGCCCAGATCGAACGCGCCAAGGGTGCCGGCATCAATTTCATGGACACCGCAGAGATGTACCCGGTGCCCCCCAAGGCCGAGACCTACGCCACCACCGAGCGCTACATCGGCAATTACTTCAAAAGCCGCGGCGACCGTGCCGACTGGATCCTGGCGAGCAAGATCGCCGGTCCCGGCAACACCATCGACTACATCCGCGACAAGCACCTCAAGCACAACCGCCAGCACATCGTCCAGGCCGTGGACGCCAGCCTCAAGCGCCTGCAGACCGACTGGATCGATCTTTACCAGCTGCACTGGCCGGAGCGCAGCACCAACTTCTTCGGTCAACTGGGCTACCAGCACAAGGCCGACGAAACGTTCACACCGCTGGAGGACACCCTCGAAGCCCTGGACGAGCAGGTCCGCGCCGGCAAGATCCGCCACATCGGCCTGTCCAACGAAACACCGTGGGGCACCATGAAGTTCCTGGCCCTGGCCGAAGCCCGTGGCTGGCCGCGGGCGGTGTCGATCCAGAACCCGTACAACCTGCTCAACCGCAGCTTCGAGGTCGGCCTGGCGGAAATCGCCATTCGCGAGCAATGCGGCCTGCTGGCTTATTCGCCCCTGGCGTTCGGCTTCCTGTCGGGCAAATACGAAGGTGGCGCGCGTCCACCTAAAGGCCGCCTGAGCCTCTATAGCCGCTTCAGCCGCTACTTCAACCCGCAATCGGAAGCGGCGTGCAGCCGTTATGTCGCATTGGCCCGCGAGCACGACCTGGACCCGGCACAGATGGCCCTGGCGTTCGTCACCCAACAGCCGTTCGTGACCAGCAACATCATTGGCGCCACCACACTGGAGCAACTGGACAGCAACATCGAAAGCTTCGACCTGAAGCTATCGGACGAAGTGCTGGCGGGGATCGAGGCGATTCACAAGGATCAACCGAATCCGGCGCCCTGATCCGCAGGCCTCATCGCGAGCAAGCTCGCTCCCACAGGGTTCCGTGCCGACCACAAAATCGTGGCCAGGCATAAATCAATGTGGGAGCGAGCTTGCTCGCGATGGCGGCCTCAGGCTCACAGCGAATTCAAAGCGACCGCGCAATGATCTCCTTCATGATCTCGTTAGTCCCGGCATAGATCCGCTGCACCCGCGCATCCGCCCATGCCCGGGCAATCGGGTATTCCCACATGAAGCCGTAGCCGCCATGCAACTGCACGCACTCGTCGAGCACCTTGCATTGCAGGTCGGTGCCCCAATACTTGGCCATCGCCGCCGTCGGCACGTCCAGCTTGCCTTGCAGGTGCAACTCCAGGCAGCGGTCGACGAAGACCCGGCCAATCTGGATTTCGGTAGCCATTTCCGCGAGTTTGAAACGGGTGTTCTGGAAGTCGGCGATGGTTTTACCGAACGCCTTGCGCTCGCGGGTGTAGTCCAAGGTCCATTGCAGCGCCGCCTCGGCCGAAGCTAGGCCGCCGATGGCGACGGTCAGGCGCTCCTGAGGGAGCTCTTGCATCAGGTAGGCAAAGCCCATTCCGGCCTGTCCGAGCAGGTTGTCCTTCGGCACGCGGACATCCTGGAAGAACAATTCCGACGTGTCCTGGGCCTTCATTCCGACTTTTTCCAGGCGCTTGCCCTTTTCGAAGCCCGGCGTGCCCGCTTCCACCAGGAACAGGCTGGTGCCCTTGGCGCCAGCCTTGGGATCGGTCTTGGCGACCACAATCACCAGGTCCGCCAGGAAACCATTGGTGATGAAGGTCTTGGAGCCGTTGATGACGTATTCGTCACCGTCCAGCACCGCCGTGGTCTTCACCCCCTGCAGGTCGGAACCGGCGCCTGGCTCGGTCATCGCGATGGCCGTGACCATTTCGCCGGACACCAGTTTCGGCAGGTACTTGTGTTTCAGCGCCTCACTGCCGTAATGCAGGATGTACGGCGCGACGATGTCGGAATGCAGCGAGAAACCGATCCCCGTCAGCCCCAGGCGACCGATCTCCTCGATCACCACCGTGCTGTAGAGGAAGTCCGCGTCCAATCCACCATAGGTTTCTGGAAGGTGCGAGCACAACATGCCCGCCTCCCCCGCCTTGTTCCAGAGCTGGCGATCGACATGCCCCTGTTTTTCCCACTGGCTGTGGTACGGCACGGCTTCTTTTTCGAGGAAGGTTCGTACGCTGTCACGAAACAATTCGTGCTCGGGACTGAACAGTGTTCTTGGGATCATGACTCACCTTTGGTTATTGTCGGACATGGTTATCCCACAGAGCCTAAGCCTGCGGTGTACGACAGGACACTGGACACATCCGACAAAAAATAAGACGATCCAGCCGTCTGGTGACCACTTCCCCCTATAAAAATAAAGATGAATTATGTCTATGCACGCCTCCACGCCCTTGCGGCGCGTCAGCATCCTGGCAATCGACCGGGTCTTCGCCTTCACCCTCATGCAAGCCAAGGATTTTTTCCACCTGGCCAGCCTGCGCTATGGCAAACAACTGGGCCACGGTCTGACGCCGGCGTTTGAAACCCGGCTGGTCAGCCCCGATGGCAAACCGGTGAACAGCTTCAGCGATGTGATCATGCCGGTGGACGGTGGCTTGGAAAACACCGACATCATCATCCTGCCGGCCTTCTGGGATGATTTCGCCAGCCTCTGCCAACGCTATCCCCAGATACTGCCCTGGCTGCGCGAACAACACGCTCGCGGCGCGGTACTCTGCGGCGAAGCCACCGGGGTGTTCTGGCTGGCCGAGGCCGGTCTGCTCGACGGCAAGGAAGCGACGACCTATTGGCGCTTCTTCAATGCCTTCAAGGAGCGCTTCCCCCAGGTGCACCTGAACCAGGACAAGCACCTGACCGACGCCGACAACCTGTTTTGCGCCGGCGGCGCGACCTCGGCCTGCGACCTCTATATTTACCTCATTGAACGCTTCTGCGGCGCCAACGTGGCCCAGGCCGTGGCACGGGACATCCTGTATGAAGTGCAACGCAGCTATTCGCCGGGACGGATCGGCTTTGGCGGGCAGAAGCTGCACCAGGACGTGATCATCCTGCAGATTCAGCAATGGCTCGAAGAGCACTTCGCCGATAAGTTCCGCTTCGAGGATGTTGCCCGGGAGCATGGCATGAGCATCCGCAATTTCATGCGCCGCTTCCAGACCGCCACCGGCGACAAGCCGCTGCATTACCTGCAACGACTGCGGATCGAAACCGCCAAGGGCCTGCTCTCCGGCAGCCGCAAGAGCATCAAGACCATCAGCTACGAAGTCGGCTACGACGATGCGAGCTTTTTCGCACGATTGTTCCGGCAACATACCGACCTGTCGCCGAACCAGTATCGGCAGCAGTTTCAGCAGGCGGCGTGAACCAGAGCTGAATGCAATCCTATGTGGGAGCGGGCTTGCTCGCGAAAGCGGTGGGTCAGCTTGCATTTATGCTGAACATGCCGCCCCCTTCGCGAGCAAGCCCGCTCCCACAGGGTCATGCAGTGAACTGCTAAATCTCGCACGCAAAAAAAGCCTGCAATCGCAGACCTTTTTCTGTTTTCAGAATCCCTACGGCTTATGCGCTCGCGAGAGGAACTCGTGGGATTGCATCTCCAGCAAACGACTCAAGGTCCGCTGGAATTCGAAGGTCAGGCGACCGCCGGTGTAGAGGTCCTTGAGTTCGACTTCGGCCGAAATGATCAGCTTCACGTTACGGTCGTAGAACTCATCGACCATGTTGATGAAGCGACGGGCGATGTCGTCGGTGGTGACGCTCATCTGCTCGACGCCGCTGAGCAACACGGCGTGGAAGATCTTGCCCAGTTCGATGTAGTCGTTCTGGCTGCGCGGGCCGTCGCACAGTTCGCGGAAGTCGAACCAGGCCACGTCGTCACAGGTGCGGATGGCGCGGATCTCGCGGTTTTCGATGATCAGCACATCGTTTTCCACCGCCTGGGTGCATTCCGGCGTCAGGGCGCGGAAGCTCTTGCGCAGGCTTTCTTCGGCGGCGGCATCCAACGGAAAGTGGAACAATTCCGCTTGCTCGAGGTGACGCAGGCGGTAGTCGACGCCGCTGTCGACGTTGACGATTTCAGTGTGTTCCTTGATCAGTGCGATGGCCGGCAGGAACCGCGCCCGCTGCAGGCCGTCCTTGTACAGGCCGTCCGGCACGATGTTCGAGGTGGCGACCAGGGTCACGCCATTCTTGAACAGCTCTTCCATCAAGGTGCCCAGGATCATGGCGTCGGTGATGTCGGAAACGAAGAACTCATCGAAGCAGATCACCCGGGTCTCGTCGGCAAAACGCCTGGCGATGATGGTCAGCGGGTTCTTCTCGCCCCCCAGGGTCTTCATTTCCTCGTGCACGCGCTTCATGAAGCGGTGGAAGTGCGTGCGTGTCTTTTCCTTGAACGGCAGCGCTTCGAAGAAGGTGTCCACCAGGTAGGTCTTGCCACGGCCAACGCCGCCCCAGAAATACAGGCCCTTGACCGGTGCCTGGTCTTTTTTGCCGAACAGTTTGCCCAACAGGCCCGGCTTGTTGTTCGAGGCCGCGACCAGGTCGTCGTACAGGCGCTGCAAATGCCGCACCGCCGTTTCCTGGGCTGCGTCGTGGAAGAACTCCGGGCGTTTCAGATCAGCTTGATATCGTTCTAGGGGCGTCATATTCGTTAGCAAGGCAACAAAAACGGGCCGTCACTGTAGCGATGGCACAGAGGAATGGCAATCGGCCCTTATTCGGGCCGATGGTCGGGTGATGCGCCGCGATCAGTCCTGGGCAGGCGTCAGGGCGACGCGCAGCGCATCGATGGCCGCATCCCGGGCGGCGCCGTCGGCGAAGGCCGGGCTGTTCGCCACGCACTCACCGTCGAGCCAGACGCTGAAACCCAGGTCGTCGCTGCGTACGTCCAAGGGTTGGCCGGCCTGCAATTGCTTGGTCACCTGCCCTGCGGTCTTGCCGTCGACAAAATTGTTCGAGAGCAACAGTTGCTCGCCATCGGCAGAAAGCAGGCGGAAACGGAAACTGCCGTCATCCTCGCGGAAGCTGACGAAACGTGCCGCCTTGGCCGCTTTCTTTTTGGCCTGGGTTGCGACCTGGACCTGACTGACGAACGAACGCAGGCCAACGGCCTCGCGCAGTTCGTTGAGGAACGGCGTTGCCACGGCCCGGGCCTTGCTCGCGCCCAGTTGCAGGATGTCTTCAAGGTCCGACGGCCGTTCGATGAACTGGTGATAACGCTCGCGCGCTTCACCCAGTTCATTGTCGAGCAACTGGAACAGGCGGTTCTTGGCTTCGCCCCAACCCAGGCCTTGCAGCAGTTCGCTGCGGAACTCAGCGGACTGGGCCGGGGTGGCGAAGGCCTGGAACAGGGTGAACAGGTGCGAATTGTCCGGATCCTTGGCTTCGCCCGGGGCACGGGAGTCGGTGACGATCCGCGAGATCGCGTCCTTCATGTCCTTGGCGCTGCTGAACAACGGGATGGTGTTGTCGTAGCTCTTGGACATCTTGCGGCCATCGAGGCCCGGCAGCGTGGCGACGCTTTCCTCGATCAGCGCCTCGGGCATGGTGAAGAACTCCTTGCCCTGGCCGAACAGATGATTGAAGCGCTGGCCGATGTCACGGGCCATTTCCACGTGCTGGATCTGGTCGCGACCGACCGGGACCTTGTGGGCGTTGAACATCAGGATGTCGGCGGCCATGAGGATCGGGTAGCTGTAGAGGCCCATGGTGACACCGGCATCCGGGTCTTCCCCGGCTTCGACATTCTTGTCCACCGAGGCCTTGTAGGCGTGGGCACGGTTGAGCAGGCCCTTGGCCGCGACGCAGGTCAGCAGCCAGGTCAGTTCCGGGATCTCGGGAATATCGGACTGGCGATAGAACGTCACGCGGTCCACGTCCAGGCCGCCGGCCAGCCAGGTGGCGGCGATCTCCAGGCGCGAACGCTGGATACGCAACGGGTCATCGCACTTGATCAGGGCGTGGTAGTCGGCCAGGAAGTAGAACGAATCGGCGTTGCTGTCGCGGCTGGCGAGAATCGCCGGACGGATGGCGCCGGCATAGTTGCCCAGGTGCGGGGTGCCGGTGGTGGTGATGCCGGTCAGGATACGGGTACGCGTCGTCATGGGTTATCGCTTGTCAGACTGCTGTCAATTCGAGAGGCGCGGCAGGATCAGATCCTTGAGATCGGTCAGCTTGCCATGAAAAAAGTGTCCGCATTCTGCCACTTTCAGCAGCTCATGGGGACGTTGGAGCGTGTCGGACCATTCGTAAACCAGCTGCGGATCGACCACTTCGTCGGTTTCCGGCTGGATCACGGTCAACTCGCCACCGGTCGGCAAGGGCGATCGCTCGTCCAGGCGCATCACCGCCGGGGCCACCATGAACAGGTGTTTGACCGCTTGCCCCTGGGCTTCCAGGCGCCCGCCCAGGCTGGCAGCGACAAAGCCACCGAAGGAAAAACCGAACAGGGTCAGGGGCAATTGCGGGTATTTTCCACGCAGCCATTGGGCGACAGCCTGGGCGTCATCCACTTCGCCGGTGCCCATGTCATGGGTGCCGGCGCTGGCACCCACGCCACGATAATTGAAACGCAACGTAACAAGCCCAGCATCACGGGCAGTGCGTTGCAGGGTCGAGACCACTTTGTTGAGCATGGTCCCGCCTTGCACCGGGTTCGGGTGGCAGATCAGCGCCAGGCCACGGGGGGCCTCGCTGTCCAGGTACAAGGCTTCCAGTTGGCCCACGGGGCCATCGATGACGACAGGGGTTTCGCGCATAAGCAAGGGAAAGAACTCCGTGACCCCGAATTGGGTCGACTCGTCTAGCTAAAGTCTGTGCCTGGCATGATTGCGATGTTCTTCGCGGTATACAGCGCAGGTCCGAGCCGTTAACGTAAAGCAAAGCCGTTTATAGAGGAAGGACTCGTGGAACACTCGCTCTTAGTTTGGTTGTTGCCGACTCTTGCCCTGGTTGCCGGTGTCGCCATTGGATTCCTGCTTGCCCGACTGCTGCCCAATGCGGTGCCCAACAGCACGCAACGTCAGCTGGACGACATTCAGGAACGTTTCGACAGTTATCAGAATGAAGTGGTCACCCACTTCAACAGCACCGCTTCTCTGGTGAAAAAACTCACCCAGAGCTACCAGGATGTCCAGGATCATTTGTCCGAGGGTGCCAATCGCCTGGCCCTGGACGAGCAGACTCGCCAGCGCCTGCTGGCCGCCCTGCAAGCCGATGCGGCACAGACGCCACGGGAACGCCTGACCCCACCAAAAGGGATCCAGGAACCGCCGCGGGACTACGCCCCCAAGGCCCCGAATTCGCCCGGCATGCTCGATGAGCATTACGGTTTGAAGAAGTAATTTGCGACCAACACCCAAAAGCCCGCCCGATCACATGATCGGGCGGGCTTTTTTTAGCCCAGGAAAATCCCCCTGTGGGAGCGAGCTTGCCCGCGATGACGGCAGCACATCCCACATCACCGGTTCAGACAGACCGCTATCGCGAGCAAGCTCGCTCCCACAGTTTTGACCGGGGCGTGCGCAAATGCTGCGTCCACCACAAATTCCCTGTGGGAGCGAGCTTGCTCGCGATGATGGCGGCACATCCCACGTCACCGGCTCAGGCAGACCGCTATCGCGAGCAGGCTCGCTCCCACAGTTTTGGCCGGGGCGTGCGCAAATGCTGCGTCCGCCTCCCACATTTAATGGGGCTTAGGCCAACACCTCGCCCGCCACCTGATCGATAGCCTTTTTGGTGATGTCGACGATCAGGTCCGCATCCCCGCGAGACAGGATCAGGGGTGGGGCAAAGCCCAGGATGTCGCCATGGGGCATGGCGCGGGCGATCATGCCGCGCTCCAGACAGGCGGCCGAGACCTTCGGGCCGACTTTGAGTGCCGGGTCGAACGCCGTACGCTGTTCACGGTCGGCCATGAACTCCACCGCCGCCAGCATGCCGTCGCCGCGCACCTCGCCCACCAGCGGATGCCCCTCAAGCGTTTCACGCAGGCGACGATTGAGGTAACCGCCAACGTCCTCGGCGTTGGCCGTAAGGTTTTCCCGTTCCAGGATGTCGAGGTTGGCTAACGCCGCGGCTGCGCAGATCGGGTGTCCGGAGTAGGTCCAGCCATGGCCCATGGCACCTTCGGCCTGGGAGGCTTTTTCAATCACGCTCCAGACCCTTTCCCCGATGATCACTGCCGACAACGGTGCATAGGCACTGGTCAGGCCTTTGGCGGTGGTGATCAGGTCCGGCTTCATGCCGTAGCGCTGGCTGCCCATCTTCGAACCCAGGCGGCCGAACGCGCAGACCACTTCATCGGCAATCAGCAGCACGTCGTATTTTTTCAGCACGGCCTGGATGGCATCCCAATAACCGACGGGAGGAACGATGATGCCCCCGGTGCCCATCAACGGCTCGCCGATGAACGCCGCCACGGTGTCCGGACCCTCGGCGAGGATCATTTTTTCCAGCTCGTCGGCGCAGTAACCCACGAACGCGGCCTCGTCCATGCCCGCCGGAGCCTTGCGATACCAGTGAGGACACACGGTGTGCTTGACCCCTTCCACCGGCAGGTCGAAATGTTGGTGGAAGGTCGCCAGGCCGGTCAGGCTGCCGGTCATGATGCCCGAGCCATGGTAACCACGGTCCCGTGAGATGATTTTTTTCTTCAGCGGCCGGCCCAGTACGTTGTTGTAGTAGCGCACCAGCTTGACCTGGGTCTCGTTGGCATCGGAGCCGGACAAACCGTAATAGACCTTCTTCATCCCTTCCGGCGCCCAGTCCATGATGCGGCTGGACAACTCGATGATCGCCTCGCTCGAGTGGCCGACGTAGGTGTGGTAGTAGGCCAGTTCCTTGGCCTGCTTGTAGATGGCGTCGGCCACTTCGGTGCGCCCGTAACCGATGTTCACGCAATAGAGGCCGGCAAAGGCGTCGATGAATTCACGGCCTTCATGGTCGCGAATGCGAACGCCTGACGCACTCTTGATGATCCGCCCCTTGAGCGCGCCGCTGGCGTGGTCGTGAGCGTGAGTCGAGGGGTGCATGAAATGCGCACGGTCTTGTTCGAACAGCGTGTTGAGTTCTTGGCTCATGCGGACTCTCCTGGGAACTGGCCTTGATGGTGCAGGCAAAAATATTTGGTTTCGACAAAGGGCTCGAAGCCCTCGCTGCCACCCTCGCGGCCGAGGCCCGAGGCTTTCATGCCACCGAAGGGAATCGGGTGGCCGGTGAACTTGACGCCGTTGACCGCGACCATGGCGTGGTCGAGACGGCGGATCAGCGGATAGATGACGTCCAGGCGGTTGGAACAAATATAGGCCGCCAGCCCATACTCGGTGCCGTTGGCCATTTCAATGGCTTCGTCCAGGGTGTCGAACGGCATCACCCCGGCAATGGGCGCGAAGTTTTCTTCACGGTAGATGCGCATCTGCGGCGTGACATCGGCCAGCACGGTCGGTTGGTAGAACAACCCGCCCAAGGCATGGGCCTCGCCCCCCACCAGACGCTGAGCACCCAGGGCCAGGGCATCGGCGACACGGTCGACGGTCGCATCGAGCGCCGCCTGGTGCATCAACGGCCCGACATCCACGTCCTGCTCCTGTTGATCGACCATGGCCGGCCCGACGCGCAAGGCGCGCACTGCGGCGGCGAAACGATTGAGAAACGCCGGGTACAGCGGGCGCTGCACCATGATCCGGTTGGCCGCGCAGCAGTCCTGTCCCGAGGTCTGGAACTTCGCCTCCACGGCGACTTTCACCGCCAAGGCCAGGTCGGCATCGGCGCAGACAATGAACGGCGCGTTGCCGCCCAGTTCCAGCGCGACTTTCTTCACGTCATGGGCCGCCGCCTGCAGCACCAGCTTGCCGACCCGGGTCGAGCCCGTGAAGCTCACCGAGCGTACGCGACGGTCCTTGACCAGGGTTTCCATGGCCATGTGCGGCTCACCCAACACCACGTTGAAGGCCCCGGCGGGAAAGCCGGCTTCCTCGGCCAGTTGCGCCAGGGCCAACGCTGAGTAAGGCGTTTCGTGGGCCGGCTTGATCACCACCGTGCAACCGGCGGCCAGAGCGGCGGCAGCCTTGCGGGTAATCATCGCCGAAGGGAAATTCCACGGCGTGAGCAGCGCGCACACGCCCACCGGCTCCTTGATCGTACCCAGGTGCGCATTCGGGATATGGCTGGGGATGTTCTGACCGTACAGGCGCCGGGCCTCTTCGGCGAACCATGGGATGAAGCTGGCAGCATAGGCGATTTCGCCACGGGACTCGGCCAGCGGCTTGCCCTGCTCCAGGCTGAGGATGCGCGCGAGGTCTTCGCTGTGTTCGCCGATCAACGCCGCCCAGCGCCGCAGGATCGCGCCGCGAGTTTCCAGGCTCTGTTCGCGCCACGCCGGGAATGCGCGATGCGCCGCGTCCACCGCCGCGACGATCTGTGGCTGATCGAGCATCGGCACATGGCCGATGACGGTGCGGGTGGCCGGGTTGTGGACGGCCACGCTGTGGCCACTGTCGCTGTGGACCCAATGGCCATCGATGTAGCAGAGCGCTTTGAACAGCAGCGGGTGTTGGTAAGGCATGACGTTCACTCCAGAGCGTGTGCGTGAATCCATGCTAGGGCAGCGGTGCTTGGGTTATCCGCTGTTTGAGCGGGGTCGGACCTTGGCTTTTTTCTGGAAACGACCTGCGCAGAAGTGTTTTCTGTGGTGCTCAGGAGGATGGCGCCAGCTCCGCCGGCAAGGCGCCGGCGGTCTTGATGGTCTTGGTGACGATGTAGGTAAAATAGCGTTCGATGCCCAGGTCCTCCAGCAGCAGTTGGTCGACGAAGCGTTGGTAGGCATCGACGTCCGGTGCCTGGATCATCGCCAGGTAATCGACCCCGCCGCCGGTGGCGTAACAGAATGCGACTTCGGGCGCGGCGATCATGCGTTGTTCGAAACGGCGCATGTCCTGGGCGGTGTGCCGGGCCAGGGTGATTTCCACCAGCACCTGCTGACGCTTGAACACCGCGCCCCAATCGATCTGCGCTCGATAGCCGACGATCAGGCCCGCCGCCTCCAGCTTGCGCACCCGCTCCCAGGCCGGCGTCACCGACAGGTTGATGGCCTCGGCCAGGCTCGACTTGGTGATGCGCCCATCCTCGGCGAGGATCTGCAGGATCTTGAGGTCGTAGCGATCGAGCTTGTGCATGGGCCGGGGCTCTCCAGTCATTCCAGACATCACATCGATTACTGTGGCGAGGGAGCTTGCTCCCGCTGGGGCGCGCAGCGGCCCCGGTCTCGGTTCCGTCTGCCCCATGCCGAAAAGCGACGGCTGCTTCGCAGCCGAGCGGGAGCAAGCTCCCTCGCCACAAGGTGGTGTGTCAGTTGAGGTGTATCAAGCCAACACATCCGCAATCACCGCCAGCGTATCGCCACACTGCACCAATCCGGGAAAGTGTCGGGCCGCCAGCAGGCCGCTGCGGGCGGCGCGGTATTCGACCGGGGCGACGCCGCTACGGGTGGTGTCGTAGATCCGTGCCACCACCTCGCCATGGGTCACGTGCTCCCCCAGGTCGCGGCACATTTCCAGCAAACCGTCGTGCTCGCTGGCAATGAAACAACTGGCGTCCGGCATGTCGAGCACCAACGACGGCTGCAACTCGATCGTGCCCCGCAGGATGCCTGCGTGGATCAGCAGGTTGCGTACCCCACGCTCGGCAATCGCCACGCTGCGGGCGGTCGACGAACCGCCGCCGCCCAGCTCGGTGGTGACGAACACCTTGCCCTGGAATTCGGCCGCCGTGTCGTACATCGCCCCGGCGTCCAGCTCCAGCATGCGCATGCAATACGGCGCGTTGAACGCCAGCATCCCGGCCTCGCAGCGCGCCTGTTGCTGTTTGTCCGGCAACACGTGGCAGGCGGCGAACGGCAGGAAATCCAGGGTCCGGCCACCGGAATGAATGTCGAGGACAATGTCGGCCAAGGGCAACAATGTGCGATTGAAATAGTCGGCGATTTTCTCGGTGACGGTGCCGTCCGGCCTGCCGGGAAAACTGCGGTTCAGGTTACCCTTGTCGATGGGCGACGTCCGGCGCCCGGCATGGAACGCCGGGGTGTTCATGAACGGCACGATGATCACCCGCCCACTGACTTCGTCGGCGGTCAGTTGCTGGGCCAGTTTGCTCAGGGCCACTGGGCCTTCGTATTCATCGCCATGGTTGCCACCGCTGAGCAGCGCCGTCGGACCGCTACCGCGCTGGATGACCGTGATGGGAATCATCACCGCGCCCCAGGCCGAATCGTCCCGCGAATACGGCAGTTTGAGAAAGCCGTGCTGCACGCCCTCGCGGCTGAAGTCGACCGTGGCGCTGATGGGATTGTTGGGCACGTCAGGCATGGGTCAATCCTTCACGAACAGTTGACGAGGCACGTTGCACAGCGTCTCGACGCCGGTCTCGGTGATCAGGATGCTTTCGGTGATTTCCAGGCCCCAATCGTCCATCCACAGCCCCGGCATGAAGTGGAAGGTCATGCCCGGCTGCAACACGCTGTTGTCGCCGGGGCGCAGGCTCATGGTGCGCTCGCCCCAATCCGGCGGATAACTGATCCCGATGGGGTAGCCGCAACGGCTGTCCTTGTGAATGCCGAATTTCTCCAGCACCTTGAAAAACGCCACGGCAATGTCGCCCGTGGTGTTGCCCGGCTTGGCCGCATCCAGGCCGGCGGCGATGCCTTCGACCACGGCTTTTTCGCCGTCGAGGAAATGTTGCGGTGGCTTGCCCAGGTAAATGGTGCGCGAGAGCGGGCAGTGGTAACGCTTGTAGCAACCGGCGATTTCAAAGAAGGTGCCGGCGCCCTGTTCGAACGGCGAATCGTCCCAGGTCAGGTGGGGCGCGCTGGCATCGGCGCCGGTGGGCAGCAGTGGCACGATGGCCGGGTAGTCACCGCCATGGCCATCGACGCCAAGGATGCCGCTGCTGTAGATCTCGGCCACCAGTTCGTTCTTGCGCATGCCCGGTTCGATCCGTTCCAGGATCCGGCTGTGCATGTTTTCGACGATGCGCGCGGCAATGCGCATGTAGGCGATTTCCTGGGGCGACTTGACCGCTCGCTGCCAGTTCACCAGGCCCACCGCATCCACCAGTTTCGCCTGGGGCAAATGCTTTTGCAGCGACAGGTACGCCGCGGCGCTGAAGTAATAGTTGTCCATTTCCACGCCGATGCTCAGCGCGCCCCAGCCACGGGCGATGATCACTTCCCGGGACAGGTAGTCCATGGTATGGCGCTCGCGGGACTGCACGTAGATGTCCGGGTAGCCGACGATGTTCTCGGCCTGCATGAACACCGTGCGCTTGGCACCGTTGGCATCCTGGCCGCGCCCGAACCACACAGGCTCGCCCTCCAGCGCCACCAGCACGCACTGGTGCACATAGAACGACCAGCCGTCATAGCCGGTGAGCCAGGCCATGTTCGACGGGTCGGTCACCACCAGCAGCTCCAGACCCTGGGCCTGCATGGCCGCACGAACCTTCGCCAGGCGTTGACTGTATTCCTCCCGCTGGAACGGAAGATTGACGACGATCTCTGACATCCACCTGCCCTCTGTTCAATGACTCATGAGAAAAATGCTCTAGCGGCCGAACGCAAAGCCCTTGCCCGCCGCCCGTGCCCGCTCGAACGCCAGGCTGGCGATGGCGGTGTCCTGGGCACCGGTGCCGGTGAGATCGCACAGGGTGACCTGCGCCTCGTCGGTACGCCCGGCCCGCTGCCCCGCCAGCACCTGGCCCAGCTCCCGCAACGCGACCTCATCGCCAACGGTGCCGGCCGCCAGGGCGTGGTGCAGTTCGCCGAGCACGCGGGTCTGGCTCAGGCGGTCGGCGACATAGCAGTCGACGGTCGCCAGGGCTTGCGGGGAAATTTCGTTCTTGTGTTCCGCGTCCGAGCCCATCGCCGTGATGTGCAGGCCGGGGTGCAGATGGCGAGCCTGGATCAACGGCTCACGACTGGGGGTGCAGGTGATGGCGATGTCCACACCTTCCACGGCATCGTCAATGGAAGCGCATGGCGTGACGGCCAGTGCGCTGTCACGCGCCAGCGCCTGACTGAACTCCTCGGCCTTTTGCGCATCCCGCGCCCACACCCGCACCTCGTCGATGGGCCGCACCAGGCGCAGCGCCTGAAGCTGCAGAGCCGCCTGTTCGCCAGCACCGATCAGCGCGACGCTGCGGCTTTGCTCACGGGACAGGCACCGCGCTGCCACCGCCCCGGCCGCCGCGGTGCGCACGGCGGTGAGGTAGCCGTTGTCCAGCAGTAGGGCTTCCAGCAGGCCGGTGCGTGCCGAGAGCAGCATCATCATGCCGTTGAGGCTGGGCAGGCCGAGCTTGGGGTTATCGAAAAAGCCCGGGCTGACCTTGATGGCGAAGCGTTCCAGGCCCGGCAGGTACGCGGTCTTCACATCCACTTCACCGTTGTGCTCGGGAATGTCCAAGCGCAGGATCGGCGGCATCGCCACGGCGGCGGTGGCCAACAGCACGAAGGCCTGCTCAATGGCGTCGATGCTGGCCAGGTCGAGGGCCACGCAGCTGCGCAGGTCGGCTTCGCTCAATAGGGTGACTTCACTCATGACAGGCTCCGTTAACGGGTTATCAAGCGTTGGCGCCGGCGATCACGCGGGCATGTTGTTCGGTGTCGACACTGCGCCCGCTGACCACCAGGACGATGGGGCCGCGCGGCTCGACCAAGCCTTCGAGCAACGCCGCGATGCCCACCACCGCAGCGCCTTCGAGCACCAGGCGTTCGTGGTGATAAGCGTGGCGGATGGCATTGGCGATGGAGGCTTCCGAAAGCAGGTGCAGGTCATTGCGCAGCTGCCGGGTCATGGCGAAGGTGTAGCGGTTGTCCAGGCCGATGCCGCCACCGAGGGAGTCGGCCAGCGTCGGCAGTTCTTCGACGTCCACGGGCTGCCCGGCGGCGAGGCTGGCGTGCATCGCCGCGCCTCGGGCCATGCTGATGCCGTGGACCTGGATCGCTGGGTTGGCACTCTTGAGCGCCAGGGCCACGCCGGCGAACAAGCCGCCACCGGACAGCGGCACCAGCACTTGGGACACCTCCGGCTGCTGCTCGAGGATCTCCAGACCGAGGGTGCCCTGGCCGGCGATGATCGCCGGGTGATCGAAGGGTGGCAGGAAGGTCGCGCCCTGCTCCCGGGCGATGCGTTCGGCTTCACGCTGGGCATCGTCCTGGGACTGGCCGACGATGCACACCTGGGCACCCAAATCGCGAATCGCCTGCACCTTGTTGGCCGGTACCCGGTTCGACAGGCAGACAATCGCCTTGACGCCCTGCTGCGAGGCGGCAAAGGCGAGCGCCCGACCATGATTGCCGGTCGAAGCCGTGACCACGCCCCGGGCCTTCTGCTCGGGACTGAGCTGCGCCACGGCATTGCTCGCCCCGCGCAGCTTGAAGCTGCCGGTGATTTGCAGGGCTTCGAGCTTGAGGTACACCGCCACGCCCATCAACCGCGACAGACTCGGGGAATGCTCCATGGGCGTACGCCGCACCAGCGACTCGATGCGCTGGCGAGCGAGGTAGATATCCTGAAGCTGCAACCCTGTCATGACTGCGTCCCGAACGGATGTGTTGGGCGCAGTCTAAGAGGGCTGGATTGGGGTGATGAATGTACTAGGGCAATTTAATGACTTTGCTTGAACAGTAGAGCCAATCCCCTGTGGGAGATTCTATGGTGCAGGGCTACCCCCTAAATGCCTTTCGGTAAATATTCGCTCTGATTCTTCAGCAGGGCGAATACCACTCGGGCAAGCTTGCGGGCCAGTGCTACTAATGCTTCGGTTGTGCTGAGTCCCCGGGCCCTTAGTGCCTCATAAAAACCCTTCCATGCCGCTGTGCGCCTCGCCGACATCGCGGCGTTATGCATCAATCGACGGGCCTCTGGGTCACCTCGCTTAGACAGGCAGCGGCGTCCCTTCTTTTTCCCTGAGTCCGATATACGCAGGTCTAGCCCCAGAAAAGCGATGAAGGCATCGGCATTTCTGAAATCCCCACGCTG
>NZ_FMTK01000018.1:0-135204 GCF_900100025.1 Pseudomonas sp. NFACC56-3 | reverse complement strand
TCATTGGCTGGCGTCTCGACGTTGACGGTGCCGGTGGTTTGGCCCGCAGCGATGGTGATGACCGAGCCATTGCTCAAGGTCACGGTCACTGGGGTCTGGGCCGGATTGGTCAGGGTCGCGGTGTAGGTGATCTGCCCGCCTTCGGTAACGGTGTTGCTGGCCGAAAGGGTCAGGCCAGTGGTGTCCACCGAATCGGTAATGGTGGTCACCGCAGGCGTGGTGCTCGGCACCAGGTTTTCGAAGTTGCCACCGGTCGCGCCAGTAATGGTGGTGCTGACAGTGCTGCCGTTGTTGTAGACGTCGTTGACCGGAGTATCCACGGCCACAGTGCCGCTAGTCTGGCCAGCGGCAATGGTGATGACCGAGCCGTTGCTCAAGGTCACGGTTACCGGGGTCTGGGCCGGGTTGGTCAGGGTGGCGGTGTAGGTGATCTGGCCACCTTCGGTCACCGTGTTGCCTGCGCTCAGGGTGACATTGGTGGTGTCGATGGTATCGGTGATCTGAGTCACTGCCGGGGTGGTGGGCAGGGTCACGGCAATGCCGGTGCCACCGGTGGTCCCGGTGACGCTCACGCTGATCTGGCTGGCGTCGTTGTAGACGGTATCGTTCGGTGCCAGCGGTACGTTGACGCTACCGGTCGTTTGGCCGGCCGGGATCACGATCACGGCGCCATTAGACAGGGTCACGGTCAGCGCGGTCTGAGGCGCCTGGGTGACAGTCGCGGTGTACACCAGCACGCCGCCGGCCTCGGTCAGGGTCGGCGTGGCGCTCAGCGTCATCGTCGCATTGAGCACGGCGTTGGCGGTCGTATTCGTGGTATCGCCACCCAGGGTGTTGTTGTCGGTGGCGGCAGCCGCAGCGAGACCTTCCGTTGGGAAACCGACGGTAGGGTCGACGCTGCCGGCGGTGGCATCCAGCACCACAAAACTGTGGCCGCCACCGGCGGCACCACCGGTACCCGCAGCAGTGGCGCCGGCGGCGGTGGCTTCCAGGGCAGTGGTCGGGTCGACGCCCGCGGCGATGGCTTGTTGCAGCTCTTCTACCGACGGCGCGGCCTGGGCAGTGGCTTGGGCCAGGTCAGTGGACGAGTCCGGTGCGTTGGCACTCCACTGTGTGTCGCGACCCAGGTCCAGGGTGCGGCCATCGGCCAATTCCAATGTGACGGCGCCGGCCGGCCCGGTGTCCAACTGGTCGCCTGTGTAGAGGCGATCACCTTCAATGAGTACGCGACGGATGCCCTCTGGGGATACGACGAAAACCTGACCAACAATGCTTTTGACGACGGCAATAACACTGCTCATTGAAGACTCTCCGGGGTGCCACGTTCAGTAGACTTCCATGGACCCGGGGGCCTCTGAGCCTCGGCGGTCTGGACGTTCTCTTTAACTAAGTAAGGTTGTTTTGACGCTTTGCTGTGTCAGTAATTTGGCTGTCTGGTTTCGATTTATTTGTTTATGCCAAACTATTGACCTTATGTTGGCCATCCTAAACAATCGCTTCAGTAATGTCACATTGATATTTAAGCGGCGACCTGTCCTTTCGGTGCTTGATCCAGTTCTTGTTTCGAACTTTCCGACATACGGTCATTCCGGTTGCCATCATCCGATGCAGCGCCACGTTTCGCTGTGATTCAAGACAAGAGTTTCAGGAAGAAAACCACCATGCGTCTGCATTTGTTCATGGCTTTACCCTTCGCCCTCGCCGCCAATTTCGTACAAGCACAAACCTTGCCGCAGGCCATGCAGCAGGCTTTGGATGTCCATCCAGAAATCCAGGCCGGTGTGAACAGTCGTCTCGCGGCGGATTACCAACTCAAGGCGGCCAAGGGCGGCTACCTGCCTAGAGTGGACCTTGCAGCCGGGTATGGCCGTGAAGGCACCGACAGCGTCACCACCCGGTCGGGCAGCAACAACCATTGGGAAACCCTGAACCGCAGCGAGTCGAGCCTGCGCCTGTCACAAATGGTTTTTGACGGTTTTGCGACGTCCAGCGAAGTGGGGCGTCAACAAGCCACCGTCAACGCTCGTGCCTACTCGTTGCTGGATGCGTCCGAGCGCACCGGCTTGACGGTGGCCCAGGTCTACCTGGATGTGCTGACCCGTCGCGAGTTCGTGCGTCTGGCCGAGGAAAACCTCAAGAGCCACGAACGCATCTTCGACCAGATCAAGCTGCGCACCTCCCGTGGCGTGGGCAGCGGCGCCGACCTGGACCAGGCCGAAGCGCGCATGGCCCAGGCCCGCAACAACCTGATCACCGAACAGACCAACCTGGCTGATGCCGAGACCAACTACCTCAGCGCTGTCGGCCAACTGCCCGATCAACTGGAGCGTCCCGCCGATTTTCTGGCGCTGTTGCCGGCCAACCTGACCGAAGCCCGCGCTCAAATGCTGGAAAACAGCCCGGTACTGCGTTCGGCCGAAGCCGACATCGCCGCCGCCGAGCAACAGTACGAAGCCGCCAAATCGAGCTTCTACCCACGTTTCGACGCCGAACTGGGCCGCACGGCCGACAACGATCTGGACGGCCAGAACGGCCATAACAATGAATGGCAAGCCATGCTGCGCATGCGTTTCAACCTGTATGCCGGTGGCAGCAACAAGGCCGACCTGGAATCCAAGTCGTACCTGTCCAATCAGGCCCTGGACATCCGCAACAACGCGCTGCGCCAGTTGAACGAAGAGCTGGGCCTGGCCTGGAACGCCTTGAACAACGCCAACGCTCAAGTCCCGATCGCTCAGCAATACGTGGATCGCAGCACCAGCGTGCGCACCGCCTACCAGAAGCAGTTCAGCCTTGGCGAGCGGACCCTGCTCGACTTGCTCGACAGCGAAAACGAGCTGTTCAGCGCTTCCCGGCGCCTGGCGGAAATCAAGAATGTGCAGTTGTTCACCCAGTACCGGATCAAGGCAACCATGGGCCAACTGTTGAAAAGCCAGGGTGTGGTCGCACCGTTGGCATCGGTTGTGCAGAACGACGTGAAACCCAAGGTTCAGTTGCCTGGGATGAATTGAGTCCTACCACCTGTTTTAATCAGTCAGAGTGCCGAGCGTGGAATCAGAAGTCAGTCCAGTCGAACTAGTTCATGACCCGCGCACGCTGCACGACGACCCGCTGCTGGACGGTCTGCTGGCGCTCTGCATGCTGCACCAGAAGCCGGCCAGCGCAGCGATGCTCACCACGGGCCTGCCACTGCCCAAGCAACGGCTGAGCGTCGAATTATTGTCGCGCGCGGCGGCCCGTGCCGGTCTGCAAGGCCGGGTGCTGCAACGCAAGCTGGAGCAGATCCCGACCATCGCCATGCCGGCGTTGTTGCTGCTCAAAGACGGCCGCAGCGCCGTGCTGCTGGGCTGGGTCGGTGACGACCAGGCGCGGCTGCTGCTCAGCGAAAGCGATGGTGGAGAGGTCACGGTCAGCCGTGAACTGCTGGCGGACGACTACAGCGGCAAGGTGTTCTTCGCCCAACCCCAACATAAATTTGACGTCAACCACGGCACGCTCATTCCCCGGGCGCGTTCTTGGTTCCGCGACACCCTCAAGCGGTCCCGCTGGCTGTACGCCGACGCCATCGCCGCGAGCCTGCTGATCAACATCATCGCCATGGCCGCGCCGCTGTTCGTGATGAACGTCTACGACCGCGTGGTGCCGAACCAGGCCGAATCGACCCTGTGGGTGCTGGCCGTGGGCATCACCGGCTCCTATGTGTTCGACCTGATCCTCAAGATGCTGCGCAGCCTGTGCCTGGACCTGGCCGGCAAGAAAACCGACCTGATCATCTCGGCGACGCTGTTCGAGCGCATCGTCGGCATGTCCATGAAGTTCCGTCCGGCGCGGGTCGGCAGCTTCGCCCAGAACATCCATGAGTTCCAGAGCCTGCGGGACTTCCTCGCCTCGCTGACCCTCACCAGCCTGATCGACCTGCCGTTCACGTTGCTGATCTTCCTCGTCATTGCGATCCTCGGCGGGCACCTGGTGTGGATCCCGGTGCTGGCCTTCCCCATTGCCCTGTTGATCGGCTACGCGTTGCAGAAGCCCCTGGTGGCGACAATGGAGCGCACCATGGCCCTGGGCGCCGAGCGCCAGTCCAGCCTGATCGAAACCCTGGCGGGCCTCGATGCGGTGAAGGTCAACAACGCCGAGAGCGAGCGCCAGTACCAGTGGGAACAGACCATCGGCACCCTCAGCCGCCTCGAGTTGCGGGTGAAAATGCTGTCCGGCCTGGCGATGAACATCACCTTGCTGATCCAGCAATTGGCTGGCGTGATCATGATCATCTTCGGCGTCTACCAGATCATCGCCGGTAACCTGAGCATGGGTGGGCTGATCGCCTGTTACATGCTCAGCGGCCGTGCCCTCAGCCCGCTGGCCTCGCTGTCGGGCCTGTTGACCCGTTACCAGCAGGCGCGGGTGACCATGACCTCGGTCGACCAGATGATGGAGTTGCCGCAAGAGCGCAATTTCGAAGAGCGTCCGCTGAGCCGCAAGGTACTGCAGGGCGCCATTGAATGCCGTCAGTTGAACTTCACCTACCCGAACCAGCAGAACGCCGCGCTGAAAAACATCAACCTGGTGATCAAGCCGGGGGAGAAAATCGGCATCATCGGACGCAGCGGCTCGGGCAAAAGCTCGCTCGCCAAATTGCTGGTGGGCCTGTATCAGCCTGACGACGGTGCCTTGCTGGTGGACGGCGTGGACATCCGCCAGATCGACGTCAGCGAGCTGCGCTACAACATTGGCTACGTGCCCCAGGACATCCAGTTGCTGGCCGGCACCCTGCGGGACAACCTGACCTCCGGCGCCCGTTACGTCGAAGACGAACTGGTGCTCCAGGCCGCTGAGCTGGCGGGTGTGCACGAATTCGCCCGCCTGCATCCGCAAGGCTATGAACTGCAAGTCGGCGAGCGCGGGCAGAACCTGTCCGGTGGCCAACGCCAGAACGTCGCCCTGGCCCGCGCGCTGCTGCTCAACCCGCCCATCCTGCTGCTGGACGAACCCACCAGCGCCATGGACAACACCGGTGAAGAACGCTTGAAACAGCGCCTGGCCGCCGTGGTGGAAAACAAGACCGTGCTGCTGGTGACGCACCGGGCATCCTTGCTGTCGCTGGTGGATCGCCTGCTGGTGATCGACCGTGGACAGATCCTCGCCGATGGCCCGAAAGCCGCTGTCATGGAAGCGTTGAAGAAGGGGCAGATCAGTGTTGCTTAAGTCAGGTTTAAAGGGCGGGGTGGGCCGCTATTTCAAAGGTTCCGACTCGCTGCACGGCCAACCGCTGCCCGAGGTCAACAAAGCCCTGATCGAGGACGCTCCCCGGGTGGTGCGTTTGACGATCTGGGGCATCATCGGCTTCTTTGTATTCCTGATGCTGTGGGCCAACTTCGCCGAGATCGACGAGGTGACCAAGGGCGACGGCAAGGCGATCCCATCGTCCAAGATCCAGAAAATCCAGAACCTGGAAGGCGGCATCGTTGCTGAGCTGTTCGTCAAGGAAGGGCAGATTGTTGAAGCCGGCGCGTCGTTGATTCGCCTGGACGACACACGGTTTGTCTCCAACGTCGGCGAAACCGAGGCTGACCGACTGTCCATGCTGTTGCGAGTCGAGCGCCTGAGCGCCGAGGTCGATGACCGGCCGCTGAACTTCCCGGCCGATGTGCTCAAGGCGGTGCCGGGCCAGGCGGCCAGCGAAGAGTCGTTGTACATCAGCCGCCGCCAGCAGTTGCACGATGAAATCGGTGGCTTGCAGGAGCAGTTGATCCAGCGTCAGCAGGAACTGCGCGAGTTCGTGTCCAAGCAGGCGCAGTACCGCTCCGGCCTGGCGTTGCAACGCCAGGAAATCAACATGTCCGAGCCGCTGGTGGCCCAGGGCGCGGTGTCGCCGGTGGAAGTGCTGCGGCTCAAGCGCGCCGAAGTCGAGACCCGTGGGCAACTGGACGCCACGACGCTGGCGATCCCCCGCGCCGAATCGGCGATCAAGGAAGTGCAGCGCAAGATCGACGAGACTCGCGGCAAGTTCCGCAGCGAAGCCCTGACCCAGCTCAACGAAGCCCGCACCGACCTGAACAAGGCCCAGGCCACCGGCAAGGCCCTGGAAGACCGGGTGAGCCGGACCCTGGTGACGTCGCCGGTGCGCGGCATTGTCAATAAATTGCTGGTGAACACCATCGGCGGCGTGATCCAGCCCGGCAGCGACCTGGTGGAAATCGTGCCGCTGGACGACACCATTCTGGTGGAAGCGAAAATCCGTCCCCAGGACATCGCCTTCCTGCACCCCGGCCAGGACGCCACGGTGAAATTCACCGCGTACGACTACACCATCTACGGCGGGATGAAAGCCAAGCTGGAACAGATCGGCGCCGACACCATCACCGATGAAGACAAGAAAACCACCTACTACATTATCAAGCTGCGCACCGAACGCAGCCATCTGGGCACGCCTGAAAAACCCTTGCTGATCATCCCTGGGATGGTGGCGTCGGTGGACATCATCACCGGCAAGAAAACCGTGCTCAGCTACCTGCTCAAGCCGATCATCAAGGCCCGGTCCGAGGCGTTGCACGAGCGGTAGTTTTCAAGCCTGTGTCCTCCACAGCTGCCCAGCGGTGGCTGGATAGCTTTTGTGGTGCTAGCTCTGCAGCGACCTCCCCCTGTGGGAGCGAGCTTGCTCGCGATGGCGGTGGGTCAGCGACAAAGAGGTGTCTGACCTGTGCCATCGCGAGCAAGCTCGCTCCCACAGTTTCTGCCACCTAGCTAAACGCCATATCGTTATTCATTAACGGTATTTAAATTTCAATTCTTATACCCTTAAAGTCATCCTCCTGCGTACCTGCCGACCAATCGGCACGCCGCACGACACAAACCAACACGGTGACCCCGTGAGTTTTTGATCGATTGCGCGCCCATTGAAGCGCGCTGTGTGGGAGTGATGTATGCCAGCCGTTTCCTTTTCTCCAGATTCAAATGCCGCGACTATCGCGCCGCAGTCGTTCGCCATCCTCCCGTTTCGCGATGCCGTCGGCGCCGAGATCGTCGGGCTGGACCTGTCCCGGCCCATCAACGACCAGGATTTTGCCCGCATCCATCGCGCGCACCTGGACTATCACGTCGTGGTGTTCCGTGACCAGCGCATCACCCCCGAACAGCAAATCGCCTTCAGCCGCCGTTTTGGCGTGCTGCAAATCCATGTGCTCAAGCAGTTCCTGCTGGCCGGGCATCCGGAAATCCTCATCGTGTCCAACATCATCGAAAACGGCCAATCCATCGGCCTCGGCGATGCAGGCAAGTTCTGGCATTCGGACCTTTCCTATAAGGAGCTGCCCAGCCTCGGCTCGATGCTCCACGCCCAGGAATTGCCGAGCGAAGGCGGCGACACGCTGTTCGCCGACATGCACAAGGCCTGGGACGGTTTGCCCGAAACATTGCGTAAAGCGGTCGAGGGCCGTTCGGCGGCGCATTCCTACACTGCGCGCTACAGCGAAACCAAATTCGAAGGCAACTGGCGCCCGACGTTGACGCCGGAGCAACTGGCCCAGGTGGCCGAAGTCGTGCACCCCATCGTCCGCACCCACCCGGAAACCGGGCGCAAGGCATTGTTCGTCAGCGAGGGGTTCACCACCCGCATCGTCGGCCTGCCGGAGGATGAAAGCAAAGCCATCCTGACGGAGCTGTATGCCCACAGCGTGTTGCCTCAAAACATCTATCGCCATCAATGGCAGCCCCATGACTTGGTGTTCTGGGACAACCGCTCGCTGATCCACCTGGCCGCCGGTTGCCCGAGCCATCTGCGCCGTAAGCTGTATCGCACCACCATCCAGGGCGACGCCCCTTTCTGATCGGCTGCGCCTCGCGCCAAGAGCCCGGAGAATCACCATGTCCAAGCGTATTGCTTTTGCACCGCTGGCCGCCGCCATCGGCCTGGGCTTCAGTTTGCTGGCCGGCAACCTGGTCGCGCCGGCCAGCGCCCACGCCGAGGGCGAGATTCGGATCGCCGAGCAGTTCGGCATCGTTTACCTGTTGCTGAACGTGGTCCGCGACCAGCAATTGATCGAGAAGCACGGCAAGGAAGAGGGCATCGACATCAAGGTCGATTGGACCCAACTGTCCGGCGGGGCGGCGGTCAACGATGCATTGCTGTCGGGTTCCATCGACATTGCCGGAGCCGGCGTCGGGCCGTTGCTGACGGTCTGGGACCGCACCCGTGGCAAGCAGAACGTCAAGGCCGTGGCCTCCCTGGGCAACTTTCCCTATTACCTGTTGAGCAACAACCCCAAGGTCAAGACCATTGCCGACTTCACCGAGAAGGACCGCATCGCGGTGCCAGCGGTGGGGGTTTCGGTGCAGTCGCGTTTCCTGCAATACGCCGCCGCCAAGCAGTGGGGTGACAAGGACTTCAATCGCCTCGACAAGTACACCTTGGCCGTCCCGCACCCGGATGCCACGGCGGCGTTGATTGCCGGCGGCACCGAATTGACCGGGCATTTTTCCAACCCGCCGTTCCAGGACCAGGCCCTGCAAAACCCCAACGTCCATGTGGTGCTCAACTCCTATGACGTGCTCGGGCCGAACTCACCCACGGTGCTGTTCGCCACTGAGAAATTCCGCGATGAAAACCCGAAGACCTACAAGGCGTTCGTCGAGGCGCTGACCGAAGCGGCCGAGTTCGCCCAGAACGATAAAGGTGCGGCGGCGGACATCTACCTGCGGGTGACCAAGGCCAAGATCGACCGGGCGACCTTGTTGAAAATCATCGACGACCCGCAGATCGAATTCACCGTCACACCGAAAAACACCTACCCGCTGGCTGAATTCCTCTACCGCGTCGGCGCCATCAAGAACAAGCCGGCGTCATGGGAAGACTATTTCTTCCAGGACGCCAAACCGTTGCAGGGGAGCTGATTGTCATGAACGCGCGTTTGCAAGGCCACGCGGCCAGCAATCCCACCGCCACCGGCACGGCATTGCTGTCGGTGGACAACGTCAGCCTGGAGTACCGCACGCCACAACGCGTGGTACGGGCCACCCACCAGGTGAGTTTCGAAGTCGATCCGGCGGACCGTTTTGTGTTGCTTGGCCCGTCCGGGTGCGGCAAGTCCACCTTGCTCAAGGCCATTGGTGGCTTCATCACGCCGTGCGAAGGCGAGATTCGCTTGCAAGGCCAAACCGTCAACGCGCCGGGACCGGACCGGATCGTGGTATTCCAGGAATTCGATCAACTGCCACCGTGGAAAACCGTCAAGCAGAACGTGATGTTCGCGCTGCTGGCGTCCGGCACCCTCAAGCGTCGCGAGGCCGAGGAGCGGGCGCTGCATTACCTCGACAAAGTGGGCCTGGCGGCGTTTGCCGATGCCTACCCTCACACGTTGTCCGGTGGCATGAAAGCTCGCGTCGCCATTGCCCGGGCGTTGGCGATGCAGCCGAAGATCCTCTTGATGGACGAGCCCTTCGCCGCCCTCGATGCCCTGACCCGACGCAAGATGCAGGAAGAACTGCTGCTGCTCTGGGAAGAGGTGCGTTTCACGCTGTTGTTCGTCACCCACTCCATCGAGGAAGCGTTGGTGGTGGGTAATCGCATCCTGCTGCTGTCACCGCACCCCGGGCGTGTGCGGGCGGAAATCCACAGCCATCAATACGATTTGCACAGCCTCGGCGGCGTGGGGTTCCAGCACACGGCGCGGCGGATTCATGGCTTGCTGTTCAATGAAGGTCAACCGCCTGAAATCGAGCGTGAGCTGGATTTCACCGACATCCGTATCGCGTATTAAGGGGAACCTTTCATGAGCCAGTTATCGCCTGCGCGCGAAGAGTACGAAGTCGACCTGCAACCCCTGACCCACGTGCCATTGGAGCGGGAGTTGCCCTTGGGCCAGCGCCTCTGGCAACAGGGTTGGCTGCGCAAAAGTTTGATCCTGTTGTTGCTGGCGGTGGTGTGGGAGGGCGTGGCGCGTTACCAGAACAACGACCTGCTGCTGCCGAGCTTCTTGCAGACCGCCAGCGCTTTGTACGACGGTTTGCTCAGCGGCGAGCTGTTGGGCAAGGTGTGGATTTCCCTGGTGGTGCTGCTCAAGGGCTATTTACTGGGCATCGTCCTGGCGTTTGGCTTGACCACCTTGGCGGTGTCGACGCAGTTGGGCCGCGACCTGCTCAGCACGTTGACGTCGATGTTCAATCCGCTGCCGGCCATCGCCCTGTTGCCGTTGGCGCTGCTGTGGTTCGGCCTGGGGCAGAACAGCCTGATTTTCGTGCTGGTGCATTCGGTGCTGTGGGCGCTGGCGTTGAACATGTACGCGGGGTTTCTCGGTGTGTCGGAAACGCTGCGCATGGCCGGGCGCAACTACGGGCTTCGGGGCATGCGTTTTGTGCTGTTCATCCTGATCCCGGCGGCGCTGCCGTCGATCCTCGCCGGGCTGAAAATCGGCTGGGCCTTCGCCTGGCGCACCCTGATCGCCGCCGAACTGGTATTCGGCGCCACCAGCGGCAAGGGCGGCCTGGGCTGGTACATCTTCCAGAACCGTAACGAGCTGTACACCGACAAGGTGTTTGCCGGGTTGGCGGTGGTGATTTTGATTGGGTTGTTGGTAGAGAACCTGGTGTTCGACAGTTTGGAACGGGTGACGGTGAAGCGTTGGGGGATGCAGCGCTAACCGATGGTGTGAATGCAGTCTATGGCTTTAGGTGTCTGGGCTGACGCCTTCGCGAGCAAGCCCGCTCCCACAGTTGATCGATGTTGATCTCAATATTTCGGTTCGACAAAGATCCAGTGTGGGAGCGGGCTTGCTCGCGAAAGCGGTTTTCAATCCACCACGGGAACTTCAGCCCGACGCCTGGACCTCAAGCCGATCCATTGCCCGCTCCACCAATAAATGCACGCCATCAGCCATCCGGCTGATCGCCAGGATGACACTGCGGCGGCTGCCTTCAACGTCATCCGCCAGGTCGGCGGCGATGGCGCTGATGGACAGCAGGTCTTCGGAGGCATTGGCCAGCAGGGTTTCGGTGTCGATGTCCGGGGCGACCATGAAGAGATGGGCGGTTTGGGTTTTGCCAGAGGCTTCATCGGTCGGTTTGGGATTGAGGTAATAGTCGAGAACGCGCTCGGCGGTTTCGTCGAGTTTTTTGGTGTCCGGGGTTTCGACCCGGGATTTGCACAAGGATGGTGGCGGGTTGGGCGTAGGTTTGAACATGGTTTGGGCTTCCTATTCAATTTCAGAACCGCCCTGGTTCGCTTGCACGCGATGTAAGGGTGGCAGCTATGTGAGGGTGTGCAAGACCGAGTAAGACGCCCAAAAAACTCGGCAGACCCGAAGATCTCCCCGCACACAGCCGCCATAAAGTACGAGCACGAATGCTCGATATAATGGCTGGTGTCATTGTTTGGCGTTCTTTTACCCGGACTTGCACGTCCGTGTCACCGTTTTTTCAGTGACAAACCCAGACTAGCGGCGGGCCCGAAGCCGGACAAGTTCACCAACATCGCTACAACTTGAAGGAAATCTCCTAGGACCTGGCTGTACGAGTGCACCCATTCCAAATAGCCAGATAAAGCCACCTCCTTTTCCATTAGACTTGCGACCCTCCAGCAAGCCTTCAGGACACGGAATGCCAGTCCCTCAAAGCACTCTTCGCAAAGCCTTGGTCAATTGGCTTTATGCCGCCGCCCTGATGCATCTGCTTGCCGGCATCACCCTGAGCTGGGCAGGCCATTCGGGCTTGCTCGACGGCTACCTGCAAAACGTCGAACAGATCTTCTGGGGCACCGCCGTGGTGCCCGCGACGGCCAGCGCGCAACAGGTCTGGTGGCTGGCCTTGTTCGGTGCCACGTTGCAAAGCTATGCGCTGTACATGCTCGCCCTCGTGCACATCGGCAATCGACTGAAAAGCGCCATGCCTTGGGCCTGGATAATCGCCGGCATCCTGCTCTGGGCGCCCCAGGACATGCTGATTTCCGCCCAGGCCCGCGTCTGGTCGCACCTGTGGCTCGACGGTTTCGCGCTGCTGCTGTTACTGCCGCCGCTGTTCTGGCTCTATCGCCACGACCGCCGTACCTCCCTGACTGACCACGCGCCGAGTGATGCAAACCATGCCTGACTTTTCCCTGCTGGACTGGGCCATCACGCTGTTGATCGCCCAGGCGATCCTGGGCGCGCTGGATACCCTGTATCACCACGAACTGACCGTCGCCTTGCCCTATCGCCACAGTGCGCGGCTGGAGCTGTCGATCCACGCCTTGCGTTCGTGCTTCTACGGGATCTTGTTCCTGGGTATTGCCCATCTGGCCTTCGAAGGCACCTGGGCGATTGTCATCGCGTTGCTGTTCGCCTTGGAGATCGGCCTGACGCTGTGGGACTTCGTGGTCGAGGACCGTAGCCGCAAACTGCCGCCCATCGAGCGCATCATGCACACGGTACTGGCGGTCAACGGCGGTGCCTTCTTCGCGCTGTACGGGGTGCAACTGGCGCAGTGGGCGAGTTTGCCCACCGGCCTGAGCGGGATCGACCTGGGCTGGCGCGGTTGGCTGCTGACCTTGTTCGCCATCGGGGTCACGGCCTCGGGGATTCGCGACGGCGTGGCGGCCTTGCGCATGCAACGCGCGGGCAAGCCCGCCAACCCGTTTGCCGGTGGCGCCTATAAGCGCGTGCTGGTCACGGGGGGCACCGGGTTTATCGGCGAGACGCTGGTCAATCAACTGCTCGACGCCGGGCACACGGTCAGCGTGCTGGCTCGTGATCCGTTGAAAGCGGCGTATCTGTTTGACGGTCGCGCTCGCTGTCTGCGTGCGTTGGGCAAACTGGGCCATGACGAAACCTTCGACATCGTGATCAACCTGGCGGGCGCTCCGGTGGCCGGGCCGCGCTGGAGCCCCAAACGCCAGGCGCAACTCATCGCTAGCCGGGTCAATACCACCGAAGCCTTGATGACCTGGTTGAAAAACGCCCGACACAAACCCGCATTGTGGATACAGGCCTCGGCCGTCGGTTTTTATGGCGTGCGCGACGCCAGCGAAAGCCTCGATGAAAGCGCCAGCCGGGGCGATGGTTTCATGGCTGAACTCTGTGTGCGTTGGGAGGCCTCGGCCCGGCCCGCCACGGAGCTGGGCGTGCGCCAGGTGGTGATGCGCCTGGGCGTGGTGTTCGGCCCGGGCGGCGCATTGTTGCCACTGCTGATTCCGTTTCGCCTGGGGTTCGGCGGGCGGATGGGTGACGGTCGGCAAATCATGAGTTGGGTGCACCGCGACGATGTCATCCAAGTGATCGCCCGTGCGTTCGATGACGAGAGCCTGAGCGGCACCTACAACCTGGTGGCACCGGAAACCGTCAGTCAGGCGCTGTTCGCCGAGCGCGTGGGCAAGGTGCTCAAGCGTCCGGTGTGGTTCCACATTCCAGCCGCGCCGGTGCGTGCCCTGGCGGGTGAGATGGCCCAGTTGTTTTTCGACGGCCAGCGCGTGGTGCCCAATCGTCTCGTCGAGGCCGGTTATACCTTCCGTTACCCAACCCTCGACGCTGCCCTGCGCGATCTGGCCTGAGGACCGTCCATGAGCAAGCCCCGGATGTACCTGCTGGCCGGCAACGGTAGCGCTGCTGATTGGTGGGATGACGCGCTGCCGCACTTTGAACGCTACGACGTGGTGCCATTAGAGTTGCCGGGCTTTGGCAATAACCCACAGGCCCCTTGCGAGGACCTGGCGGCCTATGCCCAGGCGTTGCTGGCGGCAACGGACAAGGGCAGCGCGATCATGGCGGTCGGGGTCAATGCCTTGCTGGTGCTGCACGCCTTGCAACGGCAGCCGGGACACTTTTGCCGCAGCGTGTTGCTGGCGCCGGTGGGCGCATTTTTGTGGCAGCGACGATTGCCGGCGTTGATGTCGCCGCTGCCGATTCGCAAGACCATTCACTGGCTGCTCTCGAACAAGCCGACGCTGTTCGCCCACAAATTCTCCCGCCAGACCTGGACGCCCGCGCAATACCAGCGCATGGGCGCCGGCTATGCCCGTTGCCGCGCCTTTGTGCCGCTCTGGGATCAGCTGCGTGCGGATACCGCGTTGCCGTTGCTGGAATGGATCACCGACCCGGTCGAGCTGGTGTGGGGCGATCAGGACAAGGTGCTGGGCGTCGCGCAAGCGGCGGCCTGGTCCGCCATTCTGGCCCGCGCCGACTTGACCATCAGCCTGAAACCCGGTTGGGGTCACTACCCATGGATCGACTCCCCCGCTGAGTTCGCGGCGTGGTTGGAGGCCGGCGAGCGTGGCTTCGTCGCGCATACCAAGGGCGGGCGCTTGCGCCTGGCGGCACTGGCTGGGCAGCCGGTGCCTGCGGCGCTGACGCTCAACGACTGCAATGATCCGCGCTTGCCGAACTTTCTGAAGAGCCAGCCGGACGCTATCTGGGCCGTGCGTTCTTCCAGTTATGGGGAGGATCAGGCCGATGCGGCCAATGCCGGCCTGAGCACCACGTTCCTGCGTGAACCGACGCACAACGTGCCGGCGCGCATTGCCGAGTTGAGTGTGGCAGGTGTCGAGGAAGTGGTGGTCCAGCGCTTCATCACGCCACGGCTGTCGGGGATCGCCTTCGTGCGCCATTTGGCGGTAGAGCTGGAATGGGTCGAAGGTCACCTGGAGTCGTTGGCCGATGGCAAGGCGAGCCCCGAGCGGGCGATTCTTTCCCGCCTCGGCGAGTCATGGAGCAGTGGCACATTCAAGCCCGCCCATGGCCTGACCGCAGACGTGCTATGGCGTTTCCTGCAAGGCGTGCTGAAGGTCTTCCACTACGTGCCCGGCGACGTCGAATGGGCTTGGGACGGCACGCAACTGTGGTTGCTGCAATACCGCCCGATCAGCGACTACGGCTGGCGTCGCCACCTGACCGCCGCGAACATCGCCGAGATCCTGCCGCCGCAACCCAGCGCCCTGGTGGAGTACGCCCAGCGCCGTGCGGCGGCGAGCATCCCGGCGATCATGGCGCGCTGGGACTCGCGGGTGTTGCAAGACAACGAGCCGTTCACGGCGGTGTTTGGCGGTGCTTCGTATATCAACAATGACCTGTTTCTCGCCCGGCTGGCCGACTGGGGCATCAGCGCCAGCAGCTATGCCGGTGAGGTCGGCGGTGCGACACCGCACCTGCCGTGGCGGCCACTGCGCCTGCTGCGCTCGCTGCCGTTGTTCCTGCGCATGCAACGCATCGCCCGTGGGCATTTGCTGACGTTGGAAAGCGGCTTGCGACGTTTTGACCGAGAGCTGCACGAACTGAGCGGACAAGGTGCCGACGGCCAGCAATTGGCCGACTGGTTCACCCGCTTCTACGTGTTCGTGGTGCAGGGCAACCTGTGCATCGCCAGCGCCTTGGCCAGCAGTGGCGGCGACTGGCTGGGACGGCCGCCGACCGCCTATGACAACCTTGAACACAGCCCCCATCGCCTGCCCTGGGAAACCGACCCGGCGACGCCACGCCCAGCATTGATCGAGTTGCCCTTGCAGGCCTTCCCACAATGGCCCTTGGCGATTCGCCTGGCTCATTCGACCGGCCTGCCGGGCTTGCGTGGTTACTACCTGCAAGTGCGCGAATGGTATCGCGACAACCTGATGCGGATATTCTTTCGCCTGCACCATGCCATGCCGACGGCGGACCGAGCGCATTGGTTCGCGCCGCACCCGGACATCCGCACCCGCGATGGCAGCTTCTGGCAGGACGGTCGTGAAGGCACCGAGCAGGCCAGCGGCTTCATGATTTATCCGGGGCAGGCCCAGGGGATTCTGGGTGAGGACATTCTGCTTGAAGACACGTTGGACCCTGGTCGCCACGCACACTATCAAAGCGCCCGGGCCGTGATTGCGCGAATGGGTGGGCGTTTGTCCCACGGTTCGACGTTGCTGCGTGAGTTGCGCAAACCCTCGGCGGTGTTGCCGCAGGTGGATGTGGGTTGGTTGGGGCGTGAGGTGGTGTATTGCGATGGGGAGCTGAGGTTGGTTACTACCAATAATCCGGCTTGATGGCGGGGGCTTTGTGCGTGGGCACTCGGTTGGGGAATTGGTGGGATTGGAGTTCGTCGCAAGTGACAACGCGGCGTATCCAATGGGCGTGCTGCTTTAACGAACCTGGAGACGGACGATTCAGCTCAGCTCGATGAGGAAGAATAACGCCAACGGTTGTTTCGGGAAAATCCTCCCGCAACGCTCTCAAAGCGGGAGTCATATCGGTGTCGCTGGATACAAGGACCAATTGCTCCACCCGTTCATGATTCTTCAGCGTCGTTTGCTTTGCAGCGGCTCGGTACATGCTGATTGCTATGTGAACGTCCGTCTCTTTTTCCTCCAGCTTCCAGATGTCGACTTTGTCCTCTCGAGAGGCTTTTGTCTTTCTGTCAACGAAACGAGGGGCTTTGGCAGGTTCAAGTTGATGATGACCATAATGCACACGGATATGGGTGGTCTTCAGGGCGCGGATATAAGAATCTTGCGCTTCTTTTGATACTCGACCCCGGGTGGCCAGTGACGGTTTGACCGAGGAGGTGAAGTAATCAACTGAGGCCGTTGTGCTGTGCGGGTTTTCGATATGCGCGATGTGTGACAACAGGCTTCGCAAATCCAGCCATTTGTAAGGTGTGTCTGCGAGCAGTCCATAGAACAGGTTATAGCCGTCAACAAAAAATGCGGTGCGCACAAACTCGATCCCCAGAAACGAAAAAACCGGCCTAAGCCGGTTTTTTCACCCCAACAGCCAGAGAACTGAATCTCTGCGTACGGGGTTGAGTAGGGCCATCCTAAGTTGAGCGTGTCATAACGTCAACCGTTGGCTGGATTCTCTCTCGTCACCGGCGCAACAGTGTTGAGCGTATGCATGGTGGAAGGTCAAATCCATTCTTTGCTTGATCTGTCAGCGTTTGTTACGAAATAGAGCCTCTCTTAGAGCAACGGTAGAAATCCATCACCGAAAACCATTTTCCAACGAATGGAAATTCTCAATACTTTGTAGGATTTGATGTCCGTACATATCAGGAAAAAACTGAGCGTTTTTTTGTCCCCTCTTCGACCTTTTTGAAACAAGAGTTTTCTCACTCCTGACCGCTACTCCCTTGACGCCCCCCACCGCTGTCGTAGACTCCGCCCATCCGTCAGGGAGTCACGGTCATGCGACGTTTGAGTAGTTGGGTTGTGGGATTGACCTTTGTAACGTGCGGCGTGCAGGCGCAAACGCCTGTCGCGGACGATCCTCTGCTGGAAAGCGGCGTCACGGCCAGTGCGCCGAGTGGCAATGAGGCGCGTGGGGTGCTTCGGGCGCGAGACCAGGCGGTGCTGGCCAGCGAGTTGGCCGGGCGCATCGTCGAGTTGCCGTTCAGCGAGGGCGAGTCGTTCAAGAAGGGCGATACCCTGGCGCGGTTCGATTGCTCGGCCTATCAGGCTCAGCTCAACGCGGCCCAGGCGGCAAGCCGGGGGGCCGGTGAAGAGCTGGCGCATAATCGGCAATTGGCGGAGTTGAAATCGGTCGGACGCTTTGAGGTGTCGCGGGCCGAGGCCCGGCTCAGCGAGGCTCAGGCCCAATCCCAGGTGTACCAGGTTCAGGTCAAGCGCTGCAGCGTGGTCGCACCCTTCGACGGGCAAGTGGTGGCGCGCAAGGTCCAGCGCTATGAAAGCGTGGCGGCCGGCGCGCCGTTGCTCGATGTGGTGGACAACCGCACCCTGGAGATCCACCTGCTGGTGCCGTCGCGCTGGATGGACCGGCTCAAGCCTGGCCAGCCCTTTACCTTCGTTCCCGATGAAACCGGCAAGCCGTTGCAAGCGACGGTCAAGCGCCTGGGCGCGCGCATCGACGAGGGTAGCCAGACCCTGTTGCTGGTGGCGAGCGTGCCGGATGCCAGCGGCCTGCTGTCGGGCATGAGCGGCACGGCGCATTTCGCGGAGCCCAAGTGAACGCGCCGGTATCGGGCAGCGCCGAGCAGGTGTTTGCCCGCTTCCTTGACCTTGAACGCCAGACCCGGGCCGCACGAACGCCGGCACAATTGAGCTACAGCCTGGTCAATGACGGCCAGGCCCTGTTCGGCTTTCGTCATGCCGCGTTGTTGATCGCCGGCAAGGTCCAGGCGGTGACTGGCGTCAGTACCGTGGAGCCGAATGCACCATTCGTGGCATTTGTCGAGCAGGCGGTGGCACAGCTATTCAAACAGGGCCTGTTGAATCAGGCTCGGGTGATCGCCGCCGACGGGGTGAGCGAATCCATCCGGGCGGACTGGCAAAGCCTGTCCGCCGGGCAAGTGTTCTGGCTGCCGTTGATCGATCATCAGGGCCAGGTATTCGGCGGTTTATGGCTGGCCCGGGACCTGCCCTGGACCCCGCCCGAACAAGTGCTGCTGTCGCAACTGGGGGACACCTACAGCCATGCGTGGCTGGCGCTGCAACCACGCAAGCCGTGGCGCCTGCGTTGGACGCGCAAGCGCCAGGTCGCCCTGGTGGCGATGTTGCTGCTGGGCTTGCTGATCCCGGTGCGTCAGTCTGTGTTGGCCCCGGCCGAAGTGGTACCGCTGGGCGGGCAGGTGGTGGCGGCGCCGCTGGATGGGGTGATCGCCGAGTTCCTGGTCAAGCCCAACCAGACCGTCAAGAACGGCGACCTGCTGCTGCGTTTCGAAAGCACCAGCCTCAAGGCCCAGGCCGATGTGGCCGAGCGTGCGTTGGGTGTGGCCGAGGCCGAACTCAAGGCCAATTCCCAGCGCTCGTTTGCCGATGCTGAATCCAGTTCGAAGATTGACTTGCTGGCCGCCCGCGTCGAACAGAAACGCGCCGAGCGCAACTACGCGCTTGAACTGCTCAAGCGCAGCGAAGTACGCGCCGAGCGCGACGGCATTGCGGTGTTCGCCGACGCCGAGCGCTGGCTCGGCAAGCCTGTGCAGACCGGCGAGCGACTGATGGAAATCGCCGACCCGAACCAGGCCGAGTTGCGTATTGAATTGGCGGTGGGCGACGCGATCGCCCTGGAGCCCGGTGCGCAAGTGGCGTTGTTTCTCGACAGCGACCCGTTGCAGCGGCACCTGGCCTGGCTCGAGCGCTCGGCCTATGAAGCGCAGCCTACCGCCGCCGGGCAACTGGCGTATCGGTTGGACGCGCGTTTCGATGCCACGGCGCCGCGCATCGGCCTGCGGGGCACGGCGAAGGTCTTTGGCGACCGCGCGCCGCTGGCGTTGTACCTGTTGCGTCGGCCATTGGCCGGCCTGCGCCAGAGCGTAGGCCTGTAGCATGGACTTGCCGAGCCTGCGGCCGGACCTGCAGTTGTCCCCGGCGGCGCCGGACCCGGACGGTTCGCCGCAGTGGACCTTGGCCGATCCGGTGCGCGGGCGCTATTTCAAGCTTGGCGCGGCGGCAATGCGCATGTTGCGGCACTGGTCACTGGGCGATCCGGAGCAGGTGCTGCAAGCCGCAAACCGCGAGCCGGGCCTACCGCTCAACGGCGAGTCGCTGGAGCAACTGCTGGGTTTCCTGCGCGGCCATGACCTGATCAGCGCAATGGACCCACAGCAGCGCGACAGTTACCTCTTCAAGACCGCCGCACAACGCCAGAGCCTGTGGCAGATCCTGCTGCATCAATACCTGTTTTTTCGCATACCGCTGTGGCGCCCGGACGCCTTTCTCAATCGGGCCTGGCCCTGGTTGGCGCGGTTCGGCCCCGGGCTCCTGCGCTATGGCCTGCCGCTGACCCTGGGCCTCGGCATCTTTCTGGTGTCGCGGGACTGGCAGCGCTTCATCGCGACGTTTCCGCACCTGTTCAGCCTGGGCGGAGCACTGGCCTTCGGGACGGCGTTGCTCTTCGCCAAGCTGTGCCATGAGTTCGGCCATGCCTTCATGGCCAAGCGCGCTGGCTGTCGTGTGCAAAGCATGGGCGTGGCGTTCATGGTGCTGTTGCCGATGTTCTACACCGACGTCAGTGACGCCTGGCGGATCAACGACCGTCGCGCACGGTTGCTGATCGGTGCCGGCGGCGTCCTGGCCGAACTGCTGCTGGCGTGCATCGCACTGCTGGCCTGGTCGCTGCTGCCCGATGGGCCGGCACGCACCGCGGCGTTCATGCTGGCCAGCGCCACCTGGATCACCACGCTGATCATCAACTTGAACCCTTTCATGCGTTTTGACGGGTATTTCCTACTCAGTGATTTCTGGGCGGTGGATAACCTGCAGGGGCGTGCGTTCGCCCTGTGCCGCTGGCGCCTGCGCGAAGCCTTGTTCGGTTATGGCGCGGCGGCGCCGGAGCCCTGGTCGCCGAAGATGCGCCGGCGTTTGCTGGTCTGGGGGTATGGCTCCTGGCTGTGGCGGGCATTGTTGTTTTTCGGGATTGCCCTGGCGGTCTATCACCTGTTCTTCAAGGTGCTGGGCATTTTTCTGATGATGGTGGAATTGGTGTGGTTCATTTTTATGCCCATCGTGAATGAATGGCGGCAATGGTGGAGCCGCCGTGAGCAAGCCCGCGGTGGGCGGATGCTCCTCAGCGGCCTGGTGTTACTGGCGTTGCTGTTGGCGTTGCTGTTGCCCTGGCGCAGCGCGGTGGAGGTGCCGGTCATGCTCGAGGCCGGGCGGGCCAGTGCCTTGCATGCGCCAGTGGCGGCACGGGTCAAGCAGGTGAACGTGCACGACGGCCAGACCGTGGCCCAGGGCGATGTATTGATTGAGCTGGAATCGCCGGACATGGCCTCGCGCCTGGCCATCGTGCGCCGGGAAATCCAGATCCAGCAGTTGCAGATGCGCCGTCAGGCCGGGCGCAGCGAAACCGCTGCCGATGCCGGCATCATCGAACAGCAACTGGCCGAAGCGGTGGCCGAGCACCGGGGCCTGGTGGCCCAGCGCGAACGCCTGTTGTTGCGTGCGCCCCATGCCGGCCAGGTGCGCGACTTGTTGCCGCAACTGTCGGTAGGGCGCTGGCTGTCACCGACGCAGGCGCTGGCGCGAGTGGTGCAGACCGATTCGCGGTTGCGCGGATACCTCACCGAAGCCGAGCTTTGGCGGGTCAGGCCGGGCGCCACGGGACGGTTCATCGCGGACGATCCGATGCACCCGTCGATTGCCGTGCAGTTGAATGAAGTCGACACCAACGGCGTGGCCTGGGTCGAGCAACAAGCGTTGACCTCCGACCACCATGGGCCGATTGCGGTGCGCCGCGATTCGCAGCAACGGGCCGAGCCGGTGCAGGCCCAATACGGTGTGCGCCTGAGCGCGCTGGACGACACGTCCGCTCCGACGCAGCCGCTGCGTGGCGTGGCGGTGTTGCAGGGCAAGGGCGAGTCGGTGTTGGGAGCGGCCTGGCGACGGTTGGCGGCGTTGGGTGTCAGGGAAAGCGGGTTCTAGTCCTGGGGAGCGAGCATGGAGTCAGTGGCGGCAGAGGGATTGGTGGTGCGTCCATCGCGGGTCAGCGATGGCCCGTTCCTGCAGGGCCTTTACCAGGCGGCGCGGCCGGACCTGCAATGGATCGACGGTGACCCCGAACAGGTGCAGCAGGTGATTGCCCAGCAGTTCCAGGTGCAGGAGCAAGGGTTGGGCGAGAACTTCCCCGACGCCATGCATTACGTCGTGGAAAAACTCGGCACCGCGATCGGTGCCTTGAGCACGGATTTCGGCCCCAATGAAATTCGCGTGCTGTACCTGGCCTTCATTCCCCAGGCGCGTGGGCAGGGGTATGGCCGGGCGGTGTTGCAAGGGGTGCAGAAAGCCGCGCAACAAATCCGCTGCCCGGTGGCGACGGTGGTCTGGGCCAGCAACCCCCATGCACGCCGGCATTACCTGGCGCTGGGCTTCGAAGTGCAAGAGCGCAACCCGGCGGCGGAGCGGTTGGTCTGGTATCCGAAAGGCAAGTGAGCGGTCTTTCAGAACACATCACATCCCCTGTGGGAGCGGGCTTGCTCGCGAAGGCGGTGCGGCAGTAATAAATGTGCCAACTGACACGCCGTCTTCGCGAGCAAGCCCGCTCCCACAATGGATTTGTTGTGGATTCAAGTTTTGGGCGATTAGTTAAACGCGATGTAGAAATACCCCAGCGCCGGATCCCGTCCCATGGGCGGTATCCGTGACACGAACACCCCCTCGATCTTGCCCAGTTCCGGCACCTCCAGCCCGCAAAGGCCATCCACGAACGCGGTGCTTTCCAGGCTGTTGAACTCGACGCTGAAGGGCATGCGCTCGGTGTTCGGCATCTTCGCCCGAGGTGTTTCTTCAAGGGTTTCGAAGCGCACCGGCAGGCAACTGCCGTCGGGCAGGGTCAGGCTGCCGGTCTGGCCCAGCAGCGGTTGGAAATGGCGGCTATGAACCTGTTGCAGCATATCGACACTCCAAAAGGCCGGAGGACCGCAGCCCTCCGGCGGTTCATCAGTTACGGGACGGAAAGTAGCCTTGAAGGGCGATGCTGAAGTTGATGGCCAGGAACGGGTTCATAACGGCCAATGGCATTCCGTTGCCCGCGGGGGAAATCGTGCCGCTGACGGTCGTGCTGACACCTTGCAGCGGTACGGGCGAGGCACCGATCTGGTCGGAATAGATCGCCGCCGAGCCTGGCCCGGTGCCCGAGGTGCCGATGAATGAGTTGGTGGCCGTGGGCGTGTTCACTGGATTGCTGGCCGGGTTCGCCAGTTGCAGGGTGGTCGAGGCGGTGACGCCCGTGAGGGTGTGGGTGTGGATGGGCAGGTTGTTCAGCGTCGGGGTGACGTTTTCGGTGCCGGAGACCTCGCCGATGACGCGCGGGGTCAGGCCCAGGCCGTTGCCTTGCCCCAAGGGCAGACGACCTTGCAGGTTGGGCAGCATGAAGGTGGTCTGGCCATTGCCTCCGTACGTCACGCCGATCAAGGCGAACAAGGTCTGGTATTGAGAAAGGGAAAGCGTCTGCCCGTTGCACAGGGCCCAATCCCTGGGGGCAAAGTTAAAGGCGAATGACTGGATCGTGCCGATGAATACTTCCATAGATTCCTCATCCTTCAGGTGATTGGTTTCGCAATGCCGGCACATAAAGGACAAGAGTGCGATCAGCCCGACTCCTTTGATTCCCTGGCCTGGTCACGCACGGCTGAGCGTAGACCGGGATGTTTGATTTTGCCGAGCGAGGCGGGCGGAAAAATGTCGCGAAACGGCTTAATCGATTCAGGTTCACCCAGCGTCTGTACCGTCCATCTTTTTTACAGCCTGGGTGAATCTGATATCAAAGTACTACTAGGCGAAGATTGTTTCCTCGGCTACGCTTGGGCGATACGAAGGGACTACAAAACAGGTGAAGGGATTGCCGCAGTTTCACTTTATTTCCGGTTTACCGCGCTCAGGCTCGACCCTGCTTTCTGCCATTTTGTTGCAGAATCCGCGCTTTCATGCCGGCATGACCAGTCCCGTCGGTTCGCTGTTCAGCAGCGTGCTGCAGCAATGCAGCGCCGGCAGCGAGTTCGGTTCGGTGATCGACACCGACCTGCGCCGCCGCCTGTTGCGCGGCCTCTTCGATTCCTACTACGCCGATAAAGCCGATAAACCGGTCATCTTCGATACCAACCGCCAATGGTGTGCCCGCCTGCCTGCCCTGCAGGACCTGTTCCCCCAAGCCAAGACCATCGCTTGCGTGCGCAACGTCGCCTGGATCCTCGACAGCTTGGAGCGCCTTTATCGCGCCAACCCGTTTGAGAACACCAAGCTGTTCAACGACGATGACGAGCGCAACACCGTCTACAGCCGCTGCGAAACCCTGGCCCAGCGCAATCGGCTGGTGGGGCTTGCCTGGACGGCGCTCAAAGAGGCCTATTACGGCGAGAACGCCGAGTCGCTGCTGATCGTTGACTACGACCTGCTGAGCCAGGCCCCCGAACGGGTCATGCGCCTGGTGTACGAGTTCATCGGCGAGCCCTGGTTCGAACACGATTTCAATCACTTGACCTACGACGCACCGGCCTTCGACCAGGCCCTGGGCGTTGCCGGCCTGCACAAGGTCAAGCCCAAGGTCGCGCCGCAAGCCCGGCGCACCCTGTTGCCGCCGGATCTGTTTGAAAAGTATGCCCAGTTGTCGTTCTGGCACGATGGGTCCGCAAGCGCCGCCAATGTCATTCGTATGAAAACCGACGCCGCCGTCAGCTGACTGCGGTTTTTTTCATTTGCGTTCAAGAAGTTCGAGTCCAGGTGATCGTCATGTGGTGGAGCAAAGGCAAATCGCGGGTAACCGAGGGCGCACAGGCCCTGGCATCGCCAATGATCATGTCCCTGGAGCCGCGAATGCTGTTCGACGGCGCGGTGGCCGCCACCGTGGCTGATGCCGCGCAAGCGGACGCGCAACCCACTGCCGAGGCGGCCAAGACGCCCACGGCGGACCAGCCGGCCGACACGCATGCGCCCCAAGGCCAGGTCGATGCCACCCAGGCCGCCGTTCCGGGCAAATCCGTGGTGTTCGTCGATTCCCGGGTCAAGGATTCCGCCAGCCTGCTCGAAGGCGTGGCGCCCGGGACCCAGGTGGTGCAACTGGATGCCACCAAGGACGGCCTGCAACAGATCGCCGATTACCTGGACACCCACCAGGGTGTCAGCTCGGTGCAGATCATTGCCCACGGCAACACCGGTGATTTGTGGCTGGGCAACAGCTACCTGTCGGCGGACAACGTCCAGGCCCGCAGCGAAGTACTGGCGCAGATCGGCCAGGACATGAACGCCGGCGGCGATATCCTGATCTACGGCTGCTACACCGCCGAAGGTGACCGTGGCCTTAGCCTGGTGAATTCATTGGCACAGTTGACCGGCCGCGACGTGGCGGCTTCCGACGATCGCACGGGCGTCGGCGGCGACTGGGACCTGGAGATTGCCACCGGCAACATCGAGAGCGCCAACGTGCTCTCGGCCAATGCCATGAGTGAATACCAGTGGGGCCTGGCCACCTGGACCGCCACCAACAATGCCAACTCCGGCGTGGGCTCCCTGCGCGCCGCCCTGGCTTCCGCGCAGAACGGCGACATTGTCACCTTCAACAGCAGCATGACCGTCGCCTTGACCCAGGTGCTGGTGGTGAACAGGAACATCACGATCGACGGCGATCTCAACAACGACAACGTCGCCGATGTCACCCTGGACGGGCAGTTCCGCACCCAGGTGATCAACGTGACGGCCGGCACCACGGCCACCCTCGATGGCCTGGTGATTACCCGGGGCATGACGGCGGGCAATGGTGGTAACGGCGGCGACGATGCGCTGGTGTCCAAGGGCGGCGGGATCTACAACGCCGGCACCTTGACCCTGAGGAACGTCACGGTCACCGCGAACGTCGCTTCTGGCGGTGGTGGCGGCGGCGGTGTGACCCCGGAGTACGCGGGCGGCGGCGGCGGTGGTGGCGGAGCGGCCGGCAGCGGCATCGGCGGTCGCGGCGGCGATACGCTTAACTCCACGGGTTCTAACGGCTCGACGGGGCAGGGCGGTGCCGGTGGCGGCTTCTTCAACATCGGTGGCCGTGGCGGCTCCACGACCGGCGGTGCCGGTGGCGCTGTCTATGCCGGCTACAGCACCGGCTCCGCCGGTGGCACGGCCAGCAGCGGCGGGTTGTCCATCGGCGGCGGCGGTGGTGGCGACGGCTATAACGACATCGGCGGTGCCGGCGGTGGCGCGGTCGGCGGGATCTACAACGACACGGGCGCAACCCTGCGGATCATCGGTAACTCGGTCATCTCCAACAACATCGGAGCGGGCGGTGGTGGCGGTGGCGGCGGTGCCGGTGGTGGCTACACCCAGGCGGGCGGCGCCGGTGGCGTGGGTGTCGGTGCGATCTGGAACAAGGGTTCGATCCTGATGACCGCGGCCAACTTCGCGGCCCTGGCCGGCAACGTCGGCGGCAGCGGCACTGGTGGAACGAGTGCCGGCACGGCAGGTGTCACGCCGAGTTCGGTGGCCAACGTCTATGGCGACGGCGGCACCATCAATACCAACTACGTGCCGGACGAAACGCCGCCTACCGCGACCGTTGTGGTGGCCAACACCAACCTGAGTTCTGGCGGCACCTCGCAGGTGACCATCACCTTCTCCGAGGCGGTGACCGGGCTGACCGCGGCGGACCTGACGGTGCAGAACGGCACCATCGGCACGTTGACCAGCGGCGACGGCGGCATCACTTGGACCGGTACGCTGACGGCAGCAAGCAACATCGCCGATACCACCAACATCATCACCTTGAACAACACCGGCGTTGCCGACCTGGCCGGTAATGCCGGCGTGGGCACCACCGACTCGAACAATTACATCGTCAACGACACCGTGGCGCCGACGGCGTCCATCGTGGTATCTGACACGGCCCTGAGGAACGGTGAAACCTCACTGGTGACCCTCACTTTCTCCGAGGCGGTCAGCGGATTGACCACGGCCGACCTGACAGTGGCCAACGGCACCCTCAGCGGCCTGAGCAGCAGTGATGGCGGTATCACCTGGACGGCAACCCTGACACCCGACGCCGCTATCACCGACACCACCAATCTGGTGGTGCTGAACAATACCGGTGTCGCGGACCTGAGCGGCAATGCCGGGGTCGGCACCACCAACTCAAACAATTACGCCATCGACACCGTGCTGCCGACCGCCACCATCGTGGTGACTGACACGGCGCTGAGCGCCGGTGAAACGTCCTTGGTGACGATCACATTCAACGAGGCGGTCAGTGGTTTCACCGCCGCAGATCTGACGGTGGCCAACGGTACGGTCACCGGGCTGAGCACCAGCGACGGAGGTATCACCTGGACCGCAACGCTGACCCCGACCGCCAGCGTGAGCGATACCACCAACCTGATCACGTTGAGCAACAGTGGCGTTGCCGACCTGTCCGGCAACGTCGGTACCGGCACCACCAACTCGAACAACTACGCCATCGACACCCTGCGCCCGACCGCCACGATCGTGGTGGCCGACAACGCGCTGAACATCGGTGAAACCTCCCTGGTGACGATTACCTTCAGCGAGGCGGTGACGGGGTTCACCCTGGCCGACCTGACCGTTGCCAATGGATCCCTGAGCGGGCTGAGCAGCAGCGACGGCGGTATCACCTGGACCGCGACGCTCACCCCAAGCGCCAGCATCACGGATGCCACCAACCTGATTGTCCTGGCCAATACCGGCGTACTGGACGCGGCCGGTAACGCTGGCACCGGCACCACCAGTTCCAACAACTACGCCGTCGACACCGCGCGCCCGACCGCGACCATCGTCGTCGCCGATAATGCCTTGAGAATCGGCGAAACGTCCCTGGTGACCATTACCTTCAGCGAAGCAGTGACCGGCTTCACCACCGCCGACCTGACGGTCGCCAACGGCACCCTTATCGGGCTGAGCAGCAGCGACGGCGGTATCACCTGGACCGCGACATTGACCCCGAGCGCCAGCATCAGCGACGCCACCAACCTGATCACCCTGAATAACACCGGCGTGGCGGACGCCGCCGGCAACGTCGGCAGCGGTACCACCGACTCCAACAACTACGCCATCGACACGGCGCGCCCCACCGCCACCATCGTCGTCGCCGATACGACCGTCGCCCTGGGCGAAACCTCAGTGGTGACCATCACCTTCAACGAGGCGGTGACCGGCTTCACCCTGGCGGACCTGACGGTCGCCAACGGCAGCCTGAGCGGGCTGAGCACCAGCGACAACATCACCTACACCGCCACCTTCACCCCGAGCGTCGGCACCAGTGATGCCAGCAACCTGATTTCCCTGGGCAACTCCGGCGTCACGGACGGGGCGGGCAACGCTGGCAGCGGCACCACCGACTCCAACAACTACGTCGTCGACACGCTGCGCCCCACCGCGACCATCGTGGTGGCCGACAACGCGCTGAGCGTCGGCGAAACCTCGCTGGTGACCATTACGTTCTCCGAGGCCGTCAGCGGTTTCGACAATTCGGACCTGAGCGTGGCCAATGGCACCCTGAGCGCGGTCAGCAGCAGCGATGGCGGCTTCACCTGGACCGCCACGTTTACCCCGGCCCTGGGGGTCAGCGACACCTCCAACGTCATCACCCTGAACAACACCGGCGTCAGCGATGCGGCAGGTAACACGGGCACCGGCACCACCAACTCCAACAACTACCAGGTCGACACCAACGTACCGACGGCGACTATCGTGATTGCCGATACCAGCTTGAGCATCGGCGAGACTTCAGTGGTTACCGTGACCTTCAACTCGGCGGTCAGTGGGTTCGACAATGCGGACCTGACCGTCAGCAACGGTACCCTGAGCACCATGAGCAGCACCGACGGCGGCGTCACCTGGACGGCCACGTTTACGCCGAGTGCCAGCATTTCCGATACCAGCAACGTGATCACCCTGGACAACACCGGCTTGATCAACGGCGCGGGCAACGCGGGCGTCGGCACCACCGATTCCAACAACTACGTGGTCGACACCGTGCGCCCCACCGCGACCATCGTCGTGGCCGACACCGCCATTGCCGTCGGCGAAACTTCGCTGGTGACCATCACCTTCAGCGAGGCCGTGACGAGCTTCACCCTGGCTGACCTGACCGTGGCCAATGGTTCCCTGAGCGGGCTGAGTACCAGCGACAACATTACCTTCACCGCGACCTTCACCCCGAGTGCGGGAATCAGCGACAGCACCAACCTGATCAGCCTCAACAGTGGCTCGATCGCCGATGTGGCCGGCAACATCAACACCAGCACTGCGGATTCGAACAACTACGCTGTCGATACCCTGCGTCCGACCGCGACCATCGTAATGGCCGACAGCAACCTCAGCGTCGGCGAAACCTCACTGGTGACCATCACCTTCAGCGAGGCGGTCAGTGGTTTCGACAATTCGGACCTGAGCGTGGCCAATGGCACCTTGAGCGCCGTGAGCAGCAGCGATGGCGGCATTACCTGGACGGCGACCTTCACCCCGGCCACCGGCACGCGGGACGCTACCAACCTGATCGTCCTGGACAACAGCGGAGTGAGCGACGCGGCCGGCAACGCCGGTACCGGCACCAGCAATTCCGCCAACTACACCGTCGATACCCAGGTGCCGACGGCGACCATCGTGGTGGCGGATACGTCCCTGAGCATCGGTGAAACCTCCCTGGTGACCATCACCTTCAATGAGGCGGTGAGCGGTTTCGACAACAGCGACCTGACCGTCAGCAACGGCACACTGAGCAATGTGTCGTCCTCCGACGGCGGCGTCACGTGGACGGCCACGTTCACACCGAGTGCGAGCATTGCCGATACCAGCAACCTGATCACCCTGGACAATACCGGTGTCGTCAACGTCTCAGGAAACGCTGGCGTCGGCACCACCGATTCGAACAACTACGCGATCGACACCGTGCGCCCAACGGCGACTATCATCGTCGCCGACACCGCCATCGCCGCGGGTGAGACCTCGCTGGTGACCATCACCTTCAGCGAGGCCGTGACGGGCTTCACCACTGCCGACCTGACCGTCGCCAACGGGACCCTCAGCGGGCTGAGCAGCAATGACGGCGGCATTACCTGGACCGCGACCTTCACGCCTACCGCTGGCATCACTGACACCGGCAATGTCATTACCCTCGCCAATGGCGGCGTCGCCGACCTGGCAGGCAACGTCGGCAGCGGCACCACTGATTCGAACAACTACAGTGTCGACAGCCAGCGTCCGACCGCCACCATCGTACTGAGCGATTCGGTGTTGAAGCCGGGTGAAACTGCCCAGGTGACCATCACCTTCAGCGAGGCGGTAACCGGCTTCAGCAACGCTGACCTGAACGTGGCCAACGGCACCCTGAGCGCCGTGAGCAGCAGCGATGGCGGCCTGACCTGGACCGCGACCTTCACCCCAACCCTGGGCGTGACCGACGCCACCAACCTGATCAGCCTGGACAACACCGGCGTGAGCGATGCGGCCGGCAACACCGGGACGGGCACGACCGATTCGGCCAACTACGCGGTCGAGACGCAGGTACCGACTGCCACGATCGTGGTGGCTGACAGTGCCCTGCGGATAGGGGAAACCTCACAGGTCACCATTACCTTCTCGGAAGCGGTCAGCGGTTTCGACAACGCCGACCTGAACGTGAGCAACGGTACGCTGAGCAATGTCTCGTCCTCCGATGGCGGCGTGACCTGGACGGCGACGTTCACCCCGAGCGCGAGCATTACCGACACCAGTAACCTGATCAGCCTGGACACCGGCGGCGTGGTCAACGCCTCGGGCAACAGCGGTGTCGGCGTGGTGAACTCCAACAACTACGCAATCGACACGGCTCGTCCTGGCGCGACCATCTCCCTGGGCGATACCACCCTGGGCATCGGCCAGAGCACCACCGTGACCATCAGCTTCACCGAGGCGGTGTCCGGCTTCGACTTGTCGGACCTCAGCGTGGCCAATGGCGTGCTGTCCAACCTCGCCAGCAGCGACGGCGGCCTGACCTGGACGGCGACCCTGACGCCCAGCGCAGGCGTCAGCGATGCCACCAACCTGATCCTGCTGGACACCGGCAACGTGCAGGACCTCGCCGGCAACGTCGGGGCAGGCATTGCGATCTCCAGCAACTACGCGCTCGATGCCTCCCGGCCGACAGCGACCATCGTGGTGGCCGATCCGAACCTGACCGTGGGCGAGACGACCCAGGTCACCATCACCTTCAGCGAGGCGGTGAGCAATTTCGATCTGTCGGACCTCAGCGTCACCAATGGCGAGCTGACCAACCTGACCAGCAGCGACGGCGGCAGGACCTGGACCGCGACGTTCACGCCCACGGCGAACCTCACCGACCCGAGCAATTTCATCGCCCTGGACACCAGCAATGTCAGCGACCTGACCGGCAACACCGGGGCCAGCGTGGCGGTGTCCAACAACTATGCGATCGACACCGTGGTACCCAACGATGTGAAGCCGCCGCCGGAGTTCCTGACGTCCGACCCGGTCACGGTTATCCCGCCGTCCGAGGTGCCGCTGCAACCGATCGTCTTTACCCCGCCGACCGGCAACCTCGGTTCGCCGCTGGGGTTCCCGCCGTTGTTCGAGCAGCGGGACGTTGGCGGTGGCCTCAAGCCGATTGGGGATATTTTCATCAACCGGGGCCAACTGGCGCCGAGCTATATCGCCCAGGTTTTCAGCACCGACGCCGCCGGCGATGGTTCCGGCCAGGGGTTCCTGGGCTTTGGTGGGGGCGATGGCGGGGTGTTCGGCAGCAGCACGTTGTCGGGGCTGTTCAATCGCGATTCCGGTTCCGACACCGAGACGCTGAACGCCTTCGGCAGCCAGTCGATGCAGGGGGGCGATGTGTCCCAAGGGCTGCGCGGGATGTTCGGCGCACCGACCTTGGGCCAACAGCTGCAACAGCTCAAGGATACTGAACAGCGTCAGGTCGACAGCCTGGCAACGGCGTTACGACAGGTCGGCATCAGCCAGGCGCAGGCCTGAATTCTAAAAAAATATTGGGGCAGCCAGGGGCAATCCAGGGAATGAATAGAAGTCAGAAGTTATTCGGCATGAGTTTGCTGGCGTTGGTGGTCAGCGGGTGTGCGGTCACCAGCGAGCCGATCGATCGCAGCGTCAGCGAACAGCGCGCCCGAACCGACCTGCAGAACATGTACAAGGACCAGGAACCCCTGAGCGGCCCCCTGACCCTGCACCAGGCCATGGCCCGGGCGGTGAAGTACAACCTCGAAGGGCGCTTGAAGATTATGGAGGAGGCCCTGGCCAAGCGTCAGTTGGACCTGGCCAGTTTCGACATGCTGCCACGCATGGCCCTGGACGCCGGGTATGTGGGGCGTAACAACGTCAACGCCTCCAGCAGCCAGAGCGTGGAAACCGGTACCCAGTCCCTGGAACCGTCGACCTCCCAGGACCGTGACCGCGAAGTAGCGGACCTGACCATGGTCTGGAACGTGCTCGATTTCGGTGTGAGCTACATCAGTGCCAAGCAGGCCGGGGACCAGCGCCTGATCGTGCAGGAGCGCCGGCGCAAGGTGATCAACACCATTGTCCAGGACGTGCGTTCGGCCTACTGGCGCGCCATGGCCGCCGAGCGCCTGCTCAAGCAGATCGACAGCCTGATGGTCCGGGTCGACGCGGCGCGTGGCAACAGCCAGAGCATGAGCGAACAGCGCATCGGCGATCCGGTGCAGGCCCTGGGTTACCAGCGCTCGCTGATCCAGGCCACCCGCCAGCTTGAAGAACAGCGCCGGGCGCTGTCCCTGGCCAAGACCGAACTGGCGACCCTGATCAACCTGCCCCTGGGCACCGAGCTGACCTTGGCGACCCAGGATGAATACACCATCCCGGAACTCAAGGTCGACCTGGTCCGCCTCGAACAGGAAGCCCTGGCCAGCCGCCCGGAACTGCGCGAGCAGGATTACCAGACCCGCATCACTGCCGCCGAAACCCGCAAGGCCATGTTGCGCCTGCTGCCGGGGCTGGAGTTTTCCGCCGGCGGACACTACGACAGCAACTCGTTCCTGGTGGAGCAGGGCTGGGCTGACTATGGCGTGAAAGTCACCTGGAACCTGTTCAACGTGATCTCCGCCCCGGCGGCCATCGACGTGGCCAAGGCCGGTGAAGAAGTCGCTGCGGCGCGGCGCCAGGCGATGTCGATTGCCGTGCTGGCCCAACTGTACGTGGCCAATGCCAACTATCGCGAAGCCCTGCGCCAGTTCAAGACCAGCCAGCAATTGTCGGACATCGACGGACAGATCGTTGGCCAGTTGCGCAGCCGTCACCAGGCTGCGGGCATTGGCGAGCTGGACCTGATCCAGGGTGAACTGAACACCTTGCAGGCTGATCTGCGCCGGGACCTGGCCTATGCCGACCTGCGCAACGCCTACGGTCAGATCTTCGCCAGCGCCGGCCTCGATCCAATGCCGAACGAAGTGCAATCGACCGCGGTGCAATCGATCGCTACGGCGCTGGCTAACCGCGAAGCGGCCTGGGCCCAAGGGAACATCAACGTGCCAACGGCCGCTGTGCCCCAGTAACGGACCTTGGGCATGACGCGCCCGGCGTTTTCCCGGTTGCCGGTGGCGGTGAACCTGCCGTTGCTGTTGCAGGCACTGGCGGCCATTGAAGACGCGCGCTGGCAAGGGCATTTCAACAGTGCCTATTACAGCGGCGACTGGAGCGGGGTAGCGCTGATTTCGGCGGCGGATGCCGTCACCGAGCTGTCGCCCGGGCGCGGTCAGCCAAGCCAGCGTGCGCCTTGGCTAGCGGATGATCGCTGGCATGAGGCGTTGCGCGACTGGCCCCTGGAGATCGTCTCGGCCCGGCTGCTGCGGCTGGGGCCCGGTGGGTGCATCCACGAGCATCGCGACTATGACCTGGGCGGGCCGGACGCCGATCTGCGCCTGCACGTTCCGCTGCTCAGCCCACCTGACGTGGACTTTTTCCTGGATGGACAAATCATTCCGCTGACGGCCGGCGAGTGCTGGTTTTTCGACCTGGCGCGGCCTCACCGGGTGGTTAACCGAAGTGCTCATTCGCGGGTTCATCTGGTGCTCGATTGTCGCCCCGGGCCGTGGCTGGCCCAGCAGATCGCCGATGGGCTGCCCACCACCCCTGCCGCGGGCGTCAGGCAAAGCGACTTCGCCCGTTTTCAGCAGCACGTGGAAACCGATCCTGACCTCGCCCGCACCTTGCAGGGCCTGCACGACCTCGACGCTTTCATTGAATCCACTCTGGCGCTGGGGGCCGAGCGAGGGCTGCATTTCACCCGGGAAGAATTGCGGGCTGCCATGCGCAACGGTCGCCAGCAGTGGAGAAACCCGTGGAAGACCTGAGCCTGCACGGTTGGTTGCCGATCCGCCTATGGCAAGAGGCCGGGCAGTGGTGGGTCGATTGGTGCTGGTTCGGCGACGCGCGTCTGTCACAGCCGTTCTTTGGCGATGCGGTGGAAGACGCCCTGCGCCTGCCCTTCAACCAGGCGTTCCGCCGCCGGACGCCCTTGGACGCACTCGGCCAGTGGCAACGACAAACCCCGGGACTTGAGCCCAGCACATTCATTTTCCATGCCTCCCGTTGCGGCTCGACATTGATCAGCCAGATGCTCGCCCAGTTGGACGACCATATCGTTATCTCGGAACCGCCGCCTCTGGATACGCTGCTGCGCAGTGATTTGCCACCGGCCGAGCGGTGTGTGGCACTCAAGGGCTTGATGTCGGCCTACGGGCAGCGCCGCCGAGGTGTGGAGCAACGCCTGGTGGTCAAGCTCGACGCCTGGAACATCGGTGAACTGCCGCTGCTGCATGAGTGCTTTCCCGACACACCCTGGCTGTTCGTGTACCGCGACCCCTTGGAAATTTCAGTCTCACACCTGCGGCGTCCTGGCGTGCACATGGTGCCGGGGATGATCGGGGCGACGGTCCTGGACGATGGATTGCCGTTCGGCAGCCAGGAAGATTTCATCTCGCGTCGGGTGGGGCGGCTGTTGGCAACAGGCTTGGAGTACTGCCGGGCATTGGCTGGGATGGCGGTCAACTACACCGAACTGCCCGAGGCGATGACGGGCAGGTTGGCGGCGTTTTTCGGGCTCGATGACGAGCAATGCGGGCAGGTGTTCGCGACGGTGGGGCAGCATGCCAAGCAGCCGGCGCAGGCGTTTGTCGGTGACAGCGAGGACAAGCGCCGGGAGGCTTCGGCGCTGTTGCGTGAGCGGGTCCTGCGCTGGGCGCAGGGGCCCTATGAGGCACTCGAAACATTGCGCTATGGCAAGGGGGTTTAGCGAACGCCGCAGGTTCCCGTTGTGGGAGCAAAGCTTGCTCGCGAAACAGGCGCCTCGATTTCTGAAAGAGCGCATCGCCGCCATCGCGGGCAAGCCTTGCTCCCACAGTGGGCAGTGCCCGCATTGTCGGTAACGCATCAAGCCTTGTTGGGCGACAACTCCGCCATCCCTGGCGGTCGGCGAAGGGCTAGACTGCCTGGGAACGACCCCGCCATCCATTCATGTCCAGGAGCCCCCTATGGAACCGCCGATCCACACCCTTCGCGCATTGTTCAAGCAGTTGGGCTTGCCCGATGACGCCGTTGGCATTGACCAGTTCATCGCCGCGCATTCACCCCTCAAGCCCGGGTTGCACTTGGCCGATGCGTTTTTCTGGAATGAGGGCCAGCGGCAAATGCTGCGCGAGGAAATCCTCGAGGATGCGGACTGGGCGGAAGTGATAGACCAGTTGGATGTGTTGTTGCGCAAGGGGCGTAGCGAGCGACCTGCCTGAGAGAACCTGTGGGAGCGAGCTTGCTCGCGATAGCGGTATGTCTGTTACATCAATGTCGACTGACCGTTCGCTATCGCGAGCAAGCTCGCTCCCTCAGGGGTTAGTCTGTTATTCGTTTTAAGTATTAATAAATAGCTTCTTATTCCTTAAATAATATAGCTCTCCTCCCTATACTCGTCCGGGAACAGACACGCAGGAGAGCACCCATGCGCAACGAATCGATTCGCTACCTGATTGTGCCGGGCTGGCAAGGATCGCCGGAAAATCATTGGCAAACCCACTGGCAGAACAGCCTGCCCAACAGCGCGCGGGTCGAGCAGGCCGACTGGGTGACGCCCCGGCGTGAAGACTGGGTCGCGGCGCTGGCCGAGGCCGTGGCCGCCGACAGCACCCCGGTGATCCTGATTGCCCATAGCCTGGGTTGCATCACGGTGGCCCATTGGGCCGCCACCGCGCCGGTGCAGTTTTTGCGGCAGGTGCGTGGAGCGTTGCTGGTGGCGCCGGCGGATGTCGAGCGGCCAGCCTGCGTCCCGGCGTTGCGCAACTTCGCGCCGATTCCCAGCGATCTGTTACCGTTCCCAAGCCAAGTGGTCAGCTCCGATAACGACGACGCCGTGAGCGCTCCGCGTGCCTTGGAACTGGCGCGCAACTGGGGGGCCGAGGCCGGAATCCTGGCCGGAGCGGGGCATATCAACGTGAAGTCCGGCCACCAGCGTTGGGAGCAGGGTTTCGCTTATCTCTATCGTCTGCAAAACCGCATGGAGCATCACGCCCTGCGTCGCGCCTGAATTTTTAGCGCCCTCCGTCTCCCGGCGGCCTGGGGCGGGAGCCTGCCATGAGTTTGCATGAAACCTTCGGTCAGCCCTTGCTGACCTTTCCCGATGCGGAAAAAAGCCCCCTGAGCATTCGCGCCAAGGCGCTGGTGTTCGTCGATCCTCGTTCACGGCAGTTGCGTCAGGAGTTGGAGCAACTGGCGCCCCGTGGGATATCGGTGCTGATACGCGGCGAAACCGGTAGCGGCAAGGAACTGCTGGCCCGGCATATCCATCGCGAAAGCGATCGCGGCGGATTGTTTGTGTCGGTCAACTGCGGCGCCATCAGCCCGACCTACGCCGACGCCGAACTGTTCGGATATGCCGCCGGCAGCTACAGCGGCTCGGCCAGCAGCCGGGCCGGTTGGTTCGGTTCGGCCAACGGCGGCACCCTTTACCTGGATGAAATCGGCGATTTGCCGCTGCCGATCCAGATCAAGTTGCTGGCGGCCCTGGAGAACCACGAAGTCACCCGTGTCGGCGCCCATCAGCCCAGCCCGGTGGATGTCCGTCTGGTCGCGGCCACCAGCATCGACCTGGCACAAGCGGTGGCGGCCGGGAAATTCCACGAACGGCTCTACCACTACCTGGGCGAAGGCCAGCTGGAACTGCCAGCCCTGCGTGAACGGGTGGGCGATATTCTGTCCCTGGCCGAATACTTCCTGGGCATCTACAGCCAGCGACTCGGTCTCAGCGTGCCACTGATCAGTGAAGCGGCGCAGTCCGCCCTCGAGCGGCACAGTTGGCCGGGCAACACCCGCGAGTTGGAAAATGTCATTCACTTCGCGTTGCTGGTGAGCACCGGTGACGAGATTTTACCCGAGCACCTGAATTTGCCGCCCCAGCCTTCAGTGCCGGAACTGATCGAGCAGCAAGTGGCGCAGGTCATCGCAGGGGGATCGGAAGGTGAGCGTGCCGCACTCAAGGTGCTGCTCAGTCGATTGGGCTCGACGCTGTAAGTGTGGCTGACCCGCTCTTGTGGCGAGGGAGCTTGCTCCCGCTGGGCTGCGTAGCGGCCCCAAGATCTTGCGGTTGCTGCGCAACCGAGCGGGAGCAAGCTCCCTCGCCACAAAAGCGGTTTTAGCTATATGAGTAAAATGAATATGAACTTGAACAAAAGATATTGTTAAGGAATAAAAAATGTCGGTATTGTCCGCATCACGCCAGCGATAGCACTTCACTGGCACACCCTCATTTAGCCGTCGTCCATGACGACTGTGATTTTCGATAAGGACACTGCATGAAAAAGGTTCTGTTGTTCACCGCATTGGCGGCAGCCCTGGCGTCGGGCCTGGCCCAGGCCGCGGAAAAACTGGTCGTGGCCGCCACACCGGTGCCCCACGCTGAAATCCTCGAGCTGATCAAGCCAACCCTGGCCAAGGAAGGCGTGGACCTGGAAATCAAGGTCTTCACCGACTACGTCCAACCCAACGTGCAGGTTGACCAGAAACGCCTGGACGCCAACTACTTCCAGACCCTGCCGTACTTGAAGAACTTCAACGAAGGCAAGGGCACGAACCTGGTGACCGTAATTGGTGTCCACGTCGAACCGTTCGGTGGCTACTCGAAGAAGTACAAGAAGCTGGCTGACCTGCCAAACGGCGCGACCATCGCGCTGCCCAACGAAGGCAGCAACAGTGGCCGTGCGCTGATCCTGTTGCAGAAGGCTGGCCTGATCGAGTTGAAAGACCCGAAAAACGCTTTGGCGACGCCGAAAGACATCGCCAAGAACCCGCACAACTTCAAGTTCAAGGAACTGGAATCGGCCATGCTGCCGCGGGTGCTGGACCAGGTCGACCTGGACCTGATCAACACCAACTATGCCTTGGAAGCGGGTCTTAACCCGGCCAAGGATGCCCTGCTGATCGAAGGTTCGGATTCGCCTTACGTCAACTTCCTGGTGGCCCGTCCGGACAACAAGGACAGCCCGGCCATCCAGAAACTGGCCAAGGCCCTGACCAGCCCTGAAGTGAAGGCGTTCATCGAGAAGAAATACAGCGGCGCGGTACTGCCGGCGTTCTGATTCGCGTGGTAAACCCTTTCATGGTTTCAAACGCCGACGGCTGATACAGCGTCGGCGTTTTTTACTGTGGGAGTTTGCTCCCACAGGGGATTGGATCAGGCCGCCCCGCTCTTCAACGCCCTGCGCAACGCCATCAACAATTTCAATATGTCCTGCGGTTCCAGTCGCTGCGGCACTTTTATGTCAGCCATGTTTTCTTCCTTGTAATGGTGAGGGGGATGTCGAAAAAAGATCCTCCCTGCGGCGCAAGGAAAATAGTCGTCTTTGCTCTTCGCGGCAAATCCGGGGATAGGTTTTTGCGTGACATCAAGACGCTCGCGAAAGCGGTTTGTCAGGTGCGGCCTAATCCGGCCAGTGCCACGCCGGCTCATCCAGCGCCCGCTGCCCGACGATCCCGGTCTGTCCAAGGTCTTTCTCCAGCACGATGCAATTGCATTGCTCATCCTGTTCCAGGGCGGCGATCAGGCGCGTGGCGTGGGACACGACCCAGACTTGGCAATTTGCCGAGGCGCGGATGATCAACCGCGCCAGGGCCGGCAACAGGTCCGGGTGCAGGCTGGTTTCCGGTTCGTTGAGCACCATCAGCGAAGGCGGTCGAGGGGTGAGCAGGGCGGCCACCAGCAACAGGTAGCGCAGGGTCCCGTCCGACAGTTCGGCGGCGGACAGCGGCCGCAGCAGGCCATGTTGTTGAAACGCGATGGCGAAACGTCCGCCTTGCAGTTTCTCGATGTTCAGGCGGGCACCGGGGAACGCGTCGCCGATGGCGGCATGCAGGGCTTCGTCTTCACCGATTTCAAGGATAGTCTGCAGGGCGGCGGCCAGGTCGCGTCCGTCGTGGTGCAGCACCGGCGTGCGGGTGCCCAGTTGCGGTTGGCGCACCGGGGCGTCGGCGTCGCTGCGAAAATGGTCATAGAAGCGCCAGCGACGGATGAACTCGCGTATCTGCAGGACCTCCGGCGAAGTGCGCAGGCTGCCGACCTGGTCGAACAGGCTGTCGAAGGTGGGCGTGTGCTGGGCCAGCACATCCCAGGAACGGCCTTCGCGGGCACGGATCATCGGCCCGTTGCGGTCCACCAGCAGGCTGGCGGGCCGAAACACCGGGCCCGCCCAGATGCATTCGCGCTTGATTTCAGGGTCCAGTGAGAACGCTGAGCGACTGGGTTCCGGCAAGCCCAGGGCGATCGAATAGCTGAAGTCTTCCCCGGCGAAACCCAGGCGCAAGCGCTTGGTGCCCTGGCGCACTATCGCCTGGACCGGCACCTCGCCGTTGCGCATGCGGCGGCTGATTTCCTCCGGGCCGGCCCAGAAGGTCGAGTCGAGTCCGCCTTCACGGGCCAGGGCGTTGACCACCCCACCCTGGGCCGTCTCGGCCAGCAGGCGCAGGGCGCGGTATAGATTGGATTTGCCGCTGCCGTTGGGGCCGGTGATCAGGTTCAGCCGGCCCAGGGGAATGACCAATTTATTGATCGAGCGGTAGTTGGCCACCGCTAATGTCTTGAGCATGCCTGTTTCCTTGCACGGGCGTCAGGAGCAAGTCTGCCCGATTGCTGTGCTTTCAGTGAACCCTGTTCTAAGCTCACAGTCGTATCGTCACTGGTACGTCCGTACAACGCAAAGGAGTCTGCATGACTGGTCCCGGAATCAAATGGGTTATTGGTTTGGGCGTGTGTGCATTGTTGACGGGGTGCGGTGATAAAAAGCCCGAAGAAAAAGCCCTGCCACGGGTTTTCGTGCAGCAAGCCGTGCCCAGTGAATACGCAGCCTCGGTGACCCTGACCGGCGATGTCCAGGCGCGGGTGCAGACCGATCTGTCGTTTCGTGTGGGCGGCAAGATCATCGAGCGCAAGGCCGATGTCGGTGACCGGGTCTCGGCCCGGCAAGTGCTGGCCCGGCTCGATCCCCGGGACCTGCAGACCAACGTCGATTCCGCCGAGGCCCAGGTGGCCGCCGAGCAGGCGCGGGTCAAGCAGAGTGCCGCGGCGTTCGTACGCCAGCAGAAACTCCTGCCCAAGGGCTACACCAGCCAGAGCGAATACGACGCGGCCCAGGCTCAATTGCGCAGCAGCCAGAGTGCGCTGGCCGCCGCCCAGGCCCAATTGGCCAACGCCCGTGAGCAACTGAGCTACACCGCGCTGATTGCCGAGGCACCGGGCATCATCACCGCGCGCCAGGCGGAAGTCGGCCAGGTGGTGCAGGCCACGGAGCCGATCTTCAGCCTGGCCCGGGACGGCGAGCGCGACGCGGTGTTCAATGTCTACGAATCGCTGTTGAGCGAACCGCCGTCGGACCCTGCAATCACCATCAGTCTGCTGGATGACCCCGCCATCAAGACCACCGGCACGGTGCGTGAAATCACCCCGGCGGTGTCTGCCCAGACCGGCACCGTGCAGGTCAAGGTCACCCTCAATGATTTGCCCGAAGGCATGCGCCTGGGGTCGGTGGTCAGTGCCACCGCCAAGTCCGCCGGCAAGACCGCTTTCGAGCTGCCTTGGTCGGCCCTGACCAAGAACCTCAGTGAGCCGGCTGTATGGCTGGTGGACGGCGAGGGCAAGGCGCAGTTGCAAACGGTGACGGTCGGCCGCTACCTGACCGGCAAGGTCATCATCAGCGACGGCCTCAAGGGCGGTGAGAAAGTCGTCACCGCAGGCGGGCAGTTGCTGCACCCCGGCGTAGGCGTCGAGATCGCTGAAGACACCTATGGAAAAACCACCCCGGGAGCCCAGCCATGAAGCGTTTGTGGATGATCTCGGCCGGCCTGTTGCTGGCCGCCTGCTCCAAGGAAGAAGCGCCGCCCGAACCGGTGCGCCCGGTGTTGTTCGTTGAGGTCCGGGCCCTTGACCAGCAGGCACTCGGGCGGTTCGCCGGGAATATCCAGGCGCGATACGAGAGCAACGTGGGTTTCCGCGTGCCTGGCCGCATCGCCAGCCGCAATGTCGATGTCGGCGCTGAAGTGAAGAAGGGCGACTTGCTCGCCACGCTCGACCCCACCGACCAGCAGAATCAGTTGCGCGCCACCCAGGGCGACCTGGCGCGGATCGAGGCGCAGTACATCAATGCCCAGGCCAATGCCCGTCGCCAGCAGCAATTGTTCGACCGTGGCGTTGGGGCCCAGGCGCAACTGGACATCGCCCAGACCGATCTGAAAACCACCGGCGCCTCTCTCGAACAGGCCCGGGCCTCGGTGGAGCAGGCCCGCGACCAGCTCAACTACAGCGAGCTGCGTACCGACCACGATGCCGTCGTCACTGCCTGGAATGCCGAAGCCGGGCAGGTGGTCACCGCCGGCCAACAAGTGGTGACCCTGGCCCGCCCGGACGTCAAGGAAGCGGTGATCGACCTGCCGGCCGGGCTGGTCGAGCGCCTGCCCGCGGACGTGGTGTTCGAGGTCGCGGCGCAATTGGACCCGACTGTCCACACCAGCGCCATCGTGCGCGAGATCGAACCCCAGGCCCAGAGCGCTACCCGCACCCGCCGCGCGCGCCTGACGCTGACCGACACACCGCCAGGCTTTCGCCTGGGCACGGCCATCAGCGTGACCCTGAGCTCGACCATCGAACCGCGCATCGAGCTGCCGCTCAGCGCCCTGCAAGAGATCGACGGCAAGGCGCGCATCTGGCTCATCGACCCGCAGAACCAGACCGTCTCCCCCCGCGAAGTACGGATTCTCGAACGCTCCAATGATGCGGTGCTGGTGGCCAACGGCATCAAGGCCGGCGACCGCGTGGTCAGCGCCGGCGTGAACAGCCTCAAGCCGGGGCAGAAAGTGAAACTCGACGAGGACGCACGATGAAAGGGCCTTTCAACTTATCCGAATGGGCCCTGCGGCATCAGTCGTTCGTCTGGTACCTGATGTTCGTGGCGCTGTTGATGGGCGTGTTCTCGTACATGAACCTGGGGCGGGAGGAAGACCCGTCGTTCACCATCAAGACCATGATTATCCAGACCCGCTGGCCGGGCGCGACCCAGGAAGAAACCCTCAAGCAGGTCACCGACCGCATCGAGAAGAAACTCGAAGAGCTCGACTCCCTCGACTACGTCAAAAGCTACACCCGTCCGGGGGAATCGACGGTGTTCGTGTACCTGCTCGACACCACCGGGGCCAAGGACATCCCCGAGATCTGGTACCAGGTGCGCAAGAAGATCGATGACATTCGTGGCGACTTCCCCCAGGGGCTGCAAGGCCCGGGGTTCAACGACGAGTTCGGTGACGTGTACGGTTCGGTGTACGCCTTCACCGGCGACGGTCTGTCGATGCGCCAGTTGCGCGACTACGTGGAGCAGGTGCGCGCCGAGATTCGCGACGTGCCCGGGCTGGGCAAGGTGGAAATGCTCGGCGAGCAGGATGAAGTGCTGTACCTGAACTTCTCCACGCGCAAACTCGCTGCGCTGGGCATCGATCAGCGCCAGGTGGTGCAGAGCCTGCAATCGCAGAATGCCGTGACGCCGGCCGGGGTGATCGACGCGGGGCCGGAGCGGATTTCCGTGCGTACGTCCGGGCAGTTCCAGTCGGAAAAAGACCTGGCCAACGTCAACCTGCGGCTCAATGACCGGTTCTATCGACTGGCCGACATCGCCGATATCAGCCGGGGTTACGTCGACCCCGCCACACCGATGTTCCGCTTCAACGGCACGCCGGCCATTGGCCTGGCCATCGCGATGAAGAAGGGTGGCAACATCCAGGATTTCGGCAAGGCACTGCATGCGCGCATGAACGAACTGACCGCCGACCTGCCGGTGGGCGTTGGCGTGCACACCGTTTCAGACCAGGCCGAGGTGGTGGAAGAGGCCGTCGGCGGCTTTACCAGCGCCTTGTTCGAGGCGGTGATCATTGTACTGGTCGTCAGCTTCATCAGCCTTGGTGTACGGGCCGGGCTGGTGGTGGCCTGTTCGATTCCACTGGTGCTGGCGATGGTCTTCCTGTTCATGGAATACAGCGGCATCACCATGCAGCGGATTTCCCTCGGCGCGTTGATCATCGCCCTCGGCCTGCTGGTGGACGACGCGATGATTACCGTGGAGATGATGGTCACGCGCCTGGAAAAAGGTGACAGCAAGGAACAGGCCGCGACGTTTGCCTATACCTCGACGGCGTTCCCGATGCTCACCGGGACCCTGGTGACTGTCGCCGGTTTCGTGCCTATCGGCCTGAATGCGAGTTCCGCCGGTGAGTACACCTTCACCCTGTTCGCGGTCATCGCCGTGGCGATGCTGGTGTCGTGGATCGTCGCGGTGCTGTTTGCCCCGGTGATCGGCGTGCATATTCTCAGCACCAACGTCAAACCTCACAGCGCCGAGCCGGGGCGGATCGGCCGGGCGTTCAACGGCGGCCTGCTGTGGGCGATGCGCAATCGCTGGTGGGCTATCGGCATCACGATATTGCTGTTTGTGCTGGCGGTGTTTTGCATGCGCTTCGTGCAGAACCAGTTCTTCCCCTCCTCGGACCGACCGGAAATCCTGGTGGACCTCAACTTGCCGCAAAACGCCTCGATGGACGAGACCCGCAAAGCTGTCGACCGCCTGGAAGCGACCCTCAAGGGGGACCCGGACATCGCGCGCTGGAGCACCTACATCGGCGAAGGCGCGATTCGCTTCTACCTGCCGCTGGACCAGCAATTGCAGAACCCCTACTACGCGCAACTGGTGATCGTCAGCAAAGGCCTGGAGTCGCGCACCGCCCTGACCGAGCGCCTGCAAAAGCGTTTGCGCGAGGATTTCGTCGGCATCGGCAGCTACGTGCAGGCCCTGGAAATGGGCCCGCCGGTGGGCCGGCCGATCCAGTACCGGGTCAGTGGCAAGGACGTCGACCAGGTGCGCAAGCACGCCATCGAGCTGGCCACCGAGCTGGACAAGAACTCGCACATCGGCGAAATCATTTACGACTGGAACGAGCCGGGCAAGGTCCTGCGCATTGATATCGCCCAGGACAAGGCGCGGCAATTGGGCTTGTCTTCCGATGATGTGGCCAGGCTGATGAACAGCATCGTCAGTGGCTCGCCGGTGACCCAGGTCAACGACGATATCTACCTGATCGACGTGGTCGGCCGTGCTGAGGATGCCGAGCGCGGTTCGCCGGAGACCCTGCAGAACCTGCAAATCGTCACCCCGAGTGGCACCTCGATTCCGCTGCTGGCGTTTGCCACGGTGCGCTATGAACTGGAGCAGCCGTTGGTGTGGCGTCGCGACCGCAAGCCGACCATCACCATCAAGGCCGCGGTGCGCGACGAGATCCAACCCACCGACCTGGTCAAGCAACTGCAACCGGATATCGACAAGTTCGCCGCCGGCCTGCCGGTGGGTTACAAGGTCGCCACGGGCGGTACGGTGGAAGAAAGCAGCAAGGCCCAAGGGCCGATCGCCAGTGTCGTGCCGCTGATGCTGTTTCTGATGGCGACCTTTCTGATGATCCAGCTGCACAGCGTGCAGAAACTGTTCCTGGTGGCGAGCGTCGCACCCCTCGGGTTGATCGGCGTGGTGCTGGCGCTGGTGCCGACGGGCACGCCCATGGGCTTCGTGGCGATCCTCGGGATCCTCGCCTTGATCGGTATCATCATCCGCAACTCGGTGATCCTGGTGACCCAGATCGATGAATACGAACGTGACGGCTACGAGCCTTGGGATGCCGTGGTGGAGGCCACCGAACACCGGCGCCGACCGATCCTGCTCACGGCCGCCGCGGCGAGCCTGGGGATGATCCCGATTGCCCGGGAAGTGTTCTGGGGGCCGATGGCCTACGCGATGATCGGCGGGATCATCATCGCCACGCTGTTGACACTGCTGTTCCTGCCGGCGCTGTATGTGGCCTGGTACAAGATCCGCGAGCCCAAGCGCGACTGATCGTCATTGCGACGAGAACTGCACTGCTGACGAGAGCTGCCATGCACGGCTTCTGTGGCGAGGGAGCTTGCTCCCGCTGGGCCGCGAAGCGGCCCCATAAGGGCTGCTGTGCAGCCCTATCGCGAGCAAGCTCGCTCCCACAGGGATCCTCAGTGAGCGCATATTCTGCGAGCGACAGAGAACCACTGTGGGAGCGAGCTTGCTCGCGATGAGGCCAGCCCGGCCACCCAGCCTTTTACTTGCGCAACAACCGCAACCCGTTGAACACCACCAACAAGCTCACCCCCATGTCGGCAAACACCGCCATCCACATGGTGGCAAGCCCGGCGAAGGTGACCCCAAGGAAAATCGCCTTGATCACCAACGCCAGGGCAATGTTTTGCTTGAGGATGCTGGACGTCTGCCGCGACAGGCGAATGAACGCCGGAATCTTGCGCAGATCATCGTCCATCAGCGCGACGTCGGCGGTCTCGATGGCCGTGTCGGTGCCGGCTGCTGCCATGGCGAAACCGATTTCCGAACGGGCCAGGGCCGGGGCGTCGTTGATGCCGTCGCCGACCATGCCGACGCGGTGACCCTGGGCATACAGCGCCTCGATGGCTTGCAGCTTGTCTTCCGGCAACAAGTCGCCCCGCGCCTGATCCATGCCCACCTGCGCGGCAATCGCTTCGGCGGTGTGGGCGTTGTCGCCGGTGAGCATCAGGGTCTTGATGCCCAGGTCGTGCAATTGCCGGATGGCTTCGCGGCTGGAGTCCTTTACGGTGTCGGCCACGGCAAACAGCGCCAAGGGGCCCGTAGCGTCGAGCAGCAGCACCACCGACTTGCCTTGTTTTTCCAGGGCGAAGAGTTTTTCTTCCAGCTCGGCAGAGCACAGGCCGAGGTCTTCCACCAGGCGGTGATTGCCCAAGTGATAGGTCCGGCCGCCGATGTCGCCGCGCACGCCGCGCCCGGCAAGCGCCTCAAAGTTATCCACAACCTGCGGGACCAGTTGCTTATCCACCGCCGCATTGGCAATCGCCCGGGACACCGGGTGGTCGGAACGGGCGGCGAGGCTGGCGGCCAGGGCCGGGGCGGTGCTTTCCACCGTCGGGTCCAGGGCCACGTAGTCGGTTTGCACCGGTTTGCCGTGGGTGATCGTGCCGGTCTTGTCCAAGGCCAGGTAGTCGAGCTTGTAGCCGCCCTCCAGGTATACGCCGCCTTTGACCAGGATGCCTTTGCGCGCCGCGGCGGCGAGGCCGCTGACAATGGTCACGGGCGTGGAAATCACCAGCGCGCAAGGGCAGGCGACCACCAGCAGCACCAGCGCCCGGTAGATCCAGTCGAACCAAGCCGCGCCCATGAACAGCGGCGGGATGACGGCCACGGCCAAGGCCAGGGCGAATACCGCCGGGGTGTAGATTTTCGAGAACTGATCGACGAAGCGCTGGGTCGGTGCGCGGGAGCCCTGGGCTTGCTCCACGGCGTGGATGATCCGCGCCAGGGTGGATTGGTCGGCCGCCGCGGTCACGGTGTATTCCAGTTCGCCGGCCTGATTGATGGTGCCGGCGAACACTTTGTCGCCGACGGTTTTTTCCACCGGCAGGCTTTCGCCGGTGATCGGTGCCTGGTCGAGGGTGGAGCGGCCGGCGACCACGTCACCGTCCAGGCCCACGCGTTCGCCGGGGCGCACCCGCACTCGCGCACCCAGGGCAATGGCCTTGACCTCTTGCACCTGCCAGCTGCCATCGGCCTGTTGCACAGTGGCCTGTTCCGGGGCCATCTGCATCAGGCCACTGATGGCGTTACGCGCCCGGTCCAGGGATTTGGCCTCGATCAGCTCGGCCACGGTGAACAGGAACATCACCATCGCCGCTTCGGGCCATTGGCCGATCAGCACGGCACCGGTCACGGCGATGCTCATCAGCGCATTGATGTTCAGGTTGCGGTTCTTCAGGGCGATCCAGCCCTTCTTGTACGTGCCCAGGCCACCGCTGAGGATCGACACCAACGCCACCAGCGCGACCACCCAGTTGGGCGCGGCATTGGTGAAATGGATCAGCTCGGCACCCAAGGCCGTCACGCCGGACAGCGCCAACGGCCACCAGGGTTTGGCCGGGGCGGGCAGGTCGTTGGTTTCCGGTTTCTGGCCCGGGACCAGCGGGTCGGCCTGCATCCCTAAGGACTCGATGGCCTGGATGATCGGCGCGTCGCTGGGCAAATCGTGAGTCACGCCCAGCACCCGGTTGATCAGGTTGAATTCCAGTCGCTGCACGCCTTCAAGCTTGCCGAGCTTGTTCTGGATCAGCGTCTGTTCGGTGGGGCAGTCCATGGCTTCGATGCGGAAACTGCTCAGCCGCGCACCGTCCGTCGGCGTTTTGCCGAGGTTGACCACCGCTGGCGCCGCTTTCGAGGCGCAGCAGGAATGCCCGTGGTCATGGCCGTGGTCGGGTTTGTGGGTGTGAAGGGAATCGCTCATCGGGTGACGTCCGTGAAAAGTGCCTGTTGCGCAGTAAAGACCCTGTAGCCACTATAGGGTCAAGCACCTATTTGGGAGGCCGCATCATGAAGATCGGAGAATTGGCGAAAATCACCGACTGCCAGGTCGAAACCATCCGCTATTACGAGCGCGAAGGCCTGCTGCCGGAACCGGCCCGCAGCGACGGCAATTACCGCGTCTACACCCAGGCCCATGCCGAGCGGCTGACGTTCATCCGCAACTGCCGCACCCTGGACATGACCCTGGAAGAAATCCGCAGCCTCCTGGTCCTGCGCGACAGCCCCCAAGACCAGTGCGAAAGCGTCAATGCACTGATTGACGAACACATCCAGCACGTCAAGGCCCGCATCGATGGCCTACTGGCCCTGCAGACGCAACTGATCGACCTGCGCCATCGCTGTGGCGAAGGGCCGGACCTGGATCAATGCGGGATCTTGCAGCGGTTGGAGGTGAGCGGGGCGGTGGCGCCGGAGGTGGAGCATTCGCATGTGGGGCGCAGTCACGGGCATTGAGTGCCCATGCCACCGATCTTGACCCCATGGAGATCCAATGTGGGAGCGAGCTTGCTCGCGATAGCGGCCTGGCAGTCAACCTCTATGTTGAATGTAAGGGCCTCATCGCGAGCAAGCTCGCTCCCACAGGGGCGGGTGGTGTGGCTTAGACGGCCATTGGCGCGGTCATCGGCGCGTGGTGCTGGTAGCCTTCGAGGGAGAAGTCGCCCGGTTCCACCAACTCCAGCCACTCCGGCTGGTACACACCGGTCTTGGCAAACGCCGGCACGCGCTCGGAAATCACCAGCTTGGGCATCGGGAACGGCTCACGCTTGAGCTGTTCGTTGAGCATGTCCAAGTGGTTTTCGTAGACGTGGGCATCGCCGATGAAATAGGTGAACCAGCGCGGTGTATAACCGGTCAGGCGACCGATCAGGCTCAGCAGGGCGGCGCCTTCGGTGAGGTTGAACGGCGTGCCCAGGCCCAGGTCGTTGGAACGGATGTAGAGGGTCAGGGAGATTTCCCGGGTCTCGACATTCGGGTGGAACTGGTAGAGCAGATGGCACGGCGGCAGGGCCATTTCATCGAGCTGGGCGCAGTTCCAGCCGTGGAACAGAATACGGCGGCTGCCCGGGTCCTTGATGATGGTGTCGACGCACTGGCGCACCTGGTCGATGGCCTTGTACAGCACCACGTAGGCCTGGCCGTTCTCTTCGCCTTCGGCGATCTGCCGGTAACCCTGGGCCAGCGTCTGCTCGATGGCCGCCGGGTTGCTCAGGGGAATCTGCTTGTAGGCCGGCCATTTGCGCCATTGCACGCCATAGATCTCGCCCAGGTCGTCGTCGCCCTGGCGGAACGGGTTGGCCAGCCACTGGGCGTTTTCGTTGGCGTTCTGGTCCCAGACCTTGCAGCCCAGGGCGCGGAACTCGGCGGCATTGTTCACGCCACGGAGAAAACCGCACATCTCGCCGATGGCCGACTTGAAGGCCATCTTGCGGGTGGTGATGGCCGGAAAGCCGTCCTGCAAGTCATAGCGCAGCATGGCGCCGGGGAAGCTGATGGTATTCACACCGGTGCGGTTGGCTTGCTTGGTGCCGTTCTTGATGACGTGGGCCACCAGATCGAGATATTGCTTCATGGGTTACCTGTGTCCTTGAACCCGGGGCCAGCGCCCCGGGGTTCGAATTTTAAACCTTGGCCGCCGCAGCCGGCGCTCGATGATAAGCCAGCCAGATCAACGCGAGGCCACCGATGATCATCGGCAGGCAGAGCAACTGGCCCATGGTCAGCCAGTTCCAGGCCAGGTAGCCGAGCTGGGCATCCGGTACACGGACGAATTCAACGATGAAGCGGAAGATCCCGTAGAACAGCGCGAACATGCCCGACACCGCCATGGTTGGCCGCGGCTTGCGCGAGAACAGCCAGAGGATCAGGAACAATGCCACGCCTTCGAGGGCGAACTGGTACAGCTGCGACGGATGGCGCGGCAATTGCGCCGGGTCGCTGAACGGCGGGAAGATCATCGCCCACGGCACGTCGGTCGGCTTGCCCCACAATTCGGCATTGATGAAGTTGCCGATGCGCCCGGCGCCCAGGCCGATCGGCACCATTGGCGCGACAAAGTCCATCAGCTCGAAAAACGACTTGTTGTTGCGCTTGCCGAACCACAGCGCCGCCAGCATCACGCCGATGAACCCGCCGTGGAACGACATGCCGCCCTTCCAGACTTCGAAGATCAGCGTCGGGTTGGCCAGGTACGCGCTCAGGTCGTAGAACAGCACGTAGCCCAGGCGTCCGCCGACGATCACGCCCATGGACAACCAGAACACCAGGTCGGAGAGCTTTTCCTTGTTCCAGGTCGGGTCGAAGCGGTTGAGCCGGCGCGACGCCAGCAGCCAGGCGCCGCCGATGCCGATCAGGTACATCAGGCCGTACCAGTGGATTTTCAGCGGGCCGATGGCCAGGGCCACCGGATCGATCTGCGGGTAAGGCAGCATTGATATTCCTCGTAAACGTCAAAAATGCCCGGGCGACGCTGCCACCTCGGGATTAAGCCAGGATTGCGTCAGAACAGAAAACTCAAGCCCACGCAGAATAGCAAGGCGGCGAACAGCCGCTTGAGCAAACGCGGCGACAGGCGATGGGCCAGCCGCGCGCCGAAACGGGCGAAGACCATGCTGGTCAAGGCGATGCCCAGCAGCGCCGGCAAATACACAAAACCGAGACTATGGGCCGGCAGCAGCGGATCGTGCCAGCCCAGGATCATGAAACTTAACGCACTGACCACGGCGATGGGCAGTCCGCAGGCCGATGACGTCGCGACCGCTTGTTGCATCGGCACGCTGCGCCAGGTCAGGAACGGCACGGTCAGCGAACCGCCGCCGATGCCGAAAATCGCCGAGGCCCAGCCGATCACGGTGCCGGCCGCGGTCAGCCCGGCCTTGCCCGGTACGGTGCGGCTGGCCTTGGGCTTGACGTCCAAGGCCAGTTGCACGGCAACGATCAGGGCGAACACGCCGATGATCTTTTGCAGGTGCGGGCCGGAAATCGCTTCGGCGGTGATCGCGCCGAAACCGGCACCGATCAGGATTCCCACCGTCATCCAGGCGAAAATCGGCCAGCGCACCGCGCCTTTGCGCTGATGTTCGCGCACGGCATTGATCGAGGTGAAGATGATCGATGCCAGGGACGTGCCGACGGCCAGGTGCGTCAACACCTGCGGATCGAAACCCTGCAGGGTGAAACTGAACACCAGCACCGGGACGATGATGATCCCGCCCCCCACGCCGAACAGCCCGGCCAGCACCCCCGCGCAGGCGCCAAGCAGCAGATAGAGCACAAATTCCACCAGACTCTCCCCGCCCATCCCCGAAATAAGAGCGGCATGGTAACGGATCCAGGGCCCCAGGCTCCACTGAAGGCGATGGATGCCGGGGCGATGTGTGGGTAGAGTGACCCACAGATGATCTGGAGCGGAACCTCTGTGGCGAGGGGATTTATCCCCGTTTGGGCTGCGAAGCAGCCCCTGAAAACCTGACAGCCGGATTTGCCAGGTTGATTGATTCGATAGTTTTGGGGCTTCTTCGCAGCCCAGCGGGGATAAATCCCCTCGCCACAAAAGCGGAGTGTTCGGTTCATTTTCTAACAGGACGACCTGATGTGCCTGATCGTATTTGCCTGGCGACCCGGCCACGCCCAACCGCTGATCGTGGCGGCCAACCGCGACGAGTTCTATGCCCGGCCAACCTTGCCCTTGGCCCAATGGCCTGACGCGCCCCATGTCCATGCCGGGCGCGATCTCGAAGCCGGTGGCACCTGGCTCGGCATTGGCGCCGAAGGGCGTTTTGCCGCCCTGACCAATATCCGTGACCCGGGCCAGTTGCCGGCCTTCAAGTCGCGCGGTGAGCTGGTCGCGCGGTTCCTGACCGGGAATCTGTCGATTGCCGATTACCTCGGCGAAATCGTGCCCCGCGCCAACGAGTATGGTGGCTTCAACCTGCTGCTCGGCGATGGCACCGAGCTGTGGCACTACAACGCCCGCGATACCCAGCCCCAGCGGCTGGCCGAGGGTGTCTATGGTTTGTCGAACGCTGGGCTGAACACGCCATGGCCCAAATTGCTCAAGGCCCGGGCGGCCCTGGGCGAGGTGCTAGACGATCCGCAGCCCCAGGCCTTGTTGGCGCTGCTGAACGACCCACAACCCGCGCCGGTGGCGGAACTGCCAGACACGGGCGTGGGCCTGGCGACCGAGATGCTGCTATCGAGTGTGTTCATTGCCAGTCCGGCCTACGGGACGCGGGCGAGTACGGCGCTGGTTGTCCATGCCGATGGGACGCGGCACATGGTCGAGCGCAGTTTCGGGCCCCACGGGGGGCATTTGGGGGAGGTGGAGGTCAGGGCTTAGTTTTGCTGTGTCACTGCTGGCCTCATCGCGAGCAAGCTCGCTCCCACAGTAGATCGTCAGTGAACACAAATTTTGTGAACAACCGAGAACCACTGTGGGAGCGAGCTTGCTCGCGATAGGGGCGCCGCAGGATCAGAGTGTCTTGTTCGAGGCCGGATTGATCATCCGCGCCAACCCAAGGTTCTTCAGCGCCAGTTGCAGGGAGCTGTGGATCACCTGCGGGTTGTCGATGGTCATTACTTCCGCCAGCAATTCCTGGGCTTTGCTGAGGTTGATCTGGCGCAGCATCCACTTCACTTTCGGCAGGTTGGTGGCGTTCATCGACAGGCTGTCGAACCCCATCGCCATCAGCAGCACCGCGGCCGCCGGGTCGCCGGCCATCTCACCGCAGATGCTCACCGGCTTGCCTTCGGCATGGGCGTCACGCACCACGTTCTGCAGGGCTTGCAGCACCGCCGGGTGCAGGTAGTCGTACAGGTCGGCGACCCGTGGGTTGTTACGGTCCACGGCCAGCAGGTACTGGGTCAGGTCGTTGGAGCCCACCGACAGGAAGTCCACCTGTCGCGCCAGTTCCTTGGTCTGGTACACCGCCGCCGGAATCTCGATCATCACCCCTACCGGTGGCATCGGCACGTCGGTGCCTTCGTCGCGTACTTCGCCCCAGGCCCGGTGGATCAGGTGCAGGGCTTCTTCCAGTTCATGGGTGCCGGAGATCATCGGCAACAGGATGCGCAGGTTGTTCAGGCCCTCGCTGGCCTTGAGCATGGCGCGGGCCTGGACCAGGAAGATTTCCGGGTGGTCGAGCGTCACGCGGATGCCGCGCCAGCCGAGGAACGGGTTGTCTTCTTTGATCGGGAAGTAGGACAGGGACTTGTCGCCGCCGATGTCCAGGCTGCGCATGGTCACCGGTTGCGGGTGGAACGCGGCCAGTTGTTCGCGGTAGATCGCCAGCTGTTCCTTTTCGCTGGGGAAGCGCTGGTTGATCATGAACGGCACTTCGGTGCGGTACAGGCCCACACCCTCGGCCCCACGCTTCTGCGCCCGGGCCACGTCGGCCAGCAGGCCGGTGTTGACCCACAAGGGCATGCGGTGGCCGTCGAGGGTCACGCATGGCAGGTCCCGCAGCGCATCCAGTCCCAGGGACAGTTGCTTTTCTTCCTCCACCACATCGGCAAACTGCTTGCGCAGCACGTCGCTGGGGTTGGTGTAGACCTCGCCGTGGTAGCCATCGACGATCATCTGGATGCCGTCGACCTTGGAGTACGGCAGGTCCACCAGGCCCATCACCGTCGGGATGCCCATGGCCCGGGCCAGGATCGCCACGTGGGAGTTGCCCGAGCCCAATACCGAGACCAGCCCCGCCAGCTTGCCTTCGGGCACTTCGCCGAGCATGGCCGGGGTCAGCTCTTCGCTGACCAGGATGGTGTTGTCGGGGTAGACCAGGGTCTGCTGGCGCTCCTGCTGCAAGTAGGCCAGCAAGCGGCGGCCAAGGTCCTTGACGTCCGAGGCGCGCTCGCGCAGGTAGGCGTCGTCCATCAGTTCGAAGCGGTTGACGTGGTCGGTCACCACTTGGCGCAGCGCGCCCTGGGCCCACTGGCCGGTCTTGATGACGGTGGTCACTTCGCTGCCCAGGGAGGCATCGTCGAGCATCATCAGGTAGACGTCGAACAGCGCGCGCTCTTCAGGGCGCAGCTGTGTCGCCAGCTTGGCCGACAGGGCTCGCATGTCGGCCCGCACGCCTTCGATGGCGGTCTTGAACAGGCCCAGCTCGGCGTTGATGTCGGTGATGGTCTTGTCCGGCACCACGTCGAGGTCGGCGGGCGGCAACATGACCACGGCCGTGCCCACCGCCGCGCCCGGCGAACCCGGCACGCCGACGAACTTGGCTTCCTGGATGCCCTTGCCCTGGCGACCCAGGCCGCTGATCGAGCCGGTGGCCTCGGCGTGGGCGATAACGCCGGCCAGTTGCGCGCTCATGGTCACGAGGAAGGCTTCTTCACCTTCGTCGAACTGGCGGCGCTCTTTTTGCTGGATGACCAGCACGCCGACGACGCGGCGGTGGTGGATGATCGGTGCGCCGAGGAACGAGGCATAACGCTCTTCGCCCGTTTCGGCAAAGTAGCGGTAGCGCGGGTGATCCGCGGCGTTTTCGAGGTTCAGGGGTTCTTCGCGCGTGCCGACCAGGCCGACCAGGCCTTCATTGGGGGCCATGCTGACCTTGCCAATGGAGCGCTTGTTCAAGCCCTCGGTGGCCATCAGCACGAAACGGTTGGTCTCGGGGTCCAGCAGGTAGACCGAGCAGACCTGGCTGCCCATGGCCTCTTTGACGCGCAATACAATAATCCCCAACGCCGCCTTGAGATCCTTGGCGGAGTTAACTTCCTGGACGATCTTGCGCAGCGTATTGAGCATGGCTCGGGGTCGAACTCCGTCGTCAGTCGCGCGTCAGCAGGCGCGGGGCAAGCTCTTTGAGAGCGCGTCGATACACTTCGCGCTTGAATGTCACCACCTGGCCCAACGGATACCAATAGCTGACCCAGCGCCAGCCATCGAACTCCGGTTTACCGGTCAAATCCATCCGCACCCGCTGCTCATTGGAGATCAGGCGCAGGAGAAACCATTTCTGCTTCTGGCCGATGCACAGCGGTTGGCTGTGCGTGCGGACCAGGCGTTGCGGCAAACGATAGCGCAACCAGCCTCGGGTGCAGGCGAGTATTTCGACATCTTCTCGCTCGAGCCCCACTTCTTCGTTCAACTCGCGGTACAAGGCCTCTTCCGGCGTCTCCTGGGGGTTGATCCCACCCTGGGGAAACTGCCAGGCGTCTTGATTGATACGGCGAGCCCATAGCACCTGCCCAGCATCATTCGTAAGAATGATCCCCACATTGGGACGGAAACCATCGGGATCGATCACGGCAACAACCTCGCAAACGCATGTCGTCGCATTGTTCCACAAAGGTTGTGAAAGCAGCAACGAGCGCCCCTAGCTTATGTGCACTCTTGTGAAAAGTCCGTATTCTGGACGCCTTTCTTCAGATTTTTCAGCGAGTAACTGCAATGCGGCTGGCTTTATTCGACTTGGATAACACATTGCTGGGCGGCGACAGCGACCACGCGTGGGGCGATTACCTGTGTGAGCGCGGTTTTCTGGACGCTGTCACGTACAAGGCACGCAACGACGCGTTCTACGAGGATTACCTGGCCGGCAAGCTCGACAACGCCGAGTACCTGAATTTTTGCCTGGAAATCCTCGGTCGTACCGAAATGCACGTGCTGGCCCAGTGGCACCAGGACTACATGCGCGACTGCATCGAGCCGATCGTATTGCCCAAGGCCATCGAACTGCTGGAAAAGCATCGTGACGCCGGCGACAAGCTGGTGATCATCACCGCCACCAACCGCTTCGTCACCGCGCCGATTGCCGAGCGCCTGGGCGTCGAAACCCTGATCGCCACCGAATGCGAGATGGTCGACGGGCGCTACAGCGGCCGCAGCACCGATATCCCGTGTTTTCGCGAGGGCAAGGTGACTCGGTTGAACCGTTGGCTGGAAGAAACCGGGCATTCGTTGGAGGGCAGCTATTTCTATAGCGATTCGATGAACGACTTGCCGTTGCTGGAGGCGGTGACGCACCCGGTGGCGGTGGATCCGGATCCGAATCTTCGGGCCGAGGCCGAGAGGCGGGGTTGGCCGGTGATTTCGTTGCGCGGCTGAAAATGGCTATCGCGAGCAAGCTCGCTCCCACAGGGATTTGCGTCGATCATGCAACCTCTGTGGGAGCGAGCTTGCTCGCGATGAAAGCGACACGGTCCAGAGCCTTAAACCGGCTTGGCCCCCATCAACCCCGCAATGGCAATAAAGCAGACGACGCTGAACAGCGCCAGGGCAAAGGTAAATTTCCCATTGCCCGCCGCCGGCAGCTTGCGCAGTCTGTTCAGCCGCACTACCAGCCAGAACCCCGCCAGCGCCGCCAAGGTGTAGAGCACGCTGGAAGCCAGCAGCCAGGTCTGGCCCAGTGGCCAGCCGACTTGATGAACCATCCACCAGCCGGTGAAGGGCAGGCTCGCCAGTGCCAGGATCATCACCAGCCAGATGAACAGTCGCGGCCGTTGCAGCGTGCGCGCGGCCGCCGTGGCATCGCCGTTGCGTCGCGTGCGCCAGACCCAGGCGGCCAGCCCCAGGGCGCCTGCCAACAGCAACACCGTGGCGACGACGTGAGCGATTTTCAGCGCGGTTAACGTTTCCATCGTTCGATTTCCTTATGGCTTGCTCAACAGCTTAGACCCCCGTGGCGAGGGAGCTTGCTCCCGCTGGGTCGCGAAGCGGCCCCAAAAAGCAGTGAGCGCTTCGCACTCAAGCGGGAGCAAGCTCCCTCGCCACAGGTCCACCCAGTCCAAACAGTCGCAATTATGGGTTCACCCCAGGAACAGCTGATACGCCGGGTTGTCACTTTCATCCCAGTACGGATAGCCGATTTCTTCCAGGGCGGCAGGGACCAGGTGGCGTTCATCGTGAGGCACTTGCAGCCCCGCGACCACGCGGCCGTCCGCCGCGCCATGGTTGCGGTAGTGGAACATCGAGATATTCCAGCGCCCACCTAGCTTGTTGAGAAAGTTGAACAGCGCGCCCGGGCGCTCCGGGAATTCGAAGCGCAGCACCACTTCATCGATGACATGGGCCGCATGCCCGCCGACCATGTGGCGGATGTGCAACTTGGCCAACTCATTGTCGGTCAGGTCCAGCACCGGGAAGCCTTGTTCGGTCAGGCTGGCGATCAGCGCGCTGCGCGGGTCGTTTTCCGGGTGGGTCTGCACGCCGACGAAAATGTGCGCTTCACTGCCGGTGTTGTAGCGATAGTTGAATTCGGTGATCTGGCGCTTGCCGACGGCTTCGCAGAACGCCTTGAAGCTGCCCGGCTTCTCGGGGATGGTCACGGCGATGATCGCTTCGCGGCCTTCGCCCAGTTCAGCGCGCTCGGCGACGTGGCGCAAGCGGTCGAAGTTGACGTTGGCACCGGAGTCGATGGCCACCAGGGTCTGGCCGCCGATGCCCCGTGACTCGACGTACTTCTTGATCCCGGCCACGCCCAGGGCGCCGGCAGGTTCGGTGATCGAGCGGGTATCGTCGTAGATATCCTTGATGGCGGCGCAGATCTCGTCGGTACTGACAGTGATCACTTCGTCCACATGATGCTTGCAGATATCAAAGGTGTGCTGGCCGATCTGCGCCACGGCGACGCCGTCGGCGAACAACCCCACGGTCGGCAGCACCACGCGTTCGCCCGCGGCCATGGCCGCTTGCAGGCAATTGGAGTCGTCCGGTTCGACGCCGATGATCTTGATGTCCGGGCGCAGGTATTTCACGTAGGCCGCGATCCCGGCAATCAGCCCGCCACCGCCCACCGGGACGAAAATCGCATCCAGGCGCCCAGGGTGCTGGCGCAGGATTTCCATCGCCACCGTGCCCTGCCCGGCAATGGTGTGGGGGTCGTCATACGGGTGGATGTAGACGTAGCCCTTTTCATCCACCAGTTTCAGCGAATAGGCCAGGGCTTCGGGGAACGAATCGCCGTGCAGCACCACTTTGCCGCCACGGGAGCGCACGCCTTCGACCTTGATTTCCGGCGTGGTCTTGGGCATCACGATGGTCGCCTTGACCCCCAGCACCTTGGCCGCCAGGGCCAGGCCCTGGGCGTGGTTGCCCGCCGAAGCCGTGACCACGCCGCGGGCGCGCTCTTCGTCGCTGAGCTGGGTCAGCTTGTTGTAGGCCCCGCGAATCTTGAACGAGAACACCGGCTGCAAGTCTTCACGCTTGAGCAAGATGCTGTTGCCCAGCCGCTCGGAGAGCTGGCGAGCGGTCTGCAGCGGGGTTTCCACGGCAACGTCGTAAACGCGCGAGGTGAGGATCTTTTTGACGTACTGTTCAAGCATCGGAAAGCATCACTGAGCGGGTTGGGCAGGACCAGGGAGTCTAACCCGGCTTTTGGCCGGGCGACCACAGGGATCTGCGTTCAATCAGGCGATGACCGAGGCCCTTGCGGCGCCTATAATGCCGGCCTTTCGTTCCCTCTCGGCACCTTCGGAGCCCGCATGACCCAGGATCAACTCAAACAGGCCGTGGCCCAGGCCGCCGTCGACCTCATCCTCCCGAAACTGGATGACAAGAGCGTCGTCGGGGTCGGCACCGGCTCCACGGCCAATTGCTTCATCGATGCGCTGGCGCAACACAAGGGCGCGTTCGATGGCGCGGTCGCCAGCTCCGAAGCGACGGCCGCGCGCCTCAAGGGCCACGGGATCCCGGTGTACGAGCTCAACACCGTCAGCGATCTGGAGTTCTACATCGACGGCGCCGACGAAAGCGACGCGCACCTGAACCTGATCAAGGGCGGCGGCGCGGCCTTGACCCGCGAGAAGATCGTCGCGGCGGTGGCCAAGACCTTCATCTGCATTGCCGATGCCAGCAAACTGGTGCCCGTGCTCGGCGCGTTCCCATTGCCGGTGGAAGTCATTCCCATGGCCCGCAGCCACGTGGCCCGGCAACTGGTGAAGCTGGGCGGCGACCCGGTGTACCGCGAAGGCGTGCTCACCGATAACGGCAATATCATCCTGGATGTGCACAACCTGCAGATCACCAACCCGGTGGCGCTGGAAAGCCAGATCAACGCTATCGTTGGCGTGGTCACCAATGGTTTGTTCGCGGCGCGTCCGGCGGATGTGCTGTTGCTGGGAACCGCTGAAGGGGTGAAGACCCTGCGGGCTGAGTAAGTTGGCGAAATAGCTCTTTTGAGTGAAGCAGTCCCTGTGGGAGCGAGCTTGCTCGCGATAGCGGTCTACCCAACACATTAATGTTGGCTGACACACCGCCATCGCGAGCAAGCTCGCTCCCACATTAGGTTGTGTGGTGCATCAAGGCTGTGGCTTCTTGAACACGTAGAACAGATTCGGCTCGCTCACCAGGTACAGGTTGCCATCGTCGTCCATGGCCAGGCCTTCGGCCTGGGGCACGGTTTTTTGCAGGCCCTGGGCACCCTTGCTCAACGACAGCGTGCTCAACGGCCGGCCGTCGATGTCCAATTCGATAATCAGCCGCGATTCATCGGACAGCGCCAGCAAGTGGCCACTGCGTTCATCGTATTGCAGGCTTGAAAGGTCGCGCACGAACAGCCCGGCATCGCGCTTGGGGTTGTTGATCACATGGACCGCGTAGGACTTTTCCGGATTGTGATGGGGGAACCCATGCACTTCATAAATCAGCATCGGGTCGCGTTCCTTGGCCACGAACAGGCGTTTGCCCACCGAATCGTAGGCCAGCCCTTCGAACCCCTTGTTGCCGCTCATGTGCACGCCGAGGGTCATTTGCTCGGCGTCGGCGGCGTCGAGGAATTGGGTGTCGTCCTCCAGGTGAATCTTGATCAGGCGCTGCTGGCGTTCATCAGTGATGACGTAAGTGTCTTCGCTGATGAATTCCACCGCTTCCGGATCGCCGAAGCCGATCAGGGCGATGCGTCGCAAAATCTTGCCGTCCAGCGACAGTTCGATCAGCTCGGCATTTTTATTGGTCACGGTGAACAGGCTCTTGCGGACCGGATCGAACGTCAGCGCGGAAACGTCATCGTCCAGGCCGTCGATCATCTGCGCCTCCACTGTGACCCGGTATTGGTCCAGGGCGATGGTCTCTTCGCTGGTGGGTTTCCAATAGGTGTTGAGGTTGAACCAGGCACGCTCGAACAGGCGCAGGTGTTGACCGACGGCGATCAGGAGGATCAGCGCCAGTGTCAGCAATATCAGGATCAAGGGTTTGGGACGGGCGAGTCGACGCATGTTGGGGTGGGCTCGGATGAGAACAGGTGGGTGGAAATACCACGGTTGCCTGAACTGAAGCTTAATGGCGGTGTGCCACACCCTACAACGAAAGGGAATTTATCCTACAGAGTTAGCGCTGTCAGCGCTGCTTTTCGAAACGATAGAACAGATTCGGTTCGCTGACCACGTACAGGTTGCCGGCGTCGTCGACGGTGACGCCTTCGGCGCGCGGGATCGTGTCTTTCAGGCCATTGAAGCCACCCAGCAAGGTCATGAAGCTGACTTGCTCGCCTTTTTCGTCCAGCTCCAGTAGCAGGTGGGAGTCGGCCGAAAGCACCAGCGTATGGCCGGTGCGCGGGTCGATCGCCAATGCCGAGAGGTTGCGCAGGTCCAGTTCATTGCTGACATGGATCTGCTTGTCGCCCTTGAGCAGTTGGCTGCCGTCGCTTTTCCAGGTGAACAAGGCCGGGGGGCGTTCTTCGCCGAGCACCAGTTGCTGGTTGCGCGGGTCCCAGGCGATGGCTTCGAACCCTTTGTTCTGGTTCTGCGAGGCGCCCAGGTCATAGTGAGGAAAGTCAGCGCTGTTCAGTTCGCGGGTGTTGGCATCCACCTGGACGATCGACAGCATGTGATTGCGCTCGTCGGTAATCGCCAACAGGCCATTGGTCATGCAGGTCACGCCTTCAGGGTTGTCCCAGCCCACCAAAGGCATCTTGCGCAGCACGTCGCCCTGCAGGGTCAGCTCCACCAGGAACGGGTTCTTGCCCATGACCGCGAACAGGGTCTTGGTCTGTGGGTTGTAGGCCACATCGGACGCCTCGTCCTTCTCCATGCCTGGTAGCGGCTTGGCGTCGATCACGGCGCGGTAATCTGGCAGCCAGATGCTTTCCTGGCGCTGGGCCGGGCTCTGGAAGTGCTCCGATAGCCAAAGCAGGCCGCGGTCGTCCCAATGCATCGCAACCGCCAGGCCATAGGCTGCGGCCACCGCCAGCAGCGACCAGGCATACCAGGGCAGGGCGAAGCGCGAGCGGCGGACAGGTTTGGCGACAGGCAGTGCTTGGGTTTTGGCCATCGGGAATGCGTTCCAGAAAATTCGGCTAGGGGAGTGGCTGGCTCAGATGCCGCATTCCCCGGAATTATCCGGATGGCATGTGAAAAAAACGGTAAAACCTTGGGTTCGGAAAGCTGGATGTCTGTGGGAGCGGGCTTGCTCGCGAAGGGGCCGTCAGGTTCAACACCTATGTCGACCGTTATACCGCCTTCGCGAGCAAGCCCGCTCCCACACAATTTCCAGCGGTCACAGAACCGGGTTAGCGAACGCTGCTTTCGAAGCGGCTCGTCCCTGGCAGTTCCAGGATCAGCTCATCGCCCGCGTTCAGCGGCCCGACGCCCGCCGGGGTGCCGGTGAGGATCACGTCGCCGGCCTGCAGCGAGAAGCAACCGGCCATGTATTGGATCATTGGCACGATGGGGTTGAGCATCAGGCTGCTGTTGCCGTCCTGGCGCACTTCGCCGTTGATGGTCAGGCGCACGGGAATGTCGGTCAGGTCGGCAAACGTGGCGTTCGAAACAAAGGGGGCAATCACCGCCGCGCCGTCAAAGGACTTGGCAACCTCCCAAGGCAGGCCCTTGGCCTTGAGCTCGGCCTGTTTGTCCCGCAGGGTCAGGTCCAGGGCCGGGGCGAAGCCGGAGATCGCGTCCAGTACTTCTTCAGCGCTGGGCTTGGTGGACAGCGGCTTGCCGATCAGTACGGCGATTTCCGCCTCGTAGTGCACCGAGCCACGGTCGGCGGGAATGCTGAAGCCACCTTCCAGTGGCACCACACAACTGCCCGGCTTGATGAACAGCAAGGGTTCGGTGGGTACCGGGTTGTCCAGTTCCTTTGCATGTTCGGCGTAGTTACGGCCAATGCACACCACTTTCCCCACCGGGAAATGAATACGTGTACCGTCGACATACTGGTGCTGATAGCTCATTACCGACTCCTGCTTCTGGGGTTCATCAGGTGTTTTAGGTATCAAATCGCGAAAATCTTGCCCGGGTTCATGATGCCGTTCGGGTCGAAGACAGCTTTCACGGCTTTCATGTATTCGATTTCTACCGGCGAACGACTATAGGTCAGGTAGTCGCGCTTGGTCATGCCCACGCCGTGTTCGGCGGAAATCGAGCCGTTGTACTTCTCGACGGTTTCAAAAACCCATTTGTTCACGGTCGCGCACTTGGCGAAGAACTCATCCTTGCCGAGGTTTTCCGGCTTGAGGATGTTCAGGTGCAGGTTGCCGTCGCCAATGTGACCGAACCAGACGATTTCGAAATCCGGGTAGTGCTCGCCGACGATCGCGTCGATTTCCCGCAAGAAGGCCGGGACTTTCGAGACAGTCACCGAAATGTCGTTCTTGTAGGGCGTCCAGTGGGAAATGGTTTCGGAGATGTACTCGCGCAGCTTCCACAGGTTCTGCAGTTGGGTTTCGCTCTGGCTCATCACGCCATCCAGTACCCAGCCTTGTTCCACGCAGTGTTCGAAGGTCTCCAGGGCGTGGTTGGCGACCTCTTCGGTGGTGGCTTCGAATTCCAGCAGGGCGTAGAACGGGCAGTCGGTTTCGAACGGCGCCGGAACGTCGCCACGTCCGAGGACCTTGGCCAGGGCCTTGTCGGAAAAGAATTCGAAGGCGGTCAGGTCCAGCTTGCCTTGGAAAGCGTGCAGCACCGGCATGATGGAGTCGAAGTCCGGGGTGCCGAGCACCATGGCGGTGAGGTTTTTCGGCGCGCGGTCCAGGCGCATGGTGGCCTCGACCACGAAGCCCAGGGTGCCCTCGGCGCCGATGAACAGCTGTCGCAAGTCGTAGCCGGTGGCGTTCTTGATCAGGTCCTTGTTCAGCTCCAGCAGGTCGCCCTTGCCGGTGACGACCTTCATGCCCGCCACCCAGTTGCGGGTCATGCCGTAGCGAATGACCTTGATTCCGCCGGCATTGGTGCCGATATTGCCGCCAATCTGGCTGGAACCTGCCGAGGCGAAGTCCACCGGGTAGTACAGGCCATGTTCCTCAGCCTTGTTCTGCAGCTGTTCGGTGACCACGCCGGGCTGGCACACGGCAGTGCGGTCGGTCAGGTTCACGTCGAGAATCTGGTTCATGTAGTCGAACGACACCACCACTTCGCCGTTGGCGGCCACGGCCGCGGCGGACAGCCCGGTACGCCCGCCCGATGGCACCAGCGCGACCTTGTGCGCGTTGGCCCAGCGCACGATGGCCTGGACCTGCTCGGTGGTCTTGGGAAAGACGATGGCGGTCGGCGCCGGGGCGAAATGCTTGGTCCAATCCTTGCCGTAAGCGTTCAGGGAGTCGGCATCGGTCAAGACCTTGCCAGGCTCAACCAGGATCTTCAGCTCATCTATCACGGCAGGATGGGTCATCGATAGAACTCTCGAACAATTCATGGTCATCCTGAGAACGCTTCACGTCGCAGGAATGAGTGTTTAGCGGGGTGCGTATGCTAGCATACCGACCCCGCAGCGTAGTGCCCAACGGCTGTTCTGCGGCGACGGCTGTCACGCCGGTCGGGCCAGCATGCGCTGTCCGATTCCCTGCCATTTTTCTCCGGGACACAGGTTTACGCAGATGAGCAAGACTTCTCTCGATAAGAGCAAGATCAAGTTCCTTCTTCTCGAAGGCGTCCACCAATCGGCTGTCGACGTCCTCAAGTCGGCGGGCTACACCAGCATCGAGTACATCACCAGTTCTCTGCCGGAAGCCCAGCTCAAGGAAAAGATCGCCGATGCTCACTTCATCGGCATTCGCTCCCGTACTCAACTGACCGAAGAGATCTTCGACCACGCCAAGAAACTGGTGGCAGTCGGCTGCTTCTGCATCGGCACCAACCAGGTTGACCTCAACGCGGCTCGCGAGCGCGGTATCGCGGTGTTCAACGCGCCGTACTCCAACACCCGTTCCGTCGCCGAACTGGTACTGGCCGAAGCGATCCTGCTGCTGCGCGGCATCCCTGAGAAGAACGCTTCCTGCCACCGTGGTGGTTGGATCAAGAGCGCGGCCAACTCCTTCGAAATCCGCGGCAAGAAGCTGGGTATCGTCGGCTACGGCTCGATCGGCACGCAGTTGTCGGTACTGGCTGAAGGCCTGGGCATGCAAGTGTTCTTCTACGACACCGTGACCAAGCTGCCCCTGGGCAACGCCACCCAGGTCAACGACTTGCACGAGCTGTTGGGCATGTCCGACATCGTGACCCTGCACGTGCCGGAAACCGCCGCCACCCAGTGGATGATCGGCGAGAAGGAAATCCGTGCCATCAAGAAGGGCGGGATCCTGATCAACGCCGCGCGTGGCACCGTGGTCAAGCTCGACGCCCTGGCCGACGCGATCAAGGACAAGCACCTGATTGGCGCCGCCATCGACGTGTTCCCGGTGGAGCCGCGCTCCAACGACGACATCTTCGAAAGCCCGCTACGTGGCCTGGACAACGTGATCCTGACCCCCCACATCGGTGGTTCCACCGCTGAAGCCCAAGCCAACATCGGCCTGGAAGTGGCGGAGAAACTGGTCAAGTACAGCGACAACGGTACGTCGGTATCGTCGGTGAACTTCCCGGAAGTGGCCCTGCCGGCACACCCTGGCAAGCATCGCCTGCTGCACATCCACGAGAACATCCCGGGTGTGATGAGCGAGATCAACAAGGTCTTCGCCGAAAACGGCATCAACATTTCCGGTCAGTTCCTGCAGACCAACGAGAAAGTCGGCTACGTCGTGATCGACGTCGACGCCGAATACTCGGACTTGGCGCAAGAGAAACTGCAGCACATCAATGGCACGATTCGTTGCCGCGTGTTGTTCTAAGGCGCAGTATCCAGCCGCTTGCCGAGTTTGGCGTGCAATAAAAAACGGGAGCCTCGCAAGGGCTCCCGTTTTTTTGTCGAGCACGTGACCACAGGTTTGTGTTATGTCAGCCAGTCATGCGTTATTTCACGTTGACAGTGATCTTCTTGGACACGATCGACGGCTCGAATGGCATGTGGCCGCTGTCGCCCAGGATCAATTGCAAGGTGTGCTTGCCCGGGGCCAGTTTGATGGTGGCCTGGGTCTGTGCCTTGCCGAAGTGCATGTGATTGGCGTCGGTCGGAATCGGCGCGCCGGCCGCAGGCAACTTGTCGACATCGATCAGCAAATGGTGATGGCCCGTGTTCTTGGTCACATCGCCGGCGGGGGCCAGGGCGATGTCCTTGACGCCGAACTTGACCGTGAATTCCTGGGCGACCGTCGCACCGTCTTTCGGGGAAACGATGAACACTTCAGCACCTTTAGGCGCCGGTGTCGCGGCGCTTGCCAGCATCGAAGCGCCCAATAACAGACCGGCCAACGCGGCACGAGACATAAAGCTTTTCATTTTTTTCTCCAGTTTTTCCATGAAATCCGCCTGGCCATCACAACTTCATGACCAATCGTTGTCGAAGCCTGCAACAACCATAGCAAAGCGAGCCTGAAACGAGCGTCGCTTGTATAAATACAAAGGAGTGACCATGCGTTTTCTGCCTGGCCTGATTTGCCTGCTACCCCTTTTGAGCCCCCTGGCTCATGCCGAACTGATCGATGACATCAATGACCGTGGCGAACTGCGCATTGCCCTCGAGGCCAACACCGCGCCCTTCAACTTCAAGGAAGACGGCAAACTCACCGGCTTCGAAGTGGAACTGGGTGAAATGCTCGCGGCGGAGCTCGATGTACGGCCCGATTTCGTGGTCACCGATGCCGGGGATCTACTGTCCGGTGTGGAGGCTGGCAAGTACGACGTTGCCATCAACCACATAGCAATGACCCCGGAACTGGCGGAACGTTTCGACCTCAGTGCCGCTTACAGCCGTCCGGATGCACAACTGCTGGCGAGCAAGGAGGAGCCGCAGCGTCCGTTGATCATGGCGCAGTCGTTCCAGCCGGAAGAGAAGAGCGGCCCGCCGCCAAGCCTGGTGATTCCGTTCCAGAAGGGCAACCCGGCGTTCAAGGCCAGCCTGGATAACGCCCTGACGCGTATCAAGGATGACGGGAGGCTGGAGCAGTTGTCGCAGAAGTGGCTGAAGAAACAGGAGTGAAAGCTTCCAGGCGATGAGGTAAGCCATCAAGCTTCATTGACTGTTGGACCGCTATCGCGAGCAAGCTCGCTCCCACAATGGAGCTGTGGTGCCCACCGATACTGAGTTCACAACTGATCGAGTGTGGGAGCGAGCTTGCTCGCGATGGCGTCCTCGCATCCTAAGCAGGCCTGCGCCAGACACTCGCCAACCAAGGCTGTTGCTCCCGCGGCAGCCCTGCCGGCCGGTAATAATGCTCCAGCTCGACAAAGCCCGCTTGCGTGAGCAATGTGCGCCAGGCCTCGAGGTCGTGATAAGCGCCGAAGCGCTGGCCGTTCCAGCCTTCCTGGTTTTCGCCCCGAGGGTTCGAGCTGAACAGCACGCCGCCGGGCTTGAGCGTGGTGTGCAGTTGCTTAAGTACCCGAGGCAGTTCCTGGACGGGGACATGGAACAGCACCGCGTTGGCGAAAATCCCGTCAAAGCGTTCGGCTGGCAGATCGAGTTCCAGGAAGTCCTGCTGCCACACCTCACAACCGCTGTCCTGGCGTGCCATGCGGGCAAATGCCTCTGAACCGTCGAGGCCGACCGCGACATGGCCCATGGCCGTGAAGGTGCGCAGGTCGCGCCCCGGGCCGCAGCCGAAATCCAGGATGTGCAGCGGTGCCTGGCCCTGGATATGGCGCAGCAAGGCGTCGATGTTCTGGCTGACATCATGGTCGCGGGTGCCCTCGCGAAAGCTTTCTGCCACGGCGTTGTAATGGCTCAGGGTCGTGGCGGTGATGGCGTGCAGGTCGTCGGCGGTGTGCTTCATGGGTATTGGCTTGGGTGGGAAACGTTGGGCTGACTATACCGCACATCCACAGGTCAACTGCTTCCTCCCGTCAGCGCTTGCTCAAGCCCCGCGCCAGGCGGTCACCACCCAATTGGATCACGGCGACCAACGCCACCAGCAACACGATCACCGTGAGCATGATCTGGCTGTCGAAACGCTGGTAGCCATAGCGGTAGGCGATGTCGCCCAGGCCACCGGCGCCGATCGCCCCGGCCATGGCCGAGGAGTTGATCATGGTCACCAGCGTGATGGTGAAACCGCCGACGATGCCCGGCAGGGCTTCAGGCAGCAGCACATGCCAGACGATGTGCCAGCGGCGGCAGCCCATGGCCTGGGCCGCTTCGATCAGGCCATGGTCGACTTCCCGCAGGCTGACTTCGGCGATACGGGCGAAGAACGGCGTGGCGGCGATGGTCAGCGGGACGACCGCGGCCCACACGCCATAGGTGGTGCCGACGATCAACCGGGTGAACGGAATCAGCGCCACCATCAGAATCAGGAACGGTATCGAGCGGAACAGGTTCACGAACGCGCCCAGGGCCCGGTTCAAGGCCGGCGCTTCATAGATCCCGCCCTTGTCGCTGGTGACCAGGATCACCGCCAGCGGTATGCCCGCCAGCAACGCGATCAACGACGACACGCCGACCATCAGGAACGTGTCGATGAAACCCTGCAACAACCGATCAAACCACATAACCCAGCACCTCCACCCGTTGCGCCCAATTGCCCGCCCGTTGACGCAGTTCCTCGGCGCCCCACGACGAACCGCTCACGGCCAGCAGCAATTGCCCAAGCCCGTGGCCCTGTATCCGTTCGATGCCGCCGTGCAGCAAGCGCACCCGCCCACCGAGGGCGCTGAACAAGGCGGCAAGATCCGGTTCCTCGCGATCTATGCCGGTGAATTGCAGGCGCAGCACCGTAGCCGCGTCCGCCGACGCCGGCAGCGCCTGCAAGCGACTTTGCAGCTCTTGCGGGATGGCGTGTTGCAACGGTGCCAGCAGCGTCCGGCTGACCTCGTGTTGCGGGTTGCCGAAGACTTCCCAGACCGGTCCCTGCTCGACGATCCGTCCCTGCTCAAGCACCACCACCCGGTCGCAGACTTCGCGAATCACCGCCATTTCATGGGTGATCAAGACGATGGTCAGGCCCAGCCGCTGGTTGATCTCGCGCAGCAGGCCGAGGATCGACTGGGTGGTCTCCGGGTCCAGGGCCGAGGTGGCCTCGTCGCACAACAGGATCTGCGGGTCATGTACCAGCGCCCGGGCAATCCCGACCCGCTGCTTCTGCCCGCCCGAAAGCTGCGCCGGGTAGGCCTTGTGCTTGCCGTGCAGACCCACCAATTCCAACAGCTCGCGGACTTTGCGCTGGCGCTGCTCCTTGGGCACGCCGGCGACTTTGAGCGGCAGTTCGACGTTCTGCCACACAGTCTTGGCCGACATCAGGTTGAAGTGCTGGAAGATCATGCCGATGCGCCGACGCAGCTCCACCAGGCGGTCTTCATCGAACTCGCCGATGTCCACCCGATCGATCAACACCCGGCCACTGGTGGGTTGTTCGAGCCGGTTGATGGTGCGGATCAGCGAAGACTTGCCGGCACCGCTACGGCCGATGATGCCGAACACTTCGCCACGCTGGATAGCCAGGTCGATGCCCTGCAGTGCCGCCACCGGGCCCTGGCTGCCGTTGTAGGTCTTGCCCAGGCCGATGAAGCGCACGTGGGCGCGGTTCAGCTCTGGATGCAGTTCAGTCTGGTCGGCGCTTTGCGGCGCGGGGGCTGCGTCGCGCAGTCGCGCGTTGACGGCGTTCATGTCAGCCTTCCCAACCGGCTTGGTAGAGCTTGCCGTGGGCCTTGTCCAGGGCGGCGCGCACGACTGGCGAGTGTTGGTAGATGTCGACGAACTTGATCAGCCGTGGATCGTTCTGGCTCTTGGGCTGGATCACGAACTGGATCACGTATTCCTTGTGATCGAGGCCGTCGAACAGCAAGGCCGAGCTGGCATCGAAGGTTTTGGCCAGGCGGATGTAGGCCGGATAACCCTGCACCAGGTCGGCGTCTTCATAGGCGCGCACCAGTTGCACCGCTTCGACTTGCAGGATCTTGAGTTTCTTCGGGTTGGCGACGATGTCGTCTTCGGTGGCCTTGTAGCCGACGCCCGGCTTGAGGCTGATCAGCCCGGCCTTGGCCAGCAGTTGCAGGCCGCGACCGCTGTTGATCGGGTCGTTGGCAATGGCGACGCTGGCGCCTTCGGGCAGTTCGTCGAAGCTTTTGTATTTTTTCGAATAGAGGCCGACGTTGTTGATGATCCCTGGCGCAAAGGGCACCAGGTCGAACCCGGCGGCGGCCTTGGCGTTTTCCAGGAACGGGATGTGCTGGAAGTAATTCACGTCGATGTCACCGGAAGCCAGGCTGACGTTGGGCGCGATCCAGTCGCTGAACTCCACCAGTTCGACCTTCAGGCCTTGCTTGCCGGCTTCTTCGACCGCTGCTTCCAGGGGAATGGCGAACGCGGCGGTGGTGCCGATCTTCAACGGGGCGTCGGCGGCAAACAGCGCCGAACTGAACAGGCCGAGGGCCAGGGCCAGTGCTTTGACTGGCAGGGTCAGGAGTTGCGTGGTCATGTCGGTTATTCCAGTCATTGATTAATTGAGCCATGGGCTTTTTGGCGGTAGGTCGAACCGGTGTGTCGTTCGGGCAAATGGGCCTCTGCGCGGAACAGCTTCTCCCGCAGGGTGCCGGTGTCGTATCCGGTCTTGTACGAGCCGCGTCGCTGCAACTCGGGGATCACCAGGTCGATGAAGTCCACATAGCTTTGCGGCGTCACGATGCGCGTCAGGTTGAAGCCATCGAGGCCGGTTTCGGCAATCCACGACTCCAGCTCGTCGGCCACCTGTTCGGGCGAGCCGACCACCGTGATGTAGCGACCGCCCAAGGCGTGTTGCTGCAACAATTTGCGCCGGGTCCAGTCGTTGTTCTGCAGGGTCTTGGTAGCCGACTGGATGGCGTTGCTCTTGACGTACTGGATCGGCTCGTCCAGTTCGTACTGGGAAAAATCGATCCCCGTCGACGCGGCAAAATGCGCTACCCCGGCCTCGGCGCTGGCGTAGCTCAGGTACTCGGCATGCTTGGCCCAGGCGGCCGCCTCGGTTTCGCCGACAATCACGTTCAGGCCCATGAATACCTTGATGTCCCCGGGGTTGCGCCCGGCTTCGATGGCACTGGCGCGGACCTTGTCCACCTGGGCCTTGGTCGCCGGTTTGTTCTGGCCGCTGATGAACACGCACTCGGCGTGCCGCCCGGCGAACAGCAAGCCACGCTCGGAACTGCCGGCCTGGAACAGCACCGGGGTACGTTGGGGCGACGGTTCGCACAGGTGATAGCCCTCGACCTGGTAGAACTCGCCCTGGTGGCGGACCTTGTGCACTTTCTCCGGTTGGGCATAGATCCGCTGCTCGCGGTCGTTGACCACGGCGTCGTTTTCCCAGCTGCCCTCCCACAGTTTGTAGAGCACTTGCAGGTATTCGTCGGCCTGGTCGTAGCGGCGGTCATGTTCGACTTGTGCCGTCAGGCCCATGGCCTTGGCGGCGCTGTCCAGGTAGCCGGTGACGATATTCCAACCGACCCGGCCGCGACTCAGGTGGTCGAGGGTGCTCATGCGTCGGGCAAACAGGTAGGGCGGTTCGTAGGTCAGGTTGGCGGTGAGGCCGAAGCCCAGGTTTTTCGTCACGGCGGCCATCGCGGAGACCAGCAGCAATGGGTCATTGACCGGCAGTTGGATCGACTCCTTGAGCGTGACGTCCACCGACTGTTGATACACGTCATAGACCCCGACGATGTCGGCGATGAACAGCCCGTCGAACAACCCGCTCTCGAGCAATTGCGCCAGGGCGGTCCAGTATTCGAGGGTGTTGAACTGAGTCGACGTGTCCTGGGGATGAGTCCACAGGCCATGGTTGATGTGCCCGATGCAGTTCATGTTGAACGCGTTGAGCAGGATCTTTTTCTTTCCGGCCGCCATCAGATGGTCCCCCGCAGCGGCGGTTTTTCGTCGTTGAGGTAGAAGTTGCCCACGGCGTGGTATTTCCAGCGCACCGGGTCATGCAGGGTGTGCACCCGGGCGTTGCGCCAGTGACGGTCGAGGCCATGTTCGGCCAGGGTCGCCTGGCTGCCGGCCAATTCGAACAGCGTGCTGCTGGCGGCCAGGGATATTTCGGTGCTGATGGCACGGGCTTCGGCCACGGCAATCGAGGCGGCGGCGACCGTGTCGGCCCGGGTGTCGGCCTGGGCCCGGTCGAGGAATTCACCGGCGCGTTCCAACAGGGCTTCGGCGGCATGCAGGCGGATGCTCAGTTGGCCGAAACTCTTGAGGGTGTGCGGGTCTTCGGTGGCGACGTCGCTGGTGGCATCGATCCAGGGACGGGTTTTAGTGCGGACAAAATGCAAGGCGTCTTCATAGGCGGCACGGGCGATGCCGGTGTCGATAGCGGCGTGAAGAATCTGCGCCAGTGGCCCCACCGGTGTGGGACGTTCGAAAGCACTTTGGAAGGGCACGATGTCGTCGTCGGCGACATACACGTTTTCAAACACCACCGAACCACTGCCCGTGGTGCGCTGGCCGAAACCGCTCCAGTCGTCGATCACCGTCAGGCCTTTGCTGTCGCGAGGGACGAACGCCAGTTGTTGCACGCCGTTTTCATCCACCACCGACGTGGGGATGCGCTGGGCGTAGATCGCCCCCGTGGCGTAGAACTTGCGGCCGTTGATGCGATAGCCCTCGCCGTCGCGGCGCAGTTGGGTGGTGCGGTCATGGGCAGTCTTGGTACCAAGTTCGGCCAAGGCGTTACCAAAACGCTGACCGGCGAGCACTTCGGCGTACAGGCGTTGTTTTTGCGCTTCAGTGCCGTTTACCCGCAGCACCTCCAGGGCGTAGAAATGGTTTTGCGGAATCTGCCCCAGCGAGCCGTCGGCCTGGGAAATCAGCGCAATGACTTTGGCCAGGGTGACGTTGGACACACCGGCGCCGCCATAGGCCTTGGGTACACTGATGCCCCACAGGCCAGAACGGGAGAAGACCTCCAGCTCCGGGTACGGCAGGCGCCGCTCGCGGTCGCGCAGGGCACTGTCGCGCTGGAAGTCATCGGCCAGGTCGCTGGCCACGATCAGGGCTTGTTCATCGCTGGTGATCACCGCGACGTGTTGAGAAAACGTCATGTACTGCTCCAGAGGTCGGGTCGTCAGATCCAGGAATGCCGGGCCGGCAAGGTGCCGTTCAGGTGGTAGGCGCCTACCGCGTGATACTTCCAGCGCACCGGGTCGTGCAGGGTGTGGACCCGTGCGTTGCGCCAGTGGCGATCAAGATTGAATTCGGCGAGGGTGGCGCGGCTGCCGGCCAGCTCGAACAGTTTTTCGCTGGCTTGCAGGGCGATCTCGGTGGTGAGTGCCTTGGCTTCGGCCACGGCAATCGAGGCGCGGGCGGACGATTGCGCCGTGATGGGGGCGGCACTGACTTGGTCCAATACGTGTCCGGCCTTGCGCAGCAACGCTTCGGCGGCGTGCAACTCGATTTTCAGCTTGCCGATGTCGGCGATCACGTAGAGGTCGTCACTGGCCCGGTCGACCTTGGCGTCGATCCAGGGCCGGGCCCGTTCGCGCACGAAGGCGATGGCATCGTCGATGGCGCCACGAGCAATGCCCGCATCGATGGCGGCCTGGATCAGTTGGGAAATCGCCCCTTGCACGCCGGGCGTTTCGTTGATGCGCCAGTTTTCCAGAACCAGTTCGGCATCCACCCGCACATTGTTCAGCAGCACGGTGCCGCTGGCCGTGGTGCGTTGGCCGAAGCCCGACCAATCGTCGACGATCCGCAAGCCAGGGGTGCCGCGCCGCACGAACGCCAGCACTTGCCGGCCCTCGTCATTCAGCGCCTTGACCGCGACCCAGTGGGCGAACAGTGCGCCAGTGGAATAGAACTTCTGGCCATTGATGACGAAGCCGTCGCCGTCGGCGGTGATCCGCGCCTTGAGTTCAAGGGTGTTGCGAGTGCCACGTTCGGGCCCGGCATTGCCGATGCGCCAGCCTTCGAGCACGCTCTGCAGTAGGATTTTTTTTTGCCGCTCGGTACCGGTACCGAGAATCAGCTGGAGCACGCCGAACTGGTTCTGGGGGATCTGCCCCAGGGCCGGGTCGGCGGCGGAAATGATTGCGAACACGTCGGCCAGGGTGACGAACGAAACCTGCGGGCCGCCGTAGGCCCGGGGAACGGCGATGCTGCCCAGTCCGCTGCGGGTGAATTGCTCGATTTCCGCCCAAGGCAGCTTGCGTTGCTGGTCACGACGCGCGGCTTGCTGACGGGCGACCTGTGCCAGTTCATGGGCGGCTTTGATCGCCTCGGCATCGTTGCGCAGCACCTGTGCGGGCAACAGCAGGGGGGCGATGTCCAGGTCGCTCTGGACCTTTGCTTGCGCCAGATCCGACATTACAGCCACTCCGTGGCTGCGGGCAGTGCCTTGGCATACTGCACTGGGGCGATTGTGTTGCGTTCCATACCCACCTCACATCTCAAGAAACGCCGCAGTGAAGGCGGCGAGCAAAAATCAAGAATGTCCGGTGGTCCGGTTTATATACCCTAAGCGTGTGTAAATTATTTTTGAACTAACTTTTAGGAATATTGATAGGTTGGTTTTAAATTGACGCCCGTATGCTCCCCCTGGGTGAAGCAGCTTTTGTGGCGAGGGCGCTTGCCCCCGCTATGTGGGAGCAAGGCTTGCCCGCGATGGACGCGATGCGGTCTTGCAGAATCGAGGCGCCTGTTTCGCGAGCAAGCTTTGCTCCCACAGCCCAACGGGAGCAAGCGCCCTCGCCACAAAAGCAGGCTGGCCGCATAACTGTTTGCATCATGGCTCTCGGCGGCGCGTTTCGGCAGCCATGAGCGCCAGTTTCGGTGAAGTGTTCAGGTACGGATTGGCGCAACCGATCTTCAACGTCCGTGGCGGTGCCCAGTGGGAGTTGTTGCCCACGCGGTCGAGGATGCAGTAGGTCACTTCCAGGCGCAGGTCTTCTCCCGCCTCCAGGATGATCTGCGGCGGGACCCAGATATTGATCGGTTGGCCGACTTCACTGGCGGTGAGCGCAGGCAGGTCCATGCGCACATCGCCCCAGCGCAGGGTCACGGCATCGCCGACGGCCATGTTCAGGTAGGGTTCGATGGTCAGCGGTACGCCGCGCTTGATCTGGCTCGGGTTCACCCCTTGGCGCCGGATGGCGGTGGGAATGCGCACCGGCGCCAAGCCCTGGTTTTCATCGCCGCTCAGGGCCAACGGTTGGCCGCCGGGACAATCGAGCTTCACCAGCACCTGTTGCTTGGCCGACAGAGCCGGCCCGCGTCCGACCTGCATCACCCGATAATGGATGCGCGAGGTCCCATTGACGATGAAGCTCTCCGGGACCCGCATCGTGATGTTGCCCAGTACATCGGCCTGGGACAGCACGCGCGAGCCGACGTAGCAGTTGTCCCAGAACAGTTCGATCAGGTCACCGGCGTCCATGTCGGGATAAGGTGCAATGACTACTTCCAAGTGAGCGGCGTTGGCGATATTGATGCCAACAGGATGGGCATTGGCCAGGGTGGGGGCGGCCAATTCAGGACTCTTCGACTTACATGTCATGGTGTTCTCCTTGAGGCTTGAAAACTAAGTCCGTTTCGGGAAGATCAAAAGGCGATGGACCATCGCGATATATTTGTTATGGATGTAGCCATAGGGGCTGTCTGCGCTTAGTCACTGCGCAAACTAAAATACGGTGCGTCGCCTGTCGGGCACTAGATAAGGGCTCTGCAGTTTCAGTGTCAATAGAGCCGGTTGCTTAATAACTCATTGTGAAAGGCTTCAGAAACATCCTACGTGCGCATGTTAAGAATGCGCGGCGCAGCAGGCCAATTTCCTCGGCTCGTTGGTTTTTTCGAAAAGGGCTGGAAACTGCCTCTGACAACTAAGTTTGTGAGGAGTACGGAGGATAAGTGTTGCGAGAGTTATATATAGGTTACTTCCTATATAAAGGCGGAGGCTTTTAGCAAGGGGTAGTTGCAAGTTGTGTCGTTCGGATAAAAAGTGGCGATGCCGTGTAAGTTGTGCAACGGTCTCACTTCCATCCCTGGAAGTGATAACCCTGATTTACTGGTCGCCGTGTCCGGCAGAGAGGAACTTGCTGAGGAACTGTCGCGTGCGTTCTTCCTTGGGGGCTGCAAACAAGGCCTTGGCTTCGCCTTGTTCGACGATCACGCCTTTGTCGAAAAACACCACACGGTTGGCCACGTCCCGGGCGAAGCCCATTTCGTGGGTCACGATGACCATGGTGCGCTTTTCTTCAGCCAGGCCGCGAATGGTCGCCAGGACCTCGCCCACCAGTTCCGGATCGAGGGCCGAGGTCGGCTCGTCGAACAGGATCACCGCCGGTTCCATCGCCAACGCCCGGGCAATCGCCACGCGCTGTTGCTGGCCGCCGGAAAGGCGCCGTGGGTAGGCGTTTTCCTTGCCGGCCAGCCCGACCTTGGCCAAGAGCTTGCGTCCCAAGGCTTCGGCGTCGGCGCGGGGCATCTTCTTCACCACCTGCGGGCCTTCGGTGACATTTTCCAAGGCGGTGCGGTGGGGAAACAGGTTGAAGTTCTGGAACACGAAGCCCACCTGCTGGCGCAAACGGCGCACCAGGCCTTGTTGCTGGTTCAGCGGGCGACTGCCATCGATCTCGATGTCGCCGACCTTGATCCGGCCACTGGTAGGCTCTTCGAGGAAGTTCAGGCAACGCAGGAACGTCGTCTTGCCCGAGCCGCTGGGGCCGATGATCGCAACCACCTCGCCTTCTTCGATCTTCAGGTCGATGCCGTTGAGCACCACCTGACCCTTGAACTGCTTTGTCAGTTTTTCCACGACAATCATTGGTCAGGACTCCTGGTCATGCCGATTGACCCGGGCTTCCAGGACGTTCTGCAGGTGCGAGAGCACGGTGGCAAGAACCCAATAGATCAGCGCGGCGGCAAGGTACATGGTGAAGATTTCGAAGGTTCGCGCGGTGATCAACTGCGCCTGGCGGAACAGCTCCGGCACCTGGATGGTCGCCGCCAGCGCGGTGTCCTTGACCAGGGAAATGAAGCTGTTGCCCAACGGTGGCAGGGCCGTGCGTGCGGCTTGCGGCAGGATGGCCCGACGCAGGGTCTGGGCGCGGGTCATGCCGATACTCGCTGCCGCTTCCCACTGGCCGCGCTCGATGGAGCTGATGGCAGCCCGCAGGATTTCACACGCGTAGGCGGCCATGTTCAGCGAGAAACCGATCAGGGCCGCTGGCAGCGGATCCAGCTCGATGCCCAGTTGCGGCAGCCCGTAATAGATCACGAACAACTGCACCAGCAACGGCGTGCCACGAAAGAACGACACGTAGATGCGGGCGATCCAGTTCACCAGCTTGAAGCGCGACAGGCGCATCAGCGCCAGGCCGAACCCCAGCAGCAGGCCGAAAAACATGCCGCCCAGGCTGAGGATGACCGTGTAGTACGCGCCCTTGAGCAGAAAGGGCGCGGAGTCCAGTGCGAGTTGAAGAGCTGCTTCCATTATTTCGTGACGTCAGCGCTGAAGTATTTTTCAGAGAGCTTCTTCAGCGTACCGTCAGCGCGCAGTTTCTCGATGGCCTTGTTCACGGCTGCCAACAGCTCAGGCTCGCCTTTGCGCAGGGCGATACCGGCTTCCTGGCGCGAAAAGGCCTCGCTGGTGACGGTGGTGTCCTTGGCTTTCTTGGCGTATTCCAGCGCGGCCAGGCGGTCGATCAGAATGGTATCGATACGGCCGACGCGCAGGTCCTGGAACTTGGTTGGGTCGTCATCGTAGGTTTTGACTTGGGCGCCCGGTACTTCAGCTTTTACCCACTGTTCGTAGTTGGTGCCCAAGCCCACGCCAACTTTTTTACCGTCCAGGTCTGCGGCCTTCTTGATGTTCAACTCGTTGGCTTTTTTGGTCAGTACCAGCGCTTGAATCCCGGAAATGGTGTATGGCTCAGAGAAGTCGTACTTTTTCTTACGTTCCTCGGAGATGGTCACTTGGTTGACCACTGCGTCCAGGCGCTTGGATTCCAACGCCGCGAGGATGCCGGCCCATGGGGTCGTCTGCAGCTTGACCTTCACACCCAGTTCCTTGGCCAGGGCTTCGGAGAACTCCACTTCGAAGCCGGTCAGCTTGCCGCTGTCATCGACGAAGCTGAACGGTGGATAAGTGCCTTCCAGGCCGATCTTGATTTCACCGGCATCCTTGATTTTCTGCAGTTGCTCACCGGCAACCGCTTGCCCCAGCAGCCCGGCGCTCAATGCCAGGCCCAGCGAACCGACCAACAGGTTGCGACGTAATGCGGAAAAATTCATGACAAGCCCCTGTGTTTTCTTATGAAGAGGTTATTTTGGCTGAGATAAGGCGTAGCCGCGATTCGAAAAGGTTGCCACATCCTGCCTTAAAGCAACCTGGGCGTCTCGCGGCAAATGCGCCTGCGGCGAGACTATAAGTTGGCTTTTATAGATTGGAAAATAATATTAAATCAACCATATATTCCTGCTTGGAATGACATCCTGTGGGAGCGAGCTTGCTCGCGATAGCAGTGGATCAGCCCCAATTCCAATCAACTGACGCACCCTCATCGCGAGCAAGCTCGCTCCCACATTGAGGTTTCCATATCTTCAGAAGACTGCGTTATAGGCAAACAACGCCGGTGCGCCGCCGGTGTGCAGGAAGATGATCGGGCCTTCGTCGAAACGGTCGCGGCCAATGCCATCGAGCAGGCCGGCCATGGCCTTGCCGGTGTAGACCGGATCGAGCAACAGGCCTTCCTGGCTGGCCAGCAGCTTGACCGCCGCCAGTGTCCCGGCGTTCGGTTCGCCGTAGCGGGGGGCGAAATATTCGTCCCACAGGATCACTTTGAACGCTTCCGGAAGGGCGACTTCGAGCAACGCTGCCGTGCGCTCGGCCAGGCCCTGGACCTTCGGAAACTGGTCCTCCTCGCTGCGGGAAACGGTGACGCCAATGACCGGAAGCGCCGGCAGGTTTTCACTCAACGCCAGCGCCAGGCCGCTGTGGGTCCCGGCACTGCCCGAGGCCAGTACCACGGCAGCGAACTCGATTCCGCTGTCCTTGATCTGCTCGGCCAGTTCCAGGCCGGCGCGCACATACCCCAGCGCGCCCAAGGCGTTCGAACCGCCAATCGGCACCAGGTAGGGCTTTTTCCCATTGCTGCGCAGGCGCCCGGCGAGGGCCTGTAATTGCTCGTCGGCGTTGTCCAGGTTTTCCACCAGTTCGACCTTGGCGTCGAACAGCTCCAGCAGCAGCCGGTTGCCGTTGCCCAGGTAATTGCTGTCTTCGGTGCCGATGGGGTTTTCCAGCAAGGCCACGCAACCCAGGCCCAGCTTCGCGGCCAGGGCGGCGGTCTGGCGTACGTGGTTGGACTGGATCGCCCCGGCGGTGATGAGGGTATCGGCGCCTTGGGCGATGGCATCGGCGGCCAGGTATTCGAGCTTGCGCAGTTTGTTGCCGCCCAAGGCCAGGGGCGTCAGGTCGTCGCGCTTGATGTAGATGTCCCGGCCTAGCCAGGTGGAGAGGCGGTCGAGTTTTTCCAGCGGTGTCGGATGGCTGAGCAGGTCGAGACGGTTAAAGCGAGACAACTGTTCTTTGATCATGGGTCCGTACTGGTTGTAGGCGATGTCTGGACTATAGGCACGCGGATATTCGTGGGCAACCGGCAATCATTTGTTTGGAAGTAAACCGGCGCGGGATAGGAAGCACGAATGATGTGTGAGCGCCGAAAAACCTGTGGGAGCGAGCTTGCTCGCGATAGCGGTGGTTCAGTTGGCCTCTGTATTTACTGACATACCGCCATCGCGAGCAAGCTCGCTCCCACAGGGGGCTGTGTATATGGCTTAGTCACTGAACGAATGTTCACCAGGCAACGTCATACCCTCCCGTAGGCTAGCGTAGGAAGCATGCCGTTGAGCCCTGCGATTAGTCCTTAGCTGCCTATTCATGTTTAACTTGAACGTTCATTCAAGTTAAACCGTCGGTTTGCTGCCCGCTCACAATAAGGAGGCTTGCTTTTGCCGAGTCCGTTTTCGCCCCTCGCTGTTTCGTTGCCCGGGGGCCCTCGTCCATGAGTGCTTCGTCCCTGCCACCCAGCGGCCTGGTCCGCATGAATCCGCCGGTGTTTTACTTCGCCGCGACCTTCATCCTGTTGTTCGGCCTGGTGGTGATTGCCATGCCCGCCCAGGCCGGCGCCTGGTTGCTGGCCGCGCAGAACTGGGCGGCCAATACGGTCGGCTGGTACTACATGCTCGCGATGACGCTGTATCTGGTCTTCGTGGTGGTCACCGCCTTGTCCGGCTACGGCAAGATCAAGCTCGGTGCCGACCACGACGAGCCCGAGTTCAGCTATTTGTCCTGGGCCGGCATGTTGTTCGCCGCCGGCATCAGCATCACGCTGTTTTTCTTCTGCGTCTCCGAACCGCTGACCCATTTGGTGCAGCCGCCCCAGGGTGAGGCCGGTACCGCCGAGGCAGCGCGCCAGGCCATGCAGATTCTGTTCTTGCACTGGGGCCTGCACGGCTGGGGCGTTTTCGCGTTCGTCGGCATGGCCCTGGCGTATTTCGCCTATCGGCACAATTTGCCGCTGGCCCTGCGTTCGGCGCTGTACCCGCTGATCGGCAAGCGCATCAACGGCCCCATCGGCTACGCCGTGGACGGCTTCGGCATTATCGCGACGGTGTTCGGCCTTGGCGCGGACATGGGTTTTGGTGTGCTGCACCTCAATTCCGGGCTCGATTACCTGTTCGGCATTGCTCACACCCAGTGGATTCAAGTTGGTTTGATCGTGCTGATGATGGGCGCGGCGATCATCGTCGCCGTGGCCGGTGTCGACAAGGGTGTGCGGGTCATGTCCGACATCAACATGCTGCTGGCCTGTGCGTTGTTGCTGTTCGTGCTGTTCGCCGGGCCCACCCAGCATTTGCTCAATACCTTGATCCAGAACATCGGCGATTACCTCGGTGCCCTGCCGATGAAGAGTTTCGACCTGTACGCCTACAACGAGCCCAGCGACTGGCTGGGCGGCTGGACGGTGTTCTACTGGGCCTGGTGGATCGCGTGGTCGCCGTTCGTGGGCCTGTTCATCGCGCGGATTTCCCGTGGACGGACCATTCGTGAGTTCGTGTTCGGCGTGCTGCTGATTCCTCTGGGCTTCACCCTGGCGTGGATGTCCATCTTCGGCAACAGCGCCATCGACCAAGTGCTGAACCACGGCATGAGTGCCCTGGGCATGTCCGCCCTGGACAACCCGTCGATGAGCCTTTACTTGCTGCTGGAAACCTACCCTTGGAGCAAGACCGTCATCGCGGTCACCGTGTTCATCAGCTTCGTGTTCTTCGTCACGTCCGCTGACTCGGGCACCGTGGTGCTTTCGACGCTGTCAGCCAAGGGCGGCAATCCCGATGAGGATGGGCCGAAATGGCTGCGGGTGTTCTGGGGCGCGATGACCGCCCTGGTGACCAGCGCGTTGTTGTTCTCCGGCAGCATCGATGCCCTGAAGTCGGCGGTGGTGCTGACGTCCTTGCCGTTCTCACTGATTCTGCTGTTGATGATGTGGGGGCTGCACAAGGCGTTTTACCTGGAGTCCCAGAAACAGATCGCACAATTGCATTCCCTGGCGCCGGTATCGGGAGCGCGCCGGGGCACGGGTGGCTGGCGTCAGCGCTTGAGCCAGGCGGTGCATTTTCCGTCCCGTGACGAGGTGTACCGTTTCCTCGACACCACGGTGCGCCCGGCCATTGAAGAAGTGACCGCGGTGTTCGTCGAGAAGGGGCTGACGGTGGTGACCCAGCCCGACCCGGCCAACGACAGCGTCAGCCTGGAGATCGGTCACGGCGAGCAGCATCCGTTCATTTACCAGGTGCAGATGCGTGGCTACTTCACGCCGTCCTTCGCCCGCGGCGGCATGGGCTCGAAGCAGCTCAACAACCGGCGCTACTACCGTGCCGAGGTGCACTTGAGCGAAGGCAGCCAGGATTACGACTTGGTGGGCTACACCAAGGAGCAAATCATCAACGACATCCTCGACCAGTACGAGCGGCACCTGCAGTTCCTGCATTTGGTGCGCTGAGCGAGGCCGTAGGTTTTCCATCTTTACCGGCCTCATCGCGAGCAAGCTCGCTCCCACAGGGGCAGTGATTCCTTCTTGAGGGCTGCCGATTCCCTTGTGGGAGCGAGCTTGCTCGCGATAACGGTTTGGCGGGCGCCCGGCGAAGCTTCAGACAAGCCCGCCATTGGCCCGCAGAACCTGCCCATTCACCCAGCCAGCGGCCGGGCTCACCAGGAACGCGATGATGTTGGCAATGTCCTGCGGCTGGCCGAGGCGTTCCAGGGGCGGCATCTTGGCGTAGTGCTGCACCTGTTCTTCGCTTTTGCCGTGCATGAACAGTTCGGTGGCGACCGGGCCGGGAGCCACGGCATTGACCGTGATCTGACGCCCGCGCAGTTCCTTGGCGAACACCTGGGTCAGGGATTCCACTGCCGCCTTGCTGGCGATATATACCGAGTAGCCGGGCAGGTTCAGCCCTACGGTGCTGCTGGAAAAATTCACGATCCGGCCACCGTCGTTCAGGCGGGTCGCGGCTTCGCGCAGGGTGTTGAAGGTGCCACGGGTGTTGATGGCGAACGTCTGCTCGAACAGCTCGTCGCTGTGTTGCGCCAGGGGCATTACCTGAAGGATGCCGGCGTTGTTGATCAACACATCGACCTTGCCCAGTTGGGCTTCGGTTTCGTCGAACAGCCGCCGCACATCGGCGGAAGAGGACACGTCCGCCTTGATCGCTATGGCTTGGTGGCCGGCCTGGCGCAGTTGAACCACCAGTTTCGAGGCTTCGGTGGCGCTGTTGGCGTAATTGATGACGACGGCAAAACCTTCGCTGGCCAATTGCTTGGCAATTTCTGCTCCGATACCGCGGGAGGCGCCGGTCACGATGGCAACTTTCGAATGCTGAACAGTCATGTGAGGTTCCTTTGAGGTTGAAGTGTCGTAGTTCATTGAAGCCAGATTCACATGTTTACTCTTGGCGATAAATGCCCGAGAGTTGCCTTGACTGTTCAATATTTTCCAACAATCGGTGCACGGGCTTCAGATGGACCAAGTCAAGGCGATGAGGGTATTTGTCCGCATATACGAGCGCAGCAGCTTCACCCTGGCCGCTGAAGACTTGAATATGCCCCGGGCCACGCTGACCCATACGCTCAATCAATTCGAAGCCTGGCTGGGCATTCGTTTGCTGGAGCGTAGCACCCGCAAGGTGCGCCCGACCCTCGACGGCGAGGCCTACTACCCGCGCTGCGTGCAATTGCTGGCGGAGCTTGAAGAGGCCGAACTGGCGTTTCGCGGCGTGGCGCCCAAAGGCAAACTCAGAGTAGACCTGCACGGCACCCAGGCCCGGTACTTCGTGATTCCGGCATTGCCGCAATTCATGGCGCGCTACCCCGAAATAGAACTGTTCATCAGCGAGGCGGATCGTTTCGTCGACCTGATTGCCGAGGGCGTCGATTGCGTGCTGCGTTCCGGTACGCTGGCGGACTCGTCATTGATCGGCCGGCGTGTCGCCAATCTTCGGCAGATCACCTGTGCCAGCCCCGGTTACCTGCGCCAGTATGGCGAGCCGAAGAGCTTCGATGACTTGAAGCATCACAGGGCGGTGAATTACGTCTCGCGGACTACCGCCAAACTCTATCCGTTCGAGTTCATGGTCGATGGCGAACTCAAGGAGGTGCCGATCGGGGGCTCGTTGTCGGTGTCCGGCGCCGAGATCTACGCCGCCTCGGCCATCGCCGGCCTGGGCCTGATTCAATGCCCGTATTACCGAATGGAAGAACCGATCCGGCAGGGCCTGATCCAGGAAGTCCTCACCGCCACCCCACCACCGTCCATGCCGGTGTCGGTGCTCTATCCCCACAACCGACACATGTCGCCACGGGTTCGCGTGTTCGTGGATTGGGTGACGGAGGTGTTTGCGCAGGCGCGTTAATGGGGGCCGTGGTTATCGTTGGCCCTGTGGAAGCGAGCTTGCTCACGATGAGGCCTTTGCCAATCGATATTTTCGTTGGCTGATCCACCGCTATCGCGAGCAAGCTCGCTCCCACCCTATTGCGAACTTTCAGCCTGACCGAGGCGTCTGTGAAATGTTAGCGTCTGTCACCCGCCGTCCGAACAGAGAGCCTTTTCGATGACCTACACCGCTGCGCAAAACCGTTACGAGTCCATTCCTTACCGCCGCGTCGGTCGCAGCGGGTTGGTGCTGCCGGCGTTGTCGCTGGGGTTGTGGCACAACTTTGGCGACAGTACGCCCATCGACACCCAGCGTGCCTTGCTGCGCACGGCGTTCGACCTGGGGATCAACCATTTCGACCTGGCCAACAACTACGGCCCGCCCTATGGCAGCGCCGAGATCAATTTCGGCCGGTTGCTGCGCGAAGATTTCCAGCAGTACCGCGATGAGCTGATCATCTCCAGCAAGGCCGGTTGGGATATGTGGCCGGGACCTTACGGCCAGGGCGGTGGCTCGCGCAAATACGTGCTGGCCAGCCTCGACCAGAGCCTGCAACGCCTGGGGCTGGACTATGTGGATATCTTCTATTCCCACCGCTTCGACCCCGATACGCCCCTGGAAGAAACCGCCAGTGCACTGGCCACTGCAGTGCAGCAGGGCAAGGCGCTGTACATCGGCATTTCCTCGTACTCCGGGGTGAAGACCCGGGAAATGGCGGCGCTGCTCAAGGAGTGGAAAATCCCGCTGCTGATCCATCAGCCGGCCTACAACCTGCTCAACCGCTGGGTGGAAAAAGACCTGCTGGACGCCACCGACGAATTGGGTACCGGCGTGATTGCCTTCACCCCGTTGGCCCAAGGCCTGCTGACCGACAAGTACCTCAAGGGCGTTCCGGCCGATGCGCGGGTGAATCGTCCGGGGGGCGGCTCGTTGCAGGCTTCGCACTTGTCGCAGGAGAACCTCGCCCACGTACGCGCCCTCAATGAGATCGCCCAGCGTCGTGGCCAGAGCCTGGCGCAAATGGCCCTGGCCTGGACCTTGCGCGATCCCCGGGTCACCTCCGCCCTGATCGGCGCTAGCCGGCCGGAGCAGATCATCGAGAACGTCGGAGCCTTGCAGAACCTGAACTTCAGCGCCGAAGAACTGGCCGAGATCGACCGATTTGCCCAGGAAGGCGGGATCAATCTTTGGGAAAAGCCTTCGTCAGCGGAGTAACACAAAACCCTGTGGCGAGGGAGCTTGCTCCCGCTGGGCTGCGTAGCAGCCCCAAAACCCATTCAATACGGCGCACAGGTTTTACGACTGCTGCGCTGTCGAGCGGGAGCAAGCTCCCTCGCCACAAGTGAGTGGTGCGTTCAGCGAAAAAACGGCACATCCCCCAACACCGTCGCCCGGTGCATTACCCGCCGGGCCGGGCGGTAGTCGTCCACGGCGAAATGCTGGGTCACACGGTTATCCCAGAACGCCACGTCGTTGACCTGCCAGCGCCAGCGCAGGGTGAACTCCGGGCGGGTGGCGTGGGCGAACAGCAGTTTCAGGATCGCCTCGCTTTCGCTTTCCGACAGCTCGTTGATCCGTGTCGTGAAGCCTTCGTTGACGAACAGTGAGCGACGCCCGCTCACCGGATGGGTGCGGATCACCGGATGGGACAGCGGCGGGTTTTTCCGCCGTGCCTCTTCCCAGCGCGCCAGGTCTTCGGCGGTGTTGCCAAAGCGCTCCAAGGGAAAGGACCGGGTAAAATCGTGGGTTGCCGTCAGGCCTGCCAGCAAGCGTTTCAACGGTGTCGACAAGGCTTCGTAGGCGGCGATGCCACTGGCCCACAACGTATCCCCACCCACCGCTGGCAACAGCTTGGCGCTGAGCACCGCACCCAGGGCTGGCGTTGGGAGAAAGGTCACGTCGGTGTGCCACACGGCGTTGTCGCGCACATCGGTAACGGCGGTGTCGAGCACCAAGACTTCAGGCTGCTCCGGCACGTTGGGGTAGATCGGATGAATGTGCAAGTCGCCAAAATACGCGGCGAAACGCGCCTGCTGGGGCGGTTCGATCGGCTGGTCGCGGAAAAACAGCACCTGGTGTTCGAGCAGCGCCTGCTCGAGGGTGTCGCGGTCGGCCTGGCTCAGCGGCTGGCGGATATCGATTCCTTCGATCTGCGCGCCGAGGGCGGTGCTCAAAGGCGTAATGGTCGGGCGGTTCATCGCAGTGTTCTCGGTCTGGGCGCCGAATGGTCGGCGTGGTCATTGGGTATCAATGTGTCTGGCCGTGCCACGGCACCAGTTTGCGTTGCAGGGCGCGCAGGCCCATTTCCATGGCGAAGGCAATCAGCGCGATCACCAGGATTCCCAGCACCACCACATCGGTGACCAGGAACTGCGCCGCTGACTGCACCATGAATCCCAGCCCGCTGGTGGCGGCGATCAGTTCGGCGGCCACCAGTGTCGACCAGCCCACGCCCAGGCCGATGCGGATGCCGGTGAGAATATCCGGCAGGGCACTGGGCACGATCACATGGCGAATCAACTGTGCCCGCGTGGCGCCCAACGATTGCGCCGCGCGCAGCTTGGCCCGGTCGACGGTGCGCACGCCGGTGGCGGTGGCAATGGCAATCGGGGCGAAGATCGCCAGGTAGATCAGCAGCACCTTCGACAACTCGCCGATGCCGCACCAGATCACGATCAATGGCAGGTACGCCAACGGTGGAATCGGCCGGTAGAACTCGATCAACGGATCGAGCACGCCGCGCGCGATGCGGTTGGCGCCGATGGCGATGCCCACCGGCACCGCCGTCAGCACCGCGAACAACAGGCCCAGGCCGATGCGTTCAAGGCTGGCGGCCAAGTGTTGCCAGAGGGTGGAGTCCATGTAGCCGTGGGTCGCCAGCAGCCAGCCTTTTTGCAGCACGGCCGAGGGCGGGGGCAGGAACAGCGGTTCGATCAGGCCGCTGGCGGTGACAGCCCACCAGGCTGCCAGCAGCGCGATCAAGGTCAAGCCGCTGATCCAACGCGTACTCAGATGGGGGCTCAAACCGTTGGCCGTGGGCCGGGTCGTCGCGTCACGGACCACGGCTGGAATTTCGTAGCTGCTCATGCGCGCTCCTGGGGTCGAGTGGCGCTGCGTTGGGAAAACACTTTGGCGAGCACATGCTCGCGGGTTTCGATGAAGCGTGGGTCGGACTTGATCGACCGTGCCGATTCCCCGGCCCCGTAGCGCTGGCCGAAATCCAGGCTCAGGCGCTCGACGATCTGCCCCGGGTTCGGTGCCAGCAGAATCAAGTCAGTGGCGAGGAACACGGCTTCTTCAATGTCATGGGTGATCAGGAACACCGGCTTGGCGGTGCGTTGCCAGACCTGCAGCAACAGTTCCTGCATCTGCTCGCGGGTGAAGGCGTCCAGCGCACCGAATGGCTCATCCATCAACAGCACACGCGGGTCGGCCGCCAACGCCCGGGCCAGGCCGACGCGTTGCTTCTGGCCGCCGGAGAGCTGCCAGACGCGGCGTCGCTCGAAACCGGCCAGGTCCACCAGGGCAAGCATTTCCCGGGCGCGAGCCTCGCGTTTTTCCTTGGGGATGCCGGCCAGTTCCAGGCCGAACCCAACGTTTGCCAGTACGTCTTGCCACGGCAGCAGTGCATCGTCCTGGAACACCACGCCGCGTTCGGCGCTCGGGCCCTTGACCGGCGTGCCGTCGAGGGTGATCTGCCCGGCGCTGGGCTCGACGAACCCGGCGATCAGGTTCAACAGCGATGTCTTGCCACTGCCGGACGGGCCGAGGGCGACCAGCAACTGCTGGGGCCCCAGGGTCAGTGAAATGTCCGCCAGCACGGGGTCCGTCGCACCGGGGTACTGTGCGCTGATGCGCTCCAGCTGTAGCAAGGCCATCGCCGTGACTCCTTTTAGTGTTCGATCACTGGGTGATGTATTTGGCGCTGACGAAAGGCGCGTAGTCCGGCAGCACGGCTTCGACCTTGCCTTGCTCCTTGAGGAAGGCGGCAGTGTCGGTGATGGCTTTGGTGGTCGGAGCGCCGAGGCTTACGACCTGATCGGCCGCCAGGGGGAAGACGTTGCCTTGCAACAGCAGTGGGATATCACTGGCCTTGGCACCGGAGAGTTTCACCAGTTTGTCGACGTTGGACGCATCGGCCAGCCAGGCCTGTGGGTCCTTGCGGTACTGGGCGTAGGCGTCCAGGGTCACTTTGGCGAAGGCTGTGACGATTTCAGGATGCTTCTGGGCGAAGTCCTTGCGCACGATCCAGGCGTCGAACGTCGGAGCGCCGAACTTGGCCAGCTCCGCGGAGGTGATCAGCACCTTGCCGTTTTCCTTGGCCACACCCAGGGCCGGGTCCCAGACGTAGGTGGCGTCGATGTCGCCACGCTTCCAGGCGGCGATGATGGCCGGTGGCGCGAGGTTGAGGATGGTGACTTTCGATGGGTCGATGTTCCAGTGCTTCAACGCGGCGAGCAGGCTGTAGTGGCCGGTGGACACGAACGGCACGGCGATCTTCTTGCCGATCAGGTCCTGCGGGGTATTGATCCCGGAGCCGTTGCGGGTCACCAGGGCCTCGGCGGCGCCGATCTGGGTGGCGATGAGGAAGGTTTCCACCGGGACCTTGCGGGTGATGGCGGCGGTCAGCGGGCTGGAGCCGAGGTAGCCGATCTGCACATCGCCCGAGGCGATGGCGGTGATGACGTCGGCACCGTTGTCGAACTTGCGCCAGTCGATCTTGGCTTGGGTGGCTTTTTCATAGGCGCCGTCGGCCTGGGCGACCTTGGCCGGGTCGACGGTGGTCTGGTAGGCGACGGTCAGGTCGGCTGCCTGGGCAAAAAAGCTGGTGACGGCCAGGGAGGCGGCCGCGAGAAGGCGAAGGGGGAAACGCAAAGACATGGAAAATCTCCTCAACAGGCCACCGGACGTTCGGCGTTCGAGGAGACTAAATGATCTAAGAATTCAAAAATAAATAACTTTTTAGAATTAGCTTATTTGCGAAAAAAACATCCGGAAACGACTAAAGCCTCCGTGGCGAGGGAGCTTGCTCCCGCTGGACTGCGCAGCAGGCCCATTTCACGACTGCTGCACAGCCGAGCGGGAGCAAGCTCCCTCGCCACAAGAGTATCCCCGCCAAAGAGGGCTGGTCAGTTACTGATCGCCAGAATGCTCGCCTGGTAGGAACCCACGAACACATCGAAATCCCCCACCTCGTTCTGCTCCAGCTCGGCTTGCTGGACCAGCGACTCGCGTGCGGTCTCTTCGAATGTCGCTTGCTCCTGGGCAGGCAACGGCTCGGCGCGGAAGAATTCGGCGTGGGCCTTGCTTTGGCGCAGGGAGAACTGGGCGAAGCTTTCCTGATGTTCGGCCATGGCGGCCAGCACCTGGGCGGAAGGCGTCAGGGACGGATCGCGGACTTTCGCCAATTGCGCGTCCAGTGCCTGGCGATGGGCATCGCCACCGTGGCTCTGGTCGAGCAGCGAAGCCAGCGGGGCGATGTTTTCCAGCAATTCCACGGCCCAGGCCTGCATGTCCACCGCTTGACCCTGGCGCTGCAATTGCAGGCCTGGCTTGCGACCTTCCTTGACCACGGTCAGGAAGTTGCTCGTGGCGTTGCCGCATTCGTTGTTTTCCAGCTGCGGGCTGTCATTGAGGCCGCAATACAGCAGGAACGCATCGAGGAACCGCGCTTCGGTGAGGTCGATACCCATCGGCAGGAACGGGTTGATGTCCAGGCAGCGCACTTCGACGTACTGGATCCCCCGGGCCATCAAGGCCTGGATCGGCCGCTCGCCGGTGTAGGTCACACGCTTGGGACGGATGTTGGAGTAGTACTCGTTTTCGATCTGCAAGATGTTGGTATTGAGCTGCACCCACTCGCCGTTCTGGTGAGTGCCGACTTCGACGTACGGCGCGTAGGGCGTCGCCACCGCTTTGCGCAGGCTGTCGGTGTAGCTCTCCAGGTCGTTGTAGCATGGCGTGAGGCCGGCCTGGGCGTTGCTCTGGTAACCCAGGTCGCTCATGCGCAGGCTGGTGGCGTAGGGCAGGTACAAGGTGTCCGGATCCAGTTGTTCCAACTGGTGCGGGCGGCCCCGCAGGAAACCGACGTCCAGGGCCGGCGAGGCACCGAACAGGTACATCAGCAACCAGCTGTAGCGGCGGAAATTACGGATCAGCGCGATGTAGGCCGACGACTGGAAGTCCCGGTCGCTTACCTCGGCGGCTTCGTCCTGGCGCAACAGCGGCCAGAGCTTTTCCGGCAAGGAGAAGTTGTAGTGGATACCTGCGATGCACTGCATGGTCTTGCCGTAGCGCAGGGCCAGGCCCTTGCGATAGACGTACTTGAGCCGACCGATATTCGAAGTGCCGTAGTAGGCGATCGGAATCTCTTCTTCGGCCGGCAGTGGGCACGGCATCGACGGGCTCCACAAATACTCGTCACCCAGTTTGCTGTAGGCAAACCGGTGGATCTTGTCGAGGCTGCGCAAGGTATCGGCCGGGTTGGCCAGGGCGGGCGTGATGAACTCCAGCAGCGACTCGGAATAGTCGGTAGTGATCTGTTCGTTGGTCAGCGCCGAACCCAGGGCCTTGGGGTGCGGAGTCTGCGCCAGGCGCCCATCGTCCGTGACACGCAGGCATTCACGCTCGATGCCGTGCAGGCACTGTTCGAGCAGGGAGAGGTTGGCGCGCTCGCCGAGCAGGGCCAGGCGGCGGTTTAAAAGGTCGCTCAAGTTGAATTCCTTCACGCGTCAGTCGCCCCAATATGGGGGTGGGCAAGACGGTCTACAAGGGTGAAGTTAAAACTGGCGTTTTCGCCTGGTTTTCGTGCCAAAAGCTAGCCACCGCAACCCCACTGTGGGAGCGAGCTTGCTCGCGATGGCGGTGGATCAGCAACGTTGATCTTGACGGACCCTGCGCTATCGCGAGCAAGCTCGCTCCCACAGGAAAGTCCGACACTGCATTCATGGCGTCGAAATTAACCCAAATCGATGACAGGGAGCTATAGGACAGCGAACGTGCCTTGCGCTTTTACGACCAGTTTGTCGCCCTGCATCACCTCGGCTTCGACCACCAGCGTGCGCCGACCCGGATGGATGACCCGGGCGGTGCACAGCACTTCGCCGTCGGACACGGCGCGAATGTAGTTGATCTTGCATTCGATGGTCGCGCTCTGCTGGTCAAAGCCATGGACACTGGAGCAGGCCAGGCCCATGGCGATGTCCACCAGGCTGAACAGTGCGCCGCCGTGCAGCTTGCCGCCGCGGTTGCGCAACGGCGGCTCAAGGCCCAGGGCGACTTGCGCCACCCCGTCCCCCAGGCTCTGCAAGCGGCAGCCGAGCAGCTTGAAGAAGGCGCTTTCCACCAACCCGGCCGGCACGTCCATCAGCGCTTCTTCAACTGCTTGGCGTTGGCGAACAGCGAGGCCATGGCGTTGTTCGCCGGGGCCGCGGTGGCGGTTTCCTTGCGCGGCGCGGTGTTCTGCGACTGACGCGGCGTCGAGCCAGGGCGAGCACCACGGGCGCCATCGACTTTCTCGCCGGGCGTGTCGCTCATGCGCATCGACAGGCCGACACGTTTGCGCGGGATGTCGACTTCCATGACCTTCACTTTCACCACATCGCCAGCCTTCACCGCTTCGCGCGGGTCCTTGATGAACTTCTCGGACAACGCCGAAATGTGCACCAGGCCGTCCTGGTGCACGCCGATGTCGACGAAAGCACCGAAGTTGGTGACGTTGGTCACCACGCCTTCGAGGATCATGCCCGGTTGCAGGTCCTTGAGGTCTTCGACGCCGTCCTGGAACTCGGCGGTCTTGAACTCGGGGCGCGGGTCGCGGCCTGGTTTTTCCAGCTCCTGGAGGATGTCGGTGACGGTGGGCAGGCCGAAGGTTTCGTCGGTGAATTTCTTCGGGTCCAGGCGCTTGAGGAATGCGGCATCACCGATCAGCGAGCGGATGTCGCGGTCGGTCTGGGCGGCGATGCGTTGCACCAGCGGGTAGGCTTCGGGGTGGACGGCCGACGAATCCAGCGGGTTGTCGCCGTTCATGACCCGCAGGAAGCCGGCGGCCTGTTCGAAGGTTTTTTCACCCAGGCGTGGGACTTTCTTCAACGCGGCGCGGGTCTTGAACGCGCCATGTTCGTCCCGGTGGGTGACGATGTTCTGCGCCAGCGTGGCGTTCAGGCCGGAGATCCGCGCCAGCAGCGCCACCGAAGCGGTGTTCACGTCCACGCCCACGGCGTTCACGCAATCTTCCACCACCGCGTCCAGGCCACGGGCCAGTTTCAGTTGGGAAACGTCGTGCTGGTACTGGCCGACACCGATGGATTTGGGGTCGATCTTCACCAGCTCCGCCAGTGGATCCTGCAGGCGACGGGCGATGGACACCGCGCCACGGATCGACACATCCAGGTCGGGGAACTCCTTGGAAGCCAGTTCCGATGCCGAGTAAACCGAAGCGCCGGCCTCGGAGACCATGACCTTGGTCATTTTCATGGCTGGGTATTTCTTGATCAGCTCGGTGGCCAGTTTGTCGGTCTCGCGGCTGGCGGTGCCGTTGCCGATGGCGATCAGGTCCACCGAATGCTTGGCGCACAGGGCGGCGAGCACGGCGAGGGTCTGGTCCCACTTGTTGTGCGGCACGTGCGGGTAGACCGTGGCGTGATCCAGCAGCTTGCCGGTGGCGTCCACCACCGCGACCTTGCAACCGGTGCGCAGGCCCGGGTCCAGGCCCAGGGTGGCGCGGGGACCGGCCGGTGCGGCCAGCAGCAGGTCGTGCAGGTTGTGGGCGAACACGTTGATCGCCTCGGTCTCGGCGTTGTCGCGCAACTCGCCCAGCAGGTCGGTTTCCAGGTGGGTGTAGAGCTTGACCTTCCAGGTCCAGCGCACCACTTCGGCCAGCCATTTGTCGGCGGCGCGGTTCTGGTTCTGGATGCCGAACTGCTGGCCGATCATGCCTTCGCACGGGTGCATGGTACCGGGCAATTCTTCACCGACCTTCAGCGCGGAGCTGAGGATGCCTTCGTTGCGACCCCGGAAAATCGCCAGAGCGCGGTGGGACGGCATGCTTTTGAGCGGTTCGTCGTGTTCGAAGTAGTCGCGGAACTTCGCGCCTTCCTCTTCCTTGCCGGCGATCACCCGGGCGCTGAGGATGGCTTCCTGTTTGAGGAAGTTGCGCAGTTTTTCCAACAGGTTGGCGTCTTCGGCGAAACGCTCCATGAGGATGTACTTGGCACCCTCCAGCGCCGCTTTCACGTCTGCCACGCCTTTTTCGGCGTCGACGAAGCGCGCGGCTTCGGTTTCCGGGGCCAGGGTCGGATCGTTGAACAGGCCGTCGGCCAGCTCGCCGAGGCCGGCTTCCAGGGCGATCTGGCCCTTGGTGCGGCGCTTTTGCTTGTAGGGCAGGTACAAGTCTTCGAGACGAGTCTTGGTGTCGGCCAGCTTGATGTCGCGTTCAAGTTGCGGGGTCAGCTTGCCCTGCTCCTGGATGCTGGCCAGGATGCTGATGCGCCGTTCGTCGAGTTCTCGCAGGTAGCGCAGGCGTTCTTCCAGATGCCGCAATTGGGTGTCATCGAGACTGCCGGTCACTTCTTTCCGGTAACGGGCGATGAAAGGTACCGTGGAACCTTCATCGAGTAGCGCGACGGCCGCTTCGACCTGTTGTGGGCGTACACCGAGTTCCTCGGCGATGCGGCTGTTGATGCTGTCCATAAAACCACCTGACAAATTGTGAAATCAGGCTCGCCACCACAGAAACCGGGCTCGGCGAGACTGGTTGAGCGGCCTGGCATGCGCCGCTGCCTGGGTCAAAAGGCTGCCTGTCGACCCGCGAAATTCAAAAAGTTGCCTGGCCAAGGCTGAAAAAATGGCACGCCGGGATCACGATCCGACATTCCCTGGCACAAAAGGCTGCGCATTATAACCAGCGTTCCGTCCCGAAGGGGGGGACATGGTCTGTAGGCTTGATACCCGGATTTGTGGAGATAGAGGAAAAATCTGCTAACAATGCACACGGTGCGTATAACGGCAGCTAGGCCATAATGCGCGCCGAGATCAAAGGAGCTTCCTATGAGCAGCACTGCACAAACTGCTGAAGGCGAAAAAATTCTTATTGTTGACGATGATCCAGGGCTGAGCAGCCTGCTGGAACGCTTTTTCGTCAGCAAGGGCTACCGCGCCCGCACCGTACCGAACACCGAGCAAATGGATCGGTTGCTGGCCCGTGAAGTATTCAACCTGGTCGTACTCGACCTGATGCTGCCCGGTGAAGACGGCCTGACCGCCTGCCGCCGCCTGCGCGGCGCCAACAACCAGATCCCGATCATCATGCTCACCGCCAAGGGCGACGAGCTGAGCCGTATCAAGGGCCTGGAACTGGGCGCCGACGATTACCTGGCCAAGCCGTTCAACCCCGACGAGTTGATGGCCCGCGTCAAGGCGGTGCTGCGCCGCCAGTCGGCGCCGGTGCCGGGTGCGCCAGGCAGCGAAGATGAAAGCGTGACCTTCGGCGACTACGAACTGTCCCTGGCCACCCGTGAGCTCAAGCGCGGCGATGAGGTCCACATGCTCACCACCGGTGAGTTCGCCGTGCTCAAGGCCCTGGTGATGAACGCCCGCCAGCCGCTGACCCGCGACAAGCTGATGAACCTGGCCCGTGGTCGTGAATGGGATGCGCTGGAGCGCTCCATCGACGTGCAGATTTCCCGCCTGCGCCGGATGATCGAGCCTGATCCTTCCAAGCCGCGGTATATCCAGACCGTCTGGGGCGTGGGCTATGTGTTCGTGCCGGATGGTGCCGCCAGCAAGTGATCGGCGATTTGTAGGAGCGGGTGGCCTGGCCGGTTGAAATGTCTTCTTCCAGGCGACTCGCGGTCTGTCATTGTGCGAGCATCGCTCGCTCCTGCAAGTGTGTAGCGGTTATTCATGAAAACCCCCGTTTGGTTCCCCCAGAGTTTCTTCTCCCGCACCCTCTGGCTGGTGCTGATCGTCGTGCTCTTCTCCAAGGCACTGACGTTGGTGTACCTGCTGATGAACGAAGACGTGCTCGTGGACCGGCAGTACAGCCACGGCGTTGCCTTGACCCTGCGGGCCTATTGGGCGGCGGACGAAACCAACCGGGCGAAAATTGCCGAGGCGGCGACGCTGATCCGTGTCGTCGGTGCTGGCGTGCCGGAGGGCGAGCAGCATTGGCCCTACAGCGAGATCTATCAACGCCAGATGCAGGCCGAACTGGGCGCCGATACCGAGGTGCGATTGCGCATGCACTCGCCGCCGGCGCTTTGGGTCCGGGCTCCAAGCCTGGGGGATGGCTGGCTGAAAGTGCCGTTGTACCCGCATCCGTTGCGCGGCCAGAAAATCTGGAACGTGCTCGGCTGGTTCCTGGCCATCGGCCTGCTGTCGACGGCATCGGCGTGGATCTTCGTCAGCCAGCTCAACCAACCGTTGAAACGCCTGGTCTACGCCGCCCGCCAATTGGGCCAGGGGCGCAGCGTGCGGCTGCCCATCAGCGATACGCCCAGCGAGATGACGGAGGTCTACCGCGCCTTCAACCAGATGGCCGAGGATGTGGAGCAGGCCGGGCGCGAACGCGAGCTGATGCTGGCGGGCGTCTCCCACGACCTGCGCACGCCCTTGACCCGGCTGCGGTTGTCGCTGGAGTTGATGGGCGAGCACACCGACCTGACCAACGAGATGGTCCGCGATATCGAGGACATGGACGCGATTCTCGACCAGTTCCTGGCGTTCATACGCGACGGCCGTGATGAGTCCGTGGAAGAGGTGGACCTCAGCGAGTTGGTGCGGGAGGTGGTCGCGCCCTATAACCAGAACGACGAGAAAGTGCACCTGCGCCTGGAACCGATTCAGCCGTTCCCGTTGCGCCGGGTGTCGATGAAGCGCTTGTTGAACAACCTGATCGGCAATGCCCTGAACCATGCCGGCGCCGGCGTCGAAGTCGCGGCCTATGTCTCCGGCGACACCAGCGCACCTTACGTGGTGCTGAGCGTCATGGACCGTGGCGCCGGCATCGACCCCTCGGAACTGGAAGCCATTTTCAACCCCTTCACCCGAGGCGATCGCGCCCGGGGTGGGAAAGGCACGGGCCTGGGTCTGGCCATCGTCAAGCGTATCGCCTCGATGCACGGCGGCAACGTCGAGCTGCGCAATCGCGCCGGTGGCGGGCTGGAAGCTCGAGTGCGGTTGCCGTTGGGGCTGATGCTGCCTCGGGATGCGGTGTAATCGATCTGATTGCAGGAACCTGTGGGAGCGAGCTTGCTCGCGATGACGGTGCGTCAGTCAACCGATTCGGCACTGATGTACCGCTTTCGCGAGCAAGCTCGCTCCCACGGGGGTTACGTTGACTTAGCCTTTTCCTTTAGTCCGGGTCATGTTCGGCCCGCCATTCTTTTCCAGGTGCTCGATGATGATCCCCGCCACGTTCTTGCTGGTGGTGGTCTCGATGCCTTCCAGGCCCGGCGAGGAGTTGACCTCCATTACCAGTGGCCCGTGGTTGGAGCGCAGGATGTCCACGCCCGCCACGGCCAGGCCCATGACTTTTGCGGCCCGCAGGGCGGTCATGCGCTCTTCCGGGGTGATTTTGATCAGGCTGGCGCTACCACCGCGATGCAGGTTGGAGCGGAACTCACCGGGCTTGGCCTGGCGTTTCATCGAGGCAATCACTTTGTCGCCGACCACGAAGCAGCGAATGTCGGCGCCACCGGCTTCCTTGATGTATTCCTGGACCATGATGTTCTGCTTCAGGCCCATGAATGCCTCGATCACCGACTCCGCCGCCGTCGCGGTTTCACACAGGACCACGCCGATGCCCTGGGTGCCTTCCAGCACCTTGATCACCAGCGGTGCGCCGTTGACCATCGCAATCAGGTCGGGAATGTCGTCGGGCGAGTGGGCAAAACCGGTGACCGGCAGGCCGATCCCACGCCGCGACAGCAATTGCAGCGAGCGCAGCTTGTCCCGGGAACGGGCGATGGCCACGGACTCGTTGAGGGGAAATACTCCCATCATTTCGAACTGGCGCAACACCGCGCAGCCATAGAACGTCACCGATGCGCCGATGCGCGGGATCACCGCGTCGAATCCTTCCAGCGGCTTGCCACGGTAGTGGATCTGCGGCTTGTGGCTGGCGATGTTCATGTAGGCGCGCAGGGTATCGATCACCACCATTTCATGGCCACGTTCGGTCCCGGCTTCAACCAGGCGACGAGTGGAATACAGACGCGGATTACGCGACAGCACAGCGATCTTCATGCAACACCTGTGGCAGAGGTAGTGGACACCGGGAATGCCGGCTTTTCTTGAACATATTTGGTGCCCGGATTGACTACCAGTTGGCCGTCGATCAAGGCTTTGGAACCCAGTAACAGGCGATATCGCATGGATTTGCGGCAGGCGAGGGTGAACTCGACCCGCCAGACCCGGTCACCCAGCGCCAACGTGGTGCTGATCACGTAGCGGACCTGGGCGTGGCCGTTGGAACTCTTTATGGTCTTGCGCGCCACCAACGGGGCTTCGCAGCGGCGATGGCGCAACTGCACCACCGTGCCAAGGTGCGCCGTGAAGCGCACCCACTTTTGGCCATCGCGCTCGAACGGCTCGATGTCGGTGGCATGCAGGCTGGAGGTGCTGGCCCCGGTGTCGATTTTTGCCCGCAGGCCCACGACTCCCAGATCCGGGAGCGCCACCCACTCGCGCAGACCGACAACGGTCAAATGGTCAAAAGTCTTCAATAAAAAAACCTGCGATCAGTGCATCGGATCGTGGACTCCGCGAATCGCGGTATTCACGCAGAATAATCACAAAATGGCGACAGTTATCTACGCACTTGTGTGTGCTTGTAACCGATTCCGGCCGAAGCGATGGGTGTGACGCCGGTTTGGCGGGCATTCTATCCGTCGGGCCTGATTCGTGCGCTCGACAAAAACGGTAGTACAGTTCCGGCTAATGGCAGAAAGAGGAATTGCAGTGGCACAAAAAAAGGAAGAAGACGACAAGGTCCGTCTCGATAAATGGTTGTGGGCGGCGCGCTTCTACAAGACGCGGGCTCTGGCCAAGACCGCCATCGAAAGCGGCAAGGTCCATCACCGGGGAGAGCGCTGCAAGCCGGGCAAGGAGCCCCGCATCGGCGATGAGTTTGTCATCCGCACCGGGTTCGATGAAAAGACCGTGGTGGTCGAGGCCCTGTCGATCGTGCGTCGCGGTGCACCTGAAGCGCAGGCGTTGTATCGCGAAACCGAAGCCAGCATCGCCAAGCGCGAAACCGCCGCCGCGCAACGCAAGGCCGGCGCCCTGGGGGTCAGCACCGATGGCAAGCCGAGCAAGAAGCAGCGCCGGGACCTGTTCAAGTTTCATGGCAGCAATAACGAATAAAAAGCTGGCGCAAGGCACGTGGCGAGGGCGCTTGCTCCCGCTGGCTGCTTAGCGGCCCCAAAATCTGACGGTCGCTGCGCAACCGAGCGGGAGCAAGCTCCCTCGCCACAATGACCATTCGGATTGAGTCATCGGTCTCTTCCCGTCAGGCAAACCCAAGCCTTGCTTGGAACCCACCCTGAATGCCCATAAAATGCCCGCCATCATTTGTCATCACCTCAGATACCAGATCCTATGACTGATTTACCGGATACCGACTACACCCAACGTTTCATCTTCGATGACAGCGACGCCCGTGGCGAGCTGGTGGCGTTGGAGCGTAGCTACGCCGAAGTCCTCGCCAAGCACCCCTATCCGGAGCCGGTCGCACAACTGCTCGGCGAGCTGATGGCGGCTGCGGCGTTGCTGGTGGGCACCTTGAAGTTCGATGGCTTGCTGATTCTCCAGGCGCGCTCCGAGGGGCCGGTCCCGCTGCTGATGATCGAGTGCTCCAGCGAGCGCGAAATCCGCGGCCTGGCCCGTTATCACGCCGAGCAGATCGCGCCCGACGCGACCCTGGCCGACATGATGCCCAACGGCGTGCTGGCCCTGACGGTGGACCCCACCCATGGCAAGCGCTACCAGGGCATCGTCGATCTCGACGGCGCGACCCTGGCCGAGTGCTTCACCAACTACTTCGTCATGTCCCAGCAGACCAATACCCGGTTCTGGCTCTACGCCGACGGGCGGCGCGCGCGCGGTTTACTGCTGCAACAACTGCCCGCCGATCGCCTTCGCGACCCTGAAGAACGCGACGCCAGTTGGCAACACATCACCGCTCTGGCCAGCACCCTGAGCGCCGATGAACTGCTGAGCCTGGACAACGAAACCGTGCTGCATCGCCTCTATCACGAGGAGCAGGTACGCTTGTTCGACGGCCAGTCGTTGCGCTTCCAATGCAGTTGCTCTCGTGAACGTTCCGGCAATGCGCTGGTCAGTCTGGGTCTGGAAGATGCGCAGCAACTGGTGATCGAACATGGCGGTGCCATCGAGATCGACTGCCAGTTTTGCAACGAGCGCTACCTGTTCGACGCGGCGGACATCGCTCAATTGTTCGCCGGTGCGGGTGTCGACACACCGTCAGATACCCGACACTAAAACGGTTCAGCGCAGGTAAATCTCCTGGCAAACGCCGGATTTACGCCGTACTGACAGGAGGGCCCTACTTTTTTTGGGCTTTTCTGGCATAATCCGGCCCACTTTTTTCGGGTAGTAGTGCGCGACTTCCTACTACAAAACGTTTGGAGCACTCGGCCACGGGCCGACGGGGAATCTCATGACGCAAGCCAATAACGCCGTGTACACCGATCTGAGTGTCGATGATCTGGTCAAAGAAGCCCTGAGTCGCGGTGAAGGCGAGCTTGCCGATACTGGCGCGCTGGTTGTCCGCACCGGTCATCGTACCGGTCGCTCGCCAGTCGACCGTTTCATTGTGGAAGAGCCAACCACCCAGGACGCCATCGCCTGGGGCCCGATCAACCGCAAGTTCCCGGCCGACAAGTTCGATGCCCTGTGGAACCGCGTCGAAGCCTACCTGGGCGAGCGCGAGCGTTTTGTCTCCCATGTGCATGTAGGCTCCGATCCTGCGCACTACCTGCCGGTCAAGATGACCACCGAGACGGCGTGGCACAACCTGTTCGGCCGCTGCCTGTTCATCAACCCCGAGCAATACAACGCCGGTGGCAAGGATGAATGGCAGATCCTCAACGCGCCGAATTTCGTTTGCGAGCCTGAGCGCGACGGCACCAACTCCGACGGCACCGTGATCATCAATTTTGCGGCCAAGAAAGTGCTGATCGCCGGCATGCGCTACGCCGGTGAAATGAAGAAAGCCCTGTTCTCCGTGCAGAACTTCCTGCTGCCAGCCGTTGATGTGCTGCCGATGCACTGCGCCGCGAACATGGGCGAAGAGGGCGATGTAACTCTGTTCTTCGGCCTATCGGGCACCGGCAAGACCACCTTGTCCGCCGATGAAAGCCGTTACCTGATCGGTGACGACGAACACGGTTGGGGCGTGGGCGTGGTCTTCAACATCGAAGGCGGCTGCTACGCCAAATGCATCGACCTGTCCGAGAAGAACGAGCCGGTGATCTGGAAAGCCATCCAGCACGGCGCGGTACTGGAAAACGTCGTTCTGGACCCGGTCACCAAGAAAGCCGACTACGCCGACGACAGCCTGACCCAGAACAGCCGCGCTGCGTACCCGCGTGAGCTGATCGAAAAACGCGCACCGAAAAACCTCGGTGGCGAGCCAAACGCCGTGATCTTCCTGACCTGCGACCTGACCGGCGTACTGCCGCCGGTGTCGATCCTCAGCGAAGAACAAGCCGCCTACCATTTCCTGTCCGGCTACACCGCACTGGTGGGCTCGACCGAAATGGGTTCGGGCAGCGGCATCAAGTCGACCTTCTCCACCTGCTTCGGCGCCCCGTTCTTCCCGCGTCCGGCCGGTGAGTACGCTGAGCTGCTGATCAAGCGCATCCGTGGTTTCGGCTCCAAGGTCTACCTGGTCAACACCGGCTGGACCGGTGGCGGCTACGGCGTCGGCAAGCGCTTCAACATCCCGACCACCCGTGCGGTGATCGCGGCGATCCAGAGCGGCGCGCTGATCGGTGCTGAAACCGAACACCTGGACATCATCAACCTGGACGTGCCGCTGGCTGTGCCAGGCGTCGAGACTGGCCTGTTGAACCCACGCAACACCTGGGCCGACAAAGCCGCCTACGACGAAGCAGCCAAGGCGCTGGCCGGTCTGTTCACCGAGAACTTCAAGAAGTTCGACGTGAGCGACGCGATCAAGGCTGCAGGTCCGCAGCTGTAAGGCTTGGTTGGTGAATGAAAAAACCGCCCTTCATGGGCGGTTTTTTGTGGACGGCTATTTGAGGTGCGCCGATCAGCTAGGCCTCTTCCACTTCCCGCGTATCCCATCGCTGCGCCTTGATCGCCTTGTAAAGCATGCCGATGGTCAGTGGCAGCTTGTTCCCCCGTCCCTTGGCCCTGCGCTTTTGAAATACATCGAACCCTTCCGGTTGGAAATAGCGGTAGGCGTCGTAGTCGATGAGCTCGATGGCGAACCGCTCCTCCAGTGCCTCCATCAGGTGTCGGGCGTCCGCGCCATCGCAACCCAAGTCGAGATTGATCGCAGTGCCCAGGCGAATCGTCTTGCGTTCAGGCAGGCCGATTTCTTCATGGAGCAGTTCCATGAGTTGGCGCATGGCATGGTCATCGGGGAAGTCTGGCGCAAGGTGCATGATGAAATGTCCAGAATAAAAGAAGTGCGTCTGTACCGGTGGAAAGTTTAGGGGGAAATCGTTGCCCGTTGGAAAAAGAAGAACGCTGCAATCAAGAAATCGCAGGCGTCGCGATTGCGGTTTTGACCGTCGCGAGGATTGGCGGGTCGTCGGGGAATTTCATGCATCCGCCCAGTAGTAGGGACAGCATCAGGACGGTAGGTAGGTTCAGTTTGTGCAACATGGTTATTTCCTTTTTCAAGCTGCGAACCGCGGGCGTCCTGGCGTTGGTGGGGCAGGCGCAAAGTGTTCATGGGTATCGCGAGTCGATTGCTGCCAGGCTCGCGAGCGATAAGGGTTGGGTTCAGTCAGCCATCTGTTCAGGCATGCGTAGTGCGGCGGCCTCAAGGTCCATCAATCCTCTGCCATAGGCTTCGCTGTTGGCGTAGATACCTGTGCGGTTGGCTGTCGCCAGCAGATGTTCGCGTATCTGCTGCGGGCTGAGTTGCGGGTGAAGGCTTTGTAGCGCCGCCAGTGCGCCACTGACCAACGCGGCGGCGGGAGATGTGCCAGCGGTCTGCACATAGCGGCCGTCCTTGCCAACGGTGAGCAGGCCGGCCTGTGCACCGGCGTCGCCGCCGGGAACGGCGATGCACCAGGCGGCTGCGACGCCGCAATAGTTGGATTTGCCGTTGATGGCGCTGCCGTCGTTCTTCAACGCCACCACTGCGATCCAGCCTTTTTCCAGTTCTGGCAATGCGACCGGCAGTCCTGGCTCGGCCAGGGGCTCGCGCTTGAGTTCGTTACCGGTGGGGAAGACCAATACGGCGCCGTTCGCGACCAGTTTTCGAGCGACGGCCAGGGAGTCGGGCATCACCTGGTTGTAGCGCGCTTCATTGATCTCGGTGGCGGGAATGGCGTTGGCCCACGAGTTGTTGAACAGCCGGGCACCCTTGTCAAAACCACTTTGCCAGGACCGGGCGATTTCGCTGTCGAAGAAAAACGGCTCGTTGTCGTCGCCAAAGCGAAAGGGGATCAACCGCGCATTGAACGCGATGCCGTGCATGCCCCGGTCGTCCTTGTTGGCGGCGAGAATACCGGCCATCTGCGTGCCATGACCGATGCGGTCAACGGTGCCGGGACGGTCTTCGACATGGTCGAACCCAGGATCATCCAGTCTGCCCTCGAACTCCTCGAGGCTGGCGTTGAGCCCCGAGTCGATCAACGCCACGACAACATCCTGGCCAGTCCTGCCACGAGCGTAGAGCGCTGATGCCTTGATGACGGCCAAGCCTTGTTGAGCGTGATACTCCGGGGTTTCGAACTGGGCAGGGTCCACGCCGGGTGGATCGGGGACGGTCAAGCAACCGGCGAGCAATGAGGCCGACGTGATCGTCAGCGCGCGTAGAGCGGAAAATGGGTGTGGCATGGTTCGTTCCTTGAAGAATTGAAATCGAGCGTCAGCCTTCCTGGCCTTGACGTACAGCATGAGTTGTCGGCGCACCTTACCGTGGTGGCGAAGTCGGGACGAGACATCAAATTGCCCGGATTTGTATCCGCTCGTGGCAAGGCAAAGGCGCTCGACGCTGTATCATCCAGTATCGTTTTTACCCCCGACCTTTTCTCGACGCGCTGCGTTGTCCCGCTAGGCTTTGGGTCTCGCAGCAGTCAAAGGAGCGACCGCGCATGCACAGCACCCTGGAACAGGTTTTCGGTTATCCACAGTTTCGTCCCGGTCAGGAGGCGGCCATCGGCGCCATACTGGCCGGTCGGTCGGCGGCAGCCATCTTCCCCACCGGCTCGGGCAAGTCCCTGTGTTATCAATTGCCGGCCCTGCTCTTGCCGCACCTGACCCTGGTGGTTTCGCCACTGCTGGCGTTGATGCAGGACCAGTTGGCGTTCCTCAAGCGCTACGGCATTGCGGCGGCCAGTATCGATTCGGCCCAGAGCCGTGACGAAGCCAACGACGCCATGGCGCGGGCCCGTTCGGGCGAGTTGAAGATCCTGATGATCTCCGTGGAGCGCCTGAAGAACGAGCGCTTTCGCAATTTCCTGCAGCAGGTGCCGATTTCGTTGCTGGTGGTGGACGAGGCCCACTGTATTTCGGAGTGGGGGCATAACTTCCGACCTGACTACCTCAAGCTTCCCGATTACCAGCACCAGTTCAATATTCCCCAGGTATTGCTGCTGACGGCCACCGCCACGCCCAAGGTCATCGCCGACATGCAGGCGAAGTTCGCCATTGCCGCCGCTGATGTGGTGACGACCGGGTTCTACCGACCTAACCTCAATCTGTTGGTCGAACCCGTGCCGGGTGTCGCCAAGCGCGCACGGCTGGTGCAGTGGTTGGGCGCGCGCGTCGGGCAGCCGAGCATCGTCTACGTCACCTTGCAGCGAACCGCCGAGCAGATCGCCGAATACCTGAGCCAGCACGGTATCGAGGCCGAGGCCTATCACGCTGGTTTGCCCCATGAGCAACGGGAAGCCATCCAGCGGCGATTCATGGACGGGCAATCCAATTGCATTGTCGCCACCATCGCTTTCGGCATGGGCATCGACAAGAGCGACATCCGCAACGTGGTGCATTTCGACCTGCCCAAGTCCATTGAAAACTACAGCCAGGAAATCGGTCGGGCCGGGCGCGATGGGCAGCCGTCCGATTGCCTGGTGCTGGCCAACCGCGACAGCCTCAACGTGCTGGAGAACTTTGTGTACGGCGATACGCCGGAACTCGCAGGCATTGCTTGCGTGCTCGATGAACTGAAGGCGGCCGCCGCCGATGGGCAATGGGAGTTCTTGCTGGGTCCGCTGGCGGACCAGAGCAACATCCGGCAACTGCCACTCAAGACGTTGTTGGTCCAGTTGGAGCTGCGCCGGCTGATCGCGCCGCGCTATGCCTATTTCGCGGAGTATCGTTTCAAGTTCCTGATCGAGCCGCAGGAGCTGCTGGAGCGCTTCGAAGGTGAGCGCAGGGACTTCGTCGCGGCCATCATCCAGACCTCCAGTCGCGCCCGGAGCTGGGCCACGGTGGATTTCGACGGGATGCACCGGCAGTACCACGCTGAGCGTAATCGAGTGGTCAAGGCGCTGGATTATTTCCAGGAGAAGGGCTGGATCGAGCTGGAAAGCAAGCAGATGACCGAGGGGTACAGCGTGCTGGAAGCGGATTTGGATGTGCAGGCCTTGAGTGCCGAGCTGCATGCCTATTTCACCCGGCACGAACACGGTGAAATCGCACGGATCCACGCCATGCTCGAACTGTTCGCCACCGACCGTTGCCTGGGTCATCGCTTGGCGCAGTATTTCGGCGACGACAGTGCGCCACACCCGTGTGGTCATTGTTCGGTGTGCCATGGGCAGATCGCTCGCCTGCCGGAGCCGCCTGCGCTGCCGGCGCTTGTGGATAAAAGCTTCGAGGCGTTGTGTGGCGATTTTATCCACAAGCATGAGCAGCACAGCGGCAGCGTGCCATCTGCCGAGCGCCTCACCCGCTTCCTGTGCGGGATCAGTGTGCCGCTGTTCACCCGATTGAAGGCACGGAAGATTCCTGGGTATGCCGCGCTGGAAGCGTATCCATACGCGGAAGTTCGCCAGTGGACTCAAGCGCATCTGTGAGCTGCATCCATCCGCTGAATGCCCTTCATCACACGAATAAATTTCAAAAACATTCGGCGCCTGACTAAGGTGAAGGCTGTCTTCGGATCGCCAACAAGAGAGCCAACATGAGCCAGACACCTTTCGACATTCAGAGCGCCGCGGTGGTCGGTGCAGGCACCATGGGACGGGGCATCGTGATGTGCCTGGCCAACGCCGGCGTGGCGGTGCAGTGGGTCGACAACAATCCGCAGATGCTCGAGCAGGCACTGGTTGCCGTGGCCGAGACCTATGCCCATGGTGTGCGCCAGGGCCGTATCGACCAGGGTGAGGCAGATGCGCGGATCGCCAGGGTGACACGGGCGGATGATTACGCGGCGATCCGTGATGTGGACCTGGTGATCGAAGCGGTCTACGAAAACCTGGAGCTCAAACAGACCATCTTTCGCGAGCTGGACGGTCTGCTCAAACCCGAGGCCATCCTGGCGAGCAACACGTCGGCGCTGGACATCGATGCCATCGCCGCCGTCACCCACAGGCCAGCCCAAGTCCTGGGCCTGCATTTCTTCAGCCCGGCGCACATCATGAAGCTGCTGGAGATCGTTCGCGGCGCACAAACCTCCAAAGCGGTGCTGGATGCGGCCCTGGCGCTGGGCCAGCGCATGGGCAAGGTCAGCGTGATATCAGGCAACTGCCACGGCTTCATCGGCAACCGGATGCTTCATCCGTATGTGCTGGAAGCGCGCAAGATGTTGCTGGAGGGGGCGTTCCCCCATCAGGTGGATGCGGCGTTGCAAGGCTTCGGTTTCGCCATGGGGCCGTTTCGCATGTACGACGTCGTTGGCATCGACCTGGAGTGGCGCGCCCGTGAGCTGGCGGGCAAGGGCCAGGATGCGCCCGAAGTGCAGGTGGACAATCGTCTGTGCGAGCTGGGGCGGTTCGGCCAGAAAAGCGGCAATGGGTATTATCACTACGAGCCGGGCAGTCGACAGGCCGAGCATGATGTCGAAGTCGATGCCCTGGTGTTGCGGGTCAGTGAGGCGCTGGGTTTCCAGCGTCGCGAAATCGGCCCGGAGGAAATCCTCGAGCGCTGCTTGCTGGCGCTGGTCAATGAGGGGGCGAAGATCTTGCAGGAAGGCATTGCCGAGTCGGCCCACGCGATCGACCTGGTCTACCTCAACGGCTACGGCTTCCCTGCGGACAAGGGCGGGCCGATGGCCTGGGCCGACGGGCAGGGGCTGGAAACCATCCACGCACGCCTGCTGGAGCTCGAAACGAAGCAGGGCGACCAGTGGAAACCCGCGCGTCTGATCGGCGAGCTGGCGGCGCAGGGCAAGGGATTCGCGCAGGCCTGAGCCCCGTGCCACGTCAAGACCATTGAACAACCATGAAGGACACCTGATGCCCCAACGCAACGAATACCCACACTTGCAGCCCATCACCACGCGCTGGCACGACAACGATGTGTACGGTCACGTCAACAACGTCACCTACTACAGCTTTTTCGATACCGCTGTGAATACCTACCTGATCGAAGTCGGCGGCCTGGATATCCATGATGGAGACGTGGTGGGGTTCGTGGTGAGTTCGGCCTGCGACTACTTCGCCTCGATCGCCTTTCCAGACCGGATTGAAATCGGCCTGCGGGTGGGCAAGTTGGGCAGCAGTTCGGTGCAATATGAGCTGGCGGTGTTCAAGGCGGGCGAGGAGGAGGCGTGTGCGGCGGGGCGTTTTGTTCACGTATTCGTGGATCGGGCGTCGAATCGACCGGTGGCGATTCCGGATCGGCTACGTGGGGCGTTGGAGCGGTTGGTGGTCTGAAACAAAAAATCGCAGCCTCCTGCCAGCGCTGGGCGCTGTCGGAGGCTGCGATCTTCAACGGCTGGTATCGATCCGCCGTTAGTCGCGGTAGTGGCGATGATGTTTTTTGCGGTGCCCATAGGCATGGCCGCGACCTGGGTGGCCGTCACGGTAGTAGCGGCGATCACCACGGCGATCATCATAACGACGGTCATCGTCATCGTCCTTGCCCATGTAGTTACCCAGGGCGCCACCCGCGCCACCGCCCGCCGCCGCACCGATCAGGCTGCCGGTGCTGCCACCGACGCTACGGCCGACCACGTTGCCGCCGGCCGCGCCCAGCGCGCCGCCGATCGCCGCTTCGCCGCGGCTGTGTTTGTCTGCGCCGACCGCACTACCGCCCGCACCGCCCAGCGCCGCGCCGATAGTGGAACCGGTGTTGCCGCCCAGGGACTGGCCGACGACCGAACCCAAAACCCCGCCCAATGCGCCGCCCACACCTGCTTCGGCAGTACCACCGGCGCAAGCGATGCCGCTGGTCAGGCTAAGGGACAACAAGAGAATGGAGGAGAACTTCATAGAGGAGCCTCAAAGGGATGACGGCGCGATCCTGAGGCTCGCTTCGCTTGCTTACAATCGAAATCCGACGAGTAACACGACTTGTGCACAATTCTCTAAGTTATTGTTTTACGGTCGGAACTTAACGCAAATTGGCCGGTCTTTAGCTACTTCGGACAGGCCGTTTTCTAGGGAAAACGGCCTTTTTTGTGGGCGCTCGAAAAGTACGCTCATGGGGGCGAGCTGTGTGGGAGCAAAGCTTGCTTCCACACAATCCAATCGCCTCGCCAATGAACTGTATGTCAGGCCGACTTGGCCAGGATCAGTCCATTTTCGCTCGCCGCTTCCAGGCGGATCGCGACGAATTTCGAGGTCGGGGTGTGGCTGCCGTCGCCTGTGCTTTCCAGCGGCACCAACGGGTTCACTTCAGGGTAGTAGGCCGCGGCCTGCCCGGCCGGAATGTCGAACGCCAGCAGGGTAAAACCCTTGACCCGACGTTCGCGACCGTCATCCCAGAGCGAGACGATGTCGGCTTTCTGCCCCGGCTTGAAGCCCAGGCGAATGATGTCCGCTTCGTTGGCGAATAACACGTCACGCTGGCCCTTGACGCCGCGATAGCGGTCATCGAGGCCATAGATGGTGGTGTTGTACTGATCGTGGGAGCGCATGGACTGCATGATCAGGTCGGGCAACTGGCCGGTGGCACGGGTGCGTTCATGCACAAGGTCGCTCGGCAGCCGGTTGGACTTGAAGTTGGCGCGGCCCGATGGGGTGTTCCAGCGTCGCGAACCGGCGCTGTTGCCCAGATAGAATCCGCCAGGGTTCTTCAGTTTTTCATTGAAGTCCTTGAAACCGGGGACGGTATCGGCGATCAGGTCGCGGATGCGACTGTAGTCGGCCACCAGCCAGTTCCAGTCCACCGGACGGCTACCCAGCGTGGCGGCGGCGATGCCGGCGATGATCCACGGTTCGGAGCGCATCTGGTTCGACAGCGGCTGCAACTGGCCGTATGAGGCATGCACCATGCTGAAGGAGTCTTCCACGGTCACCGCTTGCGCGCCTTCGGTTTGCAGGTCGATGTCGGTGCGGCCCAGGCACGGCAGGATCAATGCGTCCTTGCCATGAGCCAGGTGGCTGCGGTTGAGCTTGGTACTGATCTGTACCGTCAGGTCGCAATTGGCCAAGGCCTGGAAGGTCCGCTGGCTGTCCGGCGTGGCTTGGGCGAAGTTGCCGCCCAGGGCGATGAACACCTTCGCCTGGCCGTCGGCCATGGCGTGGATCGCCTCGACCACGTTGTGGCCATTTTCTCGCGGTACCTTGAACTGGAAGCGCCGCTCCAGGGCGTCGAGGAATGCCACCGGCGGACGCTCGTTGATGCCCATGGTCCGGTCGCCCTGCACGTTGCTGTGGCCGCGGACCGGGCACAAGCCTGCGCCTGGCCGGCCAATGTTGCCGCGCAACATCATCACGTTGGCGATTTCCTGGATGGTCGCCACCGAATGGCGGTGCTGGGTGATGCCCATCGCCCAGCACATGATCACGTTCTCGCTTTTGGCGTACATGCGCGCCGCCTGCTCGATTTCGACCAAGGTCAAGCCCGATTGCTCGACGATCTGTTCCCACGGCGTATCGTCGACCGCCGCCAGGTAATCCAGCACGTTGGTGCTGTGTTCATTGATGAACGTGTGGTCGAATACCGACGCCGCGCCGCTGTTCTGCGCCTCACGCTCCCATTGCAGCAGAAACTTGGCCATGCCGCGCAAGATCGCCATGTCGCCACCCAGGGCCGGGCGGAAATACGCGGTATTGGTTGGCTTGTCACCGTTGGTGAGCATTTCGAGCGGGTGTTGCGGATGCTGGAAACGCTCCAGACCACGCTCCTTGAGCGGGTTGATGCACACCACCTGGGCGCCGCGCTTCACTGCTTCACGCAGCGGTTCGAGCATCCTTGGATGATTGGTGCCAGGGTTCTGGCCCCAGACGAAAATCGCGTCGGCGTGCTCGAAGTCGTCGAACGTCACCGTGCCCTTGCCCACGCCCACGCTCTGGGCCAGGGCTACGCCGCTGGCTTCGTGGCACATGTTCGAGCAGTCGGGGAAGTTGTTGGTGCCGTAGGCGCGCACGAACAGTTGATACAGGTAGGCCGCTTCGTTGCTGGCCCGGCCCGACGTATAGAACTCGGCCTGGCTGGGGCTGGACAGCCCTTGCAGGTGCTTGCCGATCAGGGCGAACGCCGCTTCCCAGCTGATGGGCTTGTAGCGGTCGGTGTCGGCGTCGTAGCGCATGGGTTCGGTCAGGCGACCCTGGTATTCGAGCCAGTAATCGCTCTGCTCCAGCAGCGAGGTCACGCTGTGCTTGGCGAAAAACGCACCGTCGACGCGGCGCTTGGTGGCTTCCCAGTTCACGGCCTTGGCGCCGTTCTCGCAGAACTTGACCATACCGCTTTCGGGAGAGTCGCCCCAGGCGCAGCCAGGGCAGTCAAAACCGCCATTCTGGTTGGTCTTGAGCATCATGCGGATGTTCTTCAGCGCGTTGTCGCTGGTCAACCAGGCCTGAGCGACACTGATCAGCGCACCCCAACCACCGGCCGGGCCCTTGTAAGGCTTGTAACGCGGTATGGGTTTCTGGTCGGCTTGTTGATGATTGCTCACGCTTGTTTCTCCATCGCAGGGCTGTAGACCCGCGGCGCACTTTTTTGCGGCAGGTGGATGAGGTTGAGGTTGTGTTGGCGGGCCCACTGCACGGCGAGGCCCGTGGGCGACGACAGGCTGACCAGGGTCTGGATGCCGGCGCGCAGTACTTTCTGGATCAGTTCGAGGCTGCAACGGCTGGTGACGATCGCCACGCCACCGGCCACCGGAACCTGTTGTCGGATCAATGCGCCGATCAGCTTGTCGAGGGCGTTGTGCCGGCCAATGTCTTCGCGGCCCAGCAGCAATTCACCCTGGGCGTTCATGAACAACGCCGCATGGACCGCGCCGCAATGTCGGCCCAGGGGCTGGAACTGGCTGATACGGTCACGCAGGCCATCGAGCCATTGCGCCGCGGGCAGTGGTGCGCCGGGCAGCACCTTGAGGTTTGGCAAGGCCTGTTCCACCGCTTCCACGCCGCACAATCCGCAGCCACTGGTGCCCGCCAACTGCCGGCGTTGCTGCTTGAGGTTCCAGAAGGCGCGGTTGGCGATGGTCACCTGGGCATAGTGCGCGGCACCCGTGCCGCTCAGTTGCAGGTCATAGATGTCCGATGAATCTTCGATGATGCCGCTGCCGAGGCTGAAACCGACGATGAAGTCTTCCAGGTCGGTGGGAGTGACTAGCATGACTGCCTGGCTGATGCCGTTATAGGCAATCGCCAGCGCCACTTCCTCGGCCAGCGCGGTGCTGTCCGATTGGGAGTGGTCCAGATTGCAGTAGCCATAGCTCTGGCTGGCGACCGGCGTGGATGTTTCCATCGCTGGCGCTGGACTGACCGGAGGCTTGTCGTTCATGGGCATCACTGAAAGTAGGAATAGTGTTAAGACTAAATGCGGCAATCTGCCACGTCTAATCGCTATTACTGATCTTTCAATAGATAACGTCGATCAAGAAGTCGTCGCTGATTTCTGGTAGAGGGCAAAACAGGCCTCTGCCAACGCCGAGCGGGGGGCGCCGCGTCGCATGATCAGGCCCAGCGAGACCAGTGTTTGCGCGCTTTCAATGGGCTGGATGCGCAAGTCTTCGGTCAGCACGTCCAGGCCGCTGTCCAGGGGCATCACCGCGCAACACAGTCCGCCGTGCACAGCTTGTAACAATTGATGCACCGCGTCGGTTTGCAACAGCGGTTGTGGGGTTAGACCCCGGCTGTGGAAGTTGTGGTCGATGGACTGGCGAAAATGCATGCCGCTGGTGAGCATGCCCAGGGGCAATTCGATCAATGCCTCCCAGCTCAGCGGTTGTTCACCGAAAAAGAAATAACGCTGGTCGTAAAGCAAGCCCATGCGGGTGGGGCTGAAGGGCAGGGCCTCGAAGCGTTCGTTGTCCAGGCGTTCCAGGTAGGAAATGCCCAGGTCGATGCGGTTGTTCGCCAACTGTTCGAGGATGCGTTCGGAGCTCAGGGACGACAATTCGAAACGCAGGCTGGGGTGCTCGGCGTGCAAGCGCTGCATCATCGCCAGCGGGTCGAAGTCCGACAACGGCACCACCCCCAGGCGCAGCGTACCCACCAGGTTGCCCCGACAGGCCGCCGCTTCGGCCTGCAGCCCGTCATAGGCCGCCAGCACCGTGCGTGCCCAGGCCAGCACCCGTTCTCCCGGCGCGGTGAAACCTTCAAAGCGCTGGCCGCGGTTGACCAGCGGCAGGTCGAGTTCTTCTTCCAGGCTGCGCAGACGCATCGACAGCGTCGGCTGGGTGATATGGCAGCGTGCGGCGGCCTGGCCGAAGTGACGGGTTTCGTCCAGCGCGATGAGAAATTTCAGCTGCTTGATGTCCATCTTCGCTCCAGGGCGCGGGAAGATTCGGATTCTAGCGCTTGCGCGTGGCGGGGTCATTGGTCGGCTGGGAACCGGGTTCGTCTCGCCTGGTCTAGTCTTTGCGTCTGGACATTTAATCAAGGAGCGTGTGCCATGAGTATCTTTAGTTTTGTGAAGGAAGCCGGTGAAAAGCTGATCGACCTGCTGACCCCCGGCAATGCCAATGCCAGCGAACAACTGAAAGAGCACATTGAAAAGGTCGGCCTGGGCAATCCGAACGTTCAGGCGACCGTCGAGGGCGACAAAGTCATCGTCACCGGTGAAGTCGCGAGCCAGGAAGAGAAGGAAAAGATCCTGTTGGCGGTGGGTAACATCGCCGGTGTCGGCAGTGTCGACGACCAGATCACCGTGACGGGCCCGGTGGCCAAGGCGGCGCGTTTCGTGACGGTGAAGAAAGGCGACACCCTCAGCGCCATCTCCAAGGCCGAATACGGCGATGCGAACAAGTACAACAAAATCTTCGAAGCCAACAAGCCAATGCTGTCGCATCCGGACAAGATCTATCCGGGACAGGTGTTGCGTATTCCCGAGTAACTTTCAGGCCTGTGTTGCCTTCATCGCGAGCAAGCTCGCTCCCACAGGGGTTCTTGGTTCGTCGCGAAACCAATGTGGGAGCGAGCTTGCTCGCGATGAATACGGCGCGGTTCAAAGCCCGGCAATCAAGTCCCGATAATCCCCCAACGCCTCGAACTCCCCCGTATCCTTCGGCCCCTTGCGACTGTCCGGCTCGCTGACCGCCAGCAGGTGCGCCACGCCGAAGTCCCGGGCGCTGCGCAGCACCGGCAGGGTGTCGTCGATGAACAGGCTGCGGGCCGGGTCGAAATTCAGGTCGGCTTGCAGCGCGTCCCAGAATTGCGGATTCTCCTTGGGGAAACCGTAGTCGTGGGAACTGATCAAGCGTTCGAAGTAGGGGGCCAGTTCGATGCGTTCCAGCTTCAAGGACAACGAATCGCGGTGGGCATTGGTGATCATCACCACGCGTTTGCCGGCCCGCTGGATTGCCGCCAGGAACGTATCGGCGTCCGGGCGCAAGGCGATCAAGTGGGCGGTTTCCAACTTCAGTTCGCGCACCGGCAACTTCAGCTCAGTGCTCCAGAAATCCAAGCAATACCACTGCAACTGGCCGGCGTTGCGCTCGAACAGGGGTTGCAGCTCCATCTCGGCCATCGCCCGGCTCACGCCATGCAGTTCGGCATAGCGCTGGGGCAGGTGTTCGAGCCAGAAATGGTTGTCGTAATGCAGGTCCAACAGAGTGCCGTCCATGTCCAGCAGAACCGTATCGATCTCATGCCAGGGCAACGAGGCCATAAAACTTCTCCAGCGGTAATCGGATATCCGACACAAACAATCAGAATAGGCCGGGTATAGTAGCCTGCTATCGCCCAGGGAGCCGTTTATGCGCCAGAAACCCACCATACTCGATCGCCGGATCGTCGCTACCAGCCGCCTGTTCTGTGTGGAAGAACTGAAATTGCGCTTTTCCAACGGCGTAGAGCGTACCTATGAGCGTCTGGCGAGCAAGGGGGCGGGCTACGGCGCGGTGATGATCGTGGCGATGCTCGATGCCGACCACGCGGTGCTGGTGGAAGAGTATTGCGGTGGCACCGATGCCTACGAACTGTCCCTGCCCAAGGGCTTGATCGAGCCAGGGGAAGACGTGTTGGCGGCGGCCGAGCGGGAGCTCAAGGAAGAAGCTGGCTTCGGCGCGCGACAGTTGGAACACCTGACCGAGTTGTCGCTGTCCCCTGGCTACATGAGCCAGAAGATCCAGGTGGTGCTGGCCACCGATCTGTATGAAGAACGGCTGGAGGGCGACGAGCCCGAGCCGATGGGGGTGGACAAGGTCAACCTGCGTGAGCTCTCGGCCCTGGCGCAGAATCCGCAATTCACCGAGGGCCGGGCCTTGGCGGCGCTGTACCTGGCCCGTGACCTGCTGGCCCAGCGTGGAGCGTTCCTGTCATGACTTTCCCTCATCCGTTGATGGCCCCCGTAGTCGAGCTGGCGCTCCAGGCCGGTGAAGCGATCCTGCCGTTCTGGCGCGCCAACGTGCAGGTCGACCGTAAGGCCGACGAGTCGCCGGTGACTGCCGCGGACATGGCGGCTCATGATGTGATCGTGGCCGGATTGACGGCGCTGGCCCCGGATATTCCGATCCTCTCCGAAGAGGATGCCGATATTGCCCAAAGCGTGCGCGCCGGCTGGCAACGCTGGTGGCTGGTGGACCCGTTGGATGGCACCAAGGAATTCATCTCCGGCAGCGAGGAATTCACCGTCAATATCGCCTTGGTGGAACAGGACCGCGTGGTCTTCGGTGTGGTATCGATGCCGACCAATGGACGCTTTTACGTCGGCGGCGCAGGGTTGGGTGCCTGGCGTGGCGACAAGGGCGGTGTGCCTTTGCCTATCGCGGTTCGTGATGCATTGGCGCCGGGCGAAACGTTCACCGTGGTCGCCAGTCGCCGGCACACCAGCCCGGCGCAGGAACGCCTGCTGGAGGGCTTGAGCGAGAGCCTGGGCGAGCTGCAACTGACCAGCATTGGCAGTTCGTTGAAGTTTTGCCTGGTGGCTGAAGGCGCGGCGGATTGTTATCCCCGGCTGGCGCCGACCTCCCAGTGGGACACCGCCGCCGCCCAGGGTGTGCTGGAAGGGGCGGGGGGCGAGGTGTTGGACTTGAGCGGCGAAGCGTTCTGCTATCCACCGCGGGAGTCGCTGTTGAATACGTCATTCCTGGCGTTGCCGGCCAAGGCGGCGTGGCGTGGGAAGCTGTTGGAGCTGGCTCGCTCTTAAGTCTGGCTCGATCCCTTGTGGCGAGGGGATTGTGGGAGCAAAGCTTGCTCGCGATACAGGCGCCTCGATTTCTGAAAGACCGCAGCGCCTCCATCGCGGGCAAGCCTTGCTCCCACAAAGCGGTACCTCGCCACAGGGGCCGGCGGTGTTTCAGCGGTGCAACACGTATTGCCCCTCGAATTGCACCGCGATTTCATCGCTTCCCACGTTCATCACCTGTGTCTGCAACGCCAGCCGCGCCCGGCCATAGCGCCGATACGTGGCCAGGAAGCGTTGGCACAGCTTTTCCTCGGGCGCATCGCAGACAACCGTCGCATCGCGGGTCACTGGCAGCGGATAGCTGATCTGCCCTTCCTGAATCACGATATGCCCGTCTTCGATGCCTTCCTCACGCAGGGCCAGGTGCAGCCAGCCCCAGCCACCCAGTACGGCGCCGCAATACAGGCTGCCACCGAACATGGTGCTCTTGTGGTTGACGTTGGCCGCCAGCGGCAAGAACAGGCGCAGTTGCCGGGCCTGCCAATCGAGCACCTTGAGGCCCATGTCCCGGGTCAAGGGGATGTCGTGGTGCAGGATCGATTCCAGGTAACGGCTGTCGCGGTTCATTGCGGGGCCTCTTGCTTGACGGGGAAATGACGATAATTCAATCGGACTCATCGGCCGAACCCTGGCTGCTGTCGCCGAAGGTCAGGCCATGCTTGCGCAACTTGTCGTGCAGGGTCTTGCGGGGGATGCCCAGGGCTTCGGCCAGGCTGCGCACCGAGCTGTGGGGACGGGCCAGTTCGGCGGCGATCAGGGTTTTCTCGAAGTTTTCCACTTGCTCGCTCAAGCCGCCGCTGACCAGTTCCACCGGTGCGCCGGGGCTGCCGTCTGGCGCGCTGTTGTCCAGGGCCAGTTCCAGTCCCAGGGCAAAGCGTTCGGCGGCGTTCTGCAGCTCCCGGACATTGCCCGGCCAGCTGTGGCGCAGCAGCAACGCCCGTTGCGCCGGTTGCAATTCATGGGGCGGCAGGCCATGGCGAGCACTGGCTTCGTTGGTGAAATGCTGGAATAGCATGAGCGCATCCTCGCCCCGTTCCCGCAACGGCGGTATGCGCAGCGGCGCGACGTTCAGGCGGTAATACAGGTCGGCGCGGAAACGTCCCTGGTCGGCGGCCTGGCGCAGGTCTTCCTTGGTCGCGGCGATGACGCGGATATCCAGCGGGATCTGTTGATTGCCCCCCAGTCGTTCCACCATGCGCTCTTGCAGCAGGCGCAGTAGCTTGACCTGGACATCCAGGCTCATGCTTTCGATTTCATCCAGAAACAGCGTGCCACCGTTGGCGAACTCGAACTTGCCGATACGGCGTTTCTGCGCACCGGTAAAAGCACCGGGTTCGTGGCCGAACAGCTCGCTTTCCACCACCGACTCGGCCAGGGCTCCGGCGTTGATCGCCACGAAGGGGCCATTGCGTCGGCTTGAGAGGTCGTGCAGGGCACGGGCGACCACTTCCTTGCCAGCGCCGGTTTCACCGAGGATCAACACGTCGGCGCGGGTGGCGGCCAGTGCCCCGATCTGCTCGCGCAGGCGCAGCATCGGAGCCGATTGGCCGACCAGGCGGGCGCTGAGTTCGTGGCGATCGCTCAGGGCCAGGCGCAGGCTGCGGTTGTCCAGCACCAGGCGGCGCAAGGCCAGGGCCCGGCGCACGCTGTCGAGCAGATGATCGCTGGCAAAAGGTTTTTCCAGGAAGTCGTAGGCCCCGGCGCGCATCGCTTGCACCGCCAGCGGCACGTCGCCGTGGCCGGTGATCAGCAGCACCGGCAGTTCCGGGTCCTGGGCGTGGAGTTCGCCCAGCAGTTCGAGGCCGTCCATGCCCGGCATGCGAATATCACTGACCACCACCCCCGGCCAGTCACGGGGCAGTTGCCCGGCCACGCCCTTGGCTTCGGCCAGGGGCAGGATCTTCAGGCCGGCCAGGTCGAGGGTCTGGCTCAAGGCCTGACGTAGATGGGGATCGTCATCGATCAGCACCACCTCAATCCGGTTATCGATGGTCATACACTTCGGTCCTCGGACGGTTGCAGGCTCACCCCGGGCGCGCCGGCGCGCAGCTTCAGGGTGATCAGGGCGCCGCCTTCCTTGTGGTTGGCGAACGACAGTTCGCCGCCGAAGGCGCGCATCAGGGTGTCGCAGATCGCCAGCCCCAGGCCAAGGCCCTGGGTGCGCGTCTTGGTGGTGTAGAAGGGCTCACCGGCGCGCCCCAAGGCTTCCATGCAAAACCCCGGGCCGTTATCGCGGATGTACAGGTTGACGCCGGTGTCGGTGGCCTGGGCGCTGAGCCAGAGTTTGCGTGGCGGGCCTTTTTCCGTGAGGGCGTCGAGGGCGTTGGCCAAAAGGTTGCCGAGCACCTGGCGCAGGCGGGTTTCGCCGGCCTCGACCCACAACGTGGCGGCCGGCAAGTCGCGGATCAGTTCCACTTCCATGCTGCGCCGGCGTTTGGCGAGCAGCGCCAGGGCATCGTCCAGCGCCGGTTGCAGGGCGACGCTTTCCGGGGCGTGGCGATCGCGCCGGGCAAAGGCGCGCAAGTGGGCGATGATCGATGCCATGCGCCCGGTCAGTTCGCTGATCAGCTTGAGGTTGCCGCGGGCATCCTCGGTGCGTTGGTGGTCGAGCAATATCTCGGCGTTTTCCGCGTAGCTGCGAATCGCCGCCAGCGGCTGGTTGAGTTCGTGGCTGATGCTCGCCGACATGGTGCCCAGGGCCGACAGCTTGCCGGCTTGCACCAGGTCATCCTGGGCACGGACCAACTCCTGCTGGGCCTGCTCGCGCTCCAGCACCTCCTGGCGCAGTCGCCGGTTCAGGCCTTCCAGGTCGCTGGTCCGTTCGGCCACCCGCCCCTCCAGCTCGTGACGGGCCTTGGCTTCGAAGGCGATCCGATCCAGATAATGGCGCCGGCGTTGCATCATCAACCCGAGCAACAGCATCAAGACCAGCAATGCCGCGCCGCCGATGGCGACCACGGTGCGCACCGGCCGGTCGATCAGCGTGCGCGGGGCGAGAATGCTCACGCTCCAGCCGGTTTCTTCGATGGATTGGGTCTGGGTCAGCCAGGCGTTGGCATCCAGGTTCAGCGGCTTGGGGTCGCGGGTCGGATAAGGCTGTACCGCGCTGATGGCCTGGCGCTCGTCATCACTTAGCGGTCGAGTCGCGCGAAATCGCCATTCCTGGCGCGACGTGAGGATGACCACGCCATTATGGTCAGTCACCAGCAACTGTTCCGGGGTCTTGCCCCACAGGCTTTCGGTGTGGTCGAGGTCGACCTTGACCACCAGCACGCCGATGACTTTTTCGCGGTCGTGCACGGCGGCGGCGAAGAAATAACCGCGCTTGGCCGACGTGGTACCCAAGCCGAAGAAGCGCCCCAGGCGCCCGGCCATGGCTTCGATGAAGTACGGACGGAAGGCGAAGTTGCGCCCGACGAAACTGTCGTGCTTGTCCCAGTTCGACGCCGCCAGGGTCTTGCCGGTAGGGTCCATCAGGTACATGACTTCCGCGCCGGTCTGGGCACTGATGTTTTTCAGCAGCCGGTTGGCGTTGCCTTGGCTCACGCCGTCGTCCGGGGTCGACAAGACGGCGCGCAAGGCCGGCAGGTCGCCGAGAATCTGTGGCAGCACCTCATAGCGGTGCAGCGTGCCCAACAGGTTGGCGACGTAGAGGTCGAGGGTCTGACGGTTCTGTCCGGCCAGTTCGCTACGGTAATAACGTTCGGCCAGGTGCTCGAGCGGCCACAACAACGGCGCCAGGCACAGCGCAAGCAAGGCCAGGCTGCGCCAACGGGGTCTGCGGGGAAGGGTGGAGTTCATGGGCATCGGGCGCCTGTGGTGACAGGCGTATTATGCCTAGTTGCCCCGCAAATACTATTTGTAAGGCCTTACCAGGCTTGTCCGGCAAGACACTGCTGCAACGCGTCTCGCCAGCCGGGTTGGCTCACCGTCCATTCCTTGAGCAGGCGGCTGCAGTCCAGGCGCGAGTTCAGCGGTCGAGGGGCCGGCGTCGGGTAAGCGCTGGACGCAATGGGCTCCAGCAGTGCACACGGCTTGTGTCGCTCGAGCAGGTTTTCGCCGATGGCCTGGGCGAAACCGAACCAGGACGTCTCGCCCCGGGCCGTCAGGTGATAGGTGCCCCAGGCTCCGGGTTGAGCGGCCTGCCAGCGCTCGATCAGTTGGGCGGTGCTGTCGGCAATGGTGCCCGCCCAGGTCGGTGCGCCAATCTGATCGGCCACCACCCGCAGTTGCGGTTTTTCCTGCAACAGGCGTTGCATGGTCAGCAGGAAATTGCGTCCTTCGGTGGAGTACACCCAACTGGTGCGCAGGATCAGGTGCTGGCCGCCAACCTGGCGAATAGCATGTTCGCCGGCCAGTTTGCTGCGCCCGTAGACACTCAGGGGGTTGGGGGTGTCGTCCTCGGTGTAGGGGGCGGGCTTGAGGCCATCGAAGACGTAGTCGGTGGAGTAGTGAATCAACGGGATGCCCAGGTCGAGCGCTGCCTGGGCCAGGATGCCCGGTGCCGTGGCATTGATGGCAAACGCCCGTTCCGGTTCGCTCTCGGCCTGGTCGACGGCCGTGTGGGCGGCGGCATTGATGATCAGGTCGGGGCTCAGGGCCTCGATGGGCGCGCGCAGGGCGTCCGGTTGCGCCAGATCGAGTTGGTCGCTGCCGCGTACCAGCAACTCGCCCATGCCGCTCAGGCGCGACTGGAGTGCCCGGGAAACCTGGCCATTGCGGCCGACGATCAGGATGCGCAGGGGGGGATTCATGGGAACAGGTCTGCCTCGTGCAAGGCCTTGCCGTTCTGGTCCTTGGCCGAAAGGATCGGCGCGCCTTCCAGCTCCCAATCGATGGCCAGTTGCGGATCGTCCCAGCGAATGCAGCGTTCGGCCGAAGGTGAGTAGTAATCGGTGGTCTTGTAGAGGAAGTCCGCCGATTCGCTCAGCACGACGAAGCCGTGGGCAAACCCTGGTGGCACCCACAGCTGCCGATGGTTCTGCGCCGACAGGCGAACGCTTGCCCATTGGCCGAAGGTCGGCGAGCCGCGACGAATGTCCACCGCGATATCCAGCACCTCCCCGGCAGTGACGCGTACGAGTTTCCCCTGGGTCTGTTCGATTTGATAGTGCAGGCCCCGCAACACGCCCCGGGTGGAGCGTGAGTGGTTGTCCTGGACGAACGGCAGGGTGCAGCCGGTCGCCTCGGCAAACGCCCGGGCATTGAAGCTTTCGTAGAAAAACCCCCGATCGTCACCGAAGACTTTCGGTTCGATGATCAGGATGTCCGGCAGACGGGTGGCAATGACGTTCAACGTGTTTCTCCGGCGATCTTGAACAGGTACTGGCCGTAGCCGGTCTTGCCGAAATACCGGGCGCGCTCAAGGATGTGCTCGCGGCTGACCCAACCTTGCTGGTAGGCAATTTCTTCGAGGCACGCCACTTTCAGGCCTTGGCGATGTTCGATGGTTTGCACGTACTGCGAGGCTTCCAGCAGGCTGTCGTGGGTGCCGGTGTCCAGCCAGGCGAAACCGCGGCCGAAGCGCTCGACGTGCAGGTCGCCGCGTTGCAGATAGGCGTTGTTGACGTCGGTGATTTCCAGTTCGCCGCGTTTGGATGGCTTGATGGACTTGGCGATCTCGATCACGTCGTTGTCGTAGAAGTACAGGCCGGTCACCGCGTAGCTGGATTTAGGCGCAGTGGGTTTTTCTTCGATGGACATCGCCCGCCCTTCCGAATCGAAGTCGATCACGCCAAATCGCTCGGGGTCCTTGACCCAGTAGCCGAACACCGTCGCGCCACTTGGCCGGTTGATGGCCGTCTGCAATTGCTCGCCGAAATACTGACCGTGGAAAATGTTGTCGCCCAGGATCAGGCACACCGAGTCGCTGCCAATGAACTGTTCGCCGATCAGGAACGCCTGGGCCAAGCCATCGGGCGACGGCTGCTCGGCATAGCTGAATTGCACGCCAAACTGCTGGCCGTCGCCCAACAGGTTGCGGTATTGCGGCAGATCCTGGGGGGTGGAAATGATCAGGATGTCCTTGATGCCCGCGAGCATCAGCACCGAGATCGGGTAATAAATCATCGGTTTGTCATAAATCGGCAGCAGCTGCTTGGAAACCCCGAGGGTAATCGGGTGCAGGCGGGTGCCGGAACCGCCGGCCAGGACAATGCCTTTCATCATGCAATTGCATCCTTGTTGTCGAGCGAGCCCAGGCGCTCGCCCTGATAACTGCCGTCCTGGACCCGTTGGCACCACAGCAGGTTCTCGAGGTACCACTGCACCGTCTTGCGCAGTCCGGTCTCGAAGGTTTCCCGAGGTGCCCAGCCCAGTTCCCGTTCGATCTTGCTGGCGTCGATGGCATAGCGCAGGTCGTGGCCGGGGCGATCCTGGACGAAGCTGATCAGGTCGGCATAGTGCTCGACGCCCTCGGGTTTGCGTGGCGCCAGCTCTTCGAGCAGCGCGCAGATGCTGCGCACCACGTCGATGTTTTTCTGCTCGTTGTGCCCGCCAATGTTGTACGTCTCGCCGACCGCGCCCTGGGTGACGACTTTGAGCAGCGCCCGGGCATGGTCTTCGACGAACAGCCAGTCGCGTACTTGCTGGCCGTTGCCATAGACCGGCAGCGGTTTACCGGCCAGCGCGTTGAGAATCACCAGGGGAATCAACTTCTCGGGGAAGTGAAACGGCCCGTAGTTGTTCGAGCAGTTGGTCAACAGCACGGGCAAGCCGTAGGTGCGTTGCCAGGCGCGGACCAGATGGTCGGACGCCGCCTTGCTCGCCGAATACGGTGAGCTTGGGGCGTAAGCGGTGGTTTCGGTGAACAGGTCATCCACGCCGTGCAAGTCGCCATACACTTCGTCGGTGGAGATGTGGTGGAAGCGAAACGCGCGTTTCTGCGGCTCGGCCAGGGCCTGCCAATATGCGCGGGTGGCTTCCAGCAGGCTGTAGGTGCCCACTATGTTGGTCTGGATGAAGTCTGCCGGGCCATCGATGGAGCGGTCTACATGGGATTCGGCCGCCAGGTGCATGACGGCCTCAGGCTTGAATCGCGCAAGCACCGCACTGACGGTCGCTTGATCGACAATGTCGGCCTGGACGAATTCGTAGCGGCTGTCGTGATCGATGCTGCTCAGCGATTCGAGATTGCCTGCGTACGTCAGCTTGTCGAGGTTCAGGACCTGGTGCTCGGTATCGAGAATCAAGTGCCGTATGAGCGCCGAGCCGATGAAGCCAGCACCGCCAGTGATGAGAATGCGCATCCGGTTAAGCCTTTTTCCGTGGGACGACAAAGCATAGGAGCATAGCTTGTCGGCATGGCGGGAGCGGCGCAAGCGAATATCCCCCGGGCACACGCTCCCGATGCATTGCCTCAGGAGCGCTGTGCATATTTTTGAACAGAGGGGTTGCTTATCCTCCGACTCAGTGGCGAGATAGGCATCCGAACAAAACCACCCCAGGGGTCTTTGTATGCCACTCGCTACGTTGGTTCACCGTGCCAGTTTGCCAAGCCCACAGATCAGCGCCGAGCAGGCGCTGGTGCTGTTGCGCTTGAATTACGGACTCAGCGGCGACCTTCGACCCCTTGGCAGCAACCAGGACCTCAACTACCGCGTCGACAGCGAGCGCGGGCGCTTTGTGTTGAAAATTTGCCACGGCGACTACGCTGTCCCGGAAATACAGGCCCAACACGCAGCCCTCAAGCAGTTGGCCGGACACGACGCGGTGAAAGTCCCGCGGGTGATTTGCGCCAGCAACGGGCTGGACCTGCTGACATTGGACGTCGACGGCCAAGCGATTCACATGCGCCTGCTGGAGTACATCGACGGCCAGTCCCTCACGCAACTCAAGCACCTGACACCCGAGCTTGTCACGGGCCTGGGCCGCCTGTGCGCGGAAATGGACCTGGCCCTGGCGACATTCGACCACCCGGGCCTGGAGCGCACCCTGCAATGGGATGCGCGCCATGCTCCGGCCCTGGTCGAATACCTGTTGCCTGTCATCGAGGATGAACAACGGCGACATCTGGTCGCCGAGGTCGCGCAACAGGCCGAGCGGCGCTTGCAGCCGCTCAAGGCCAGCTTGCCGGTGCAGGCGATCCACATGGACATCACCGATGACAACGTGGTCTGGCAGCGCGATGCCCAGCGCCAGTGGCAATTGCAGGGCGTCATCGATTTCGGCGACCTGGTCCGTACCTGGCGCATCACTGACTTGTCGGTGACGTGCGCGGCCCTGCTGCATCACGCCGATGGCGATCCGTTCTTCATCTTGCCGGCGATCAAGGCCTATCACGCGGTCAACCCCTTGCAGCGCCAGGAACTGTTGGCGCTGTGGCCACTGATCGTGGCGCGTGCCGCGGTGCTGGTGCTCAGCGGTGAACAGCAGGTTTCCATCGACCCGGACAACCAATACAGCCGCGACAACCTGACCCATGAGTGGGAGATTTTCCGAGTGGCGCACTCGGTGCCCTTCGAACTGATGGAAGCGGCGATTCTCACCGCCGTCGGCCACAGCCTGCCGGCCATTGCAAGCGAGGGCTTTGCGCCGCTGTTGCCGACTCTGGTGGGACGTGAGTTCGCCCTGATCGACCTGGGTGTGTTGAGCCCGCATTTCGAGGCCGGCAATTGGGAGCAGCCGGGAATCGACCAGCGTCTGCTGGACGAAGCCGCCGGGCTTCACGGCCTGGCCGCCAGCCGCTACGGGCAGTACCGTTTGTCTCGCACCCGGCCGGACAGCGCCGTCGAACCCGACACTTATCCATTGCACGTGGCGTTGAGTGTGCCCCAGGGCACGCCGCTCGAATCACCGTTCGCCGGGGTTGTGCACAAGGCCGCCGACGGCATGTTGCAACTGGACAGCGCGCAGTTGAGCGTGCGCTTGTGGGGCGTGACGTCGCCGCTGCATTCCGGGGCGGCGCTGGTCAAGGGGCAGGTGTTGGGTGAAGTGACGGGGCCGTTGCAGGTTCAGTTATGCCGGGACGCCCAGGTGAATCCGCCGCTGTTCTGCACGCCCTCCAGGGCCCTGGCCTGGCAGGCGCTTTGCCCTTCGCCGGCGGTGCTGCTGGGGCTGGCGTGCGATGCCGAACCGGAGGTCGATCCCGAGGCACTGCTGGCCCGCCGCGATGCGAGCTTCGCCCGTTCGCAGAAACATTATTACGTCGATCCGCCGCGCATCGAGCGTGGCTGGCGCAACCACCTGATCGACATGCAGGGCCGCTCGTATCTGGACATGCTCAACAACGTCGCCGTGCTGGGCCACGGCCATCCACGCATGGCGGCGGTGGCTGCCCGGCAATGGTCGCTGCTCAATACCAACTCGCGTTTCCACTATGCGGCGATCGCCGAGTTTTCCGAACGCCTGCTGGCGCTGTCGCCGTCCAACATGGACCGGGTGTTCCTGGTCAACAGCGGCACCGAGGCCAATGACCTGGCGATCCGCCTGGCCTGGGCCTACAGCGGCGGACGGGACATGCTCAGTGTGCTGGAGGCCTATCACGGCTGGTCGGTGGCCGCCGACGCGGTGTCGACGTCCATCGCCGATAACCCCCAGGCCCTGAGCAGCCGCCCGGACTGGGTGCACCCGGTGACCGCCCCGAACACCTACCGCGGCGAGTTCCGCGGTCCCGACAGTGCGCCGGACTACGTGCGCAGCGTCGAGCACAACCTGGCGAAAATTGCCGAGAGCAAGCGTCAGCTCGCCGGCTTCATCTGCGAACCGGTGTACGGCAACGCCGGTGGGATCGCGCTGCCGCCCGGTTACCTGAAGCAGGTCTACGCGATGGTGCGCGAGCGCGGTGGGGTCTGTATCGCCGACGAGGTGCAGGTCGGGTACGGGCGCATGGGCGAGTTTTTCTGGGGCTTCGAAGAGCAAGGCGTGGTGCCGGACATCATCACCATGGCCAAGGGCATGGGCAACGGCCAGCCGCTGGGTGCGGTCATCACCCGCCGGGAAATCGCCGAGGCACTGGAAGCCGAGGGGTACTTCTTCTCGTCGGCCGGTGGCAGTCCGGTCAGTTGCCAGATCGGCATGGCGGTGCTGGATGTCATGGAAGAAGACAACCTCTGGGAAAACGCACGGGTGGTTGGCGGGCACTTCAAGGCTCGACTGGAGGCCCTGATCGACCAGTATCCATTGGTCGGTGCGGTGCATGGTTCCGGGTTCTACCTGGGCGTGGAACTGATCCGGGATCGCGAGACCCTGGAACCGGCCACTGAAGAGACCACGGCGCTGTGCAATCGCCTGCGGGAGTTGGGGATCTTCATGCAACCGACGGGCGATTATCTGAACATCCTCAAGATCAAACCGCCGATGGTGACCACGCGTCAGAGTGTGGATTTCTTTGTCGATATGCTGGCGAAGGTATTGGACGAGGGGCTGTAATCGATCTGGAACGTCAAGCTGTTTCCCTGTGGGAGCGAGCTTGCTCGCGATAGCGGTGCTTAAGCCAATATCTATGTGGCTGACTCACCGCTATCGCGAGCGAGCTCGCGCCCATAGGGTCAGTGCTGTTCTTAAATCGATTTTTGTCGGTGTTTTAAGCTGTTTTTTGATGGGGTTCAGTTTTTGTGGCTTTATTAGTCGATATTTATCGTTTATAAAGTTGCCACTGCCCATCGCCCAGGAGATGACCCATGACAACGTTGCACAGCACTCCGCGCGCGGATGGTTTCCACATGCCTGCCGAATGGGCGACCCAGACCCAGGTCTGGATGATCTGGCCCGAGCGTCCGGACAACTGGCGCCTGGGCGGCAAGCCTGCGCAGGCCGCCCACGTGGCGGTCGCCAAGGCCATCGCCCGTTTTGAACCGGTGACTGTGGCGGTGTCCGCGGCCCAGTACGAAAATGCCCGGGCGCGCCTCGACGTGCCGAATATCCGCTTGGTAGAAATGTCCAGCGACGATGCCTGGGTCCGCGATACCGGCCCTACGTTCGTGATCAATGACAGTGGGGAAGTGCGTGGCGTCGATTGGGATTTCAATGCCTGGGGCGGTTTTGACGGCGGCCTGTATGCGCCCTGGAACCGTGATGCGCAAGTGGCCGGCAAGATTCTCGAGATCGAACGCAGCCCGCGTTATCGCACCGAAGGTTTCGTGCTCGAGGGCGGGTCGATCCATGTGGATGGCGAAGGCACCCTGATCACCACCGAGGAGTGCCTGCTCAACCGCAATCGCAACCCGCACATGAGTCGTGAGCAGATCGAGGCGGTGCTCAGCGCGCAATTGGCGGTGGACAAGATCATCTGGCTGCCGGACGGTCTGTTCAATGACGAAACCGACGGCCATGTGGATAACTTCTGTTGCTACGTGCGTCCGGGGGAAGTCCTGCTTGCCTGGACCGACGACCCGCAAAACCCGAACTACACCCGCTGCCAAGCGGCGATGGATGTGCTGCAAAACAGCACTGACGCCAGGGGGCGCCCGTTCACAGTGCACAAAATGCCGATTCCGGGACCGATGTATGCCACCGAAGAGGAATGCGCGGGCGTGGATGCGGTGGAAGGTTCCCAGGAGCGCAACCCAACCGTGCGACTGGCCGGTTCCTATGTGAACTTCCTGATCGTCAACGGCGGCATCATCGCGCCCAGCTTTGACGACCCGCTGGATGCACCGGCCAGGGACATCCTGCAGGGCCTGTTCCCGCAGCACGAAGTGGTCATGGTGCCCGGGCGCGAACTGTTACTGGGCGGCGGGAATATTCATTGCCTTACCCAACAGCAACCCGCGCCGTACGTAAAATGAGTGACGATGTAACAGCCCGTCGGTAGCGCCTGCGCCGGCCCTGGGCAGGCGATTTTGGATCCATCCCGGCAAGCCCGCGGCCCGATGGGGTCGCGGGTTTTTTTGTATCTGTTCATGGGTTGGCGTGGATACATTGGCATAGCTCTTGTATCGGATCAGCGGCAGTTCCGGGAATGGGGCTGAGTTGTTTTGTCATAAACCTTGGATAAATTAGCCGCTCATCAACCAGGAGAGGGCGCTGGAATGAATATGACAAGCGAGCGCACATGCCATCCCTTGGCCGTTAATGGTGAGTCGCTTCAAGCCTTGGCACAGTGGTTGAAGTCCAACGGAACGCGTCAGATCAGAGAACCTGATCCGCGCCGGATGATCGTTGAGCGTTACCCCGCTGGCCTGTTCAGCGAGGCTGAGTTGGAAGCGTTGTGGGATGTGATGCAAGGATAGGATTCGACGGATTGATAAAAAGCGCTGGCCGGAATGGCAGCGCTTTTTTTGTGTTCGCAGGATTCGAATCCACACAAAATCCCTGGGGGAGTTCCTGGGCAGTGGCTTTCGCCCTCAAGCAAACCCTGCCGGAGCAGGCCTGCGCGTCCTCGGCGACTTGCGGTTTGGACGGCTGTTCGTTTTGATCGATTCTTAGATGTTTTTCGCCTAATTACAGACGATTCACGAAATTGACACACTGTTGAGGGCGCGACTAGGATTCGCCCTACGCCTGTGGCTGACAGCCATGACTCTTAAATAATAAAAAGGCCCGACACGCTCGCTCGTGGGCGGGCCTTTTCATTATTTTCAGGAGCAAGAGTCCGAAAAAGAGCGCAGAAAGCGCCATTTCGGCTGCTCGCCGCGGTGCGTATCAACCCATACAAGGAAAATAATCATGTTGAACAAGCGCATTAGTTTGATCGCACTGGGGATCTTGAGCACGACACACGCCATGGCCAACGACCAGGCAGAGTCAAGGGGGTTCGTTGAAGACAGCAGCTTGAAAGTGCTGTTGCGCAACGCTTATATCAACCGCGACTACAAAGACGGCAACGAGGACAAGGCCGAATGGGGCCAGGCGGCCATCGGTACGTTCTCGTCCGGTTTCACCCAAGGCACGGTGGGCGTGGGTGTAGATGCCTTCGGCCTGTATGCGTTGCGTCTGGACGGCGGCAAAGGTCGTAGCGGTGCGCAAGGCATCGATTTCTTCAAGCAAGGTGACAGCGGCAACGCGGCCGATGACTTGTCCAAGTTCGGTGCCGCGGTCAAGTTCCGCGTTTCCAACACCGTACTGGCCTACGGTGACCAGATGCCGGCCCTGCCGGTGCTGAGCTATGACAACTCGCGCCTGCTGCCGGAAAGCTACACCGGCACGCTGATCACCTCCAAGGAGATCAAGGGCCTGGAACTGAATGCCGGCCGTTTCACCGCCGAATCGCGCAAGAGCGCCGAAGGCCGTGACAGCGGTGGCCTGAAGTCGATCAACGTATTGGGCGGCAGCTACCAGTTCACCGAGCAGTTCAAGGCTTCGCTCTACGCCTCGGATGTCGAGGATGTATTGAAGAAGCAATACGTGAACGCCAACTACGTGTTCCCGCTGGCCAAGGATCAGTCCCTGACCCTGGACTTCAACGGTTATCGCACCAAGCTGGACAACAGCTACGTTCGCGAAAACAACGTCACCGGCGACGACAACAAGATCTGGAGCCTGGCCGCCACCTTCGCCACCGGCCCGCACAGCTTCACGCTCGCTCACCAGCGCAGCACCGGCGACAGCAACCTGGGCTACGCCTACGGCGGCTATCAGCGCGGGCAGAATCGCGTGGGTGACGGCGGCAACACGATCTACCTGGCCAACTCCTACTGGTCCGACTTCAACGCCGAGGATGAGCGCAGCTGGCAGTTGGGCTACGGCCTGGACTTCACCCCCTTCGGCGTTCCGGGCCTGACCTACAACGTCGCTTATGTGCGTGGCGATAACATCACCACGTCCACCAGCGAAGGCGGTACCGAGCGCGAGATCTTCAACCAGTTCAAGTACGTGGTCCAGGGCGGCCCGGCCAAGGACTTGAGCGTCAGGTTGCGCAGCTCCGTGTTGCGGGTGTCGCAGAAGTCCAGCGAATACAACGTCAGCGGCAATGAACTGCGGGTGTTCGTGGATTACCCGATCAGCGTCTTCTGATGCCTGAACGGGTTACGAGCCGATAAAACCGTGGCGAGGGAGCACGCTCCCTCGCCACGACTGATTCATACCTGCCTGAAGTGAATAGCGTTGCGACGCCAAACTCGGGTTCTTTTGGCTTTTAGCGCAAGAAAAGCCACTGAAACAGCCTGTTTTCCCGAGAAAAAGTCGTACTCATGCAACGTTGCCCTCCGTTTCAAGCGTCGCTTGAAATGCCTCAAATACTTTCTCATGGACGTAAATCCTGCACCTACTAGATTAGGCCGCTCAATGCAGTGGAGACCTATGAAAAATGATCGTTCTGAACAGGGAAGTGGGCGAAGCGCTGAGACGTGACAAATACGTCAACGTTCGCGGTGGGGACTTCAACCTCTACGGTCATTTCGGCGACTTTGTCCGGCTGACCAAAAGCTGGGAAAACATGGAGCCCGACAGTTACTACGGCCAGGCCGAGTCAGGCATGCGTTTTCGCCGCTACAGCGATTTCGAATACAACCCCACGACCCGAGAGCTCAAGCAGCTCGAACACCGGGCCTACGTTCAGTCCAAGGCCAACAACAGCTATGTCGGCGGGCTGGAGCGTCACTTCCAGGACTTCTCCAACGAAGTGATCAATTCGCCGGTGATGCGCAGCCTGATCGACACGGACTTCGAGGTGTACAAGAACGTCCTGCCCCAGGACTTGCACGATCAAATCTGGCAATGCCAGATCCATCAGATCCGCATCGAGATCAAGCCGGGCAAACAACTGGAAATCACCCCCGAAGGGATCCACTGCGACGGCTATCCGTTCAGCGGCGTGCACTTCTGGGGGCGCCAGAATGTGGCGGGTGCGGAGAGCCGTTTGTACAGCGCCCAGGAAGAGCAGCTGGCGGCGACGACTTACGAGGACATCCTCGACACCACGTTCTTCCTGGACCGCGACATGCGCCACTACGTGACGCCGGCGCGCAACACCCATAAGCATGACATGGCGTACCGGCAGATCCTGGCCATTTCCTTCTCGCGGCCCGGGACCGCTTTCGACATTGTTCGCTGAACGGCTCGAACCCATGGATGACCCGACGCAGCAAGTCCTGTTGCGCCGGGCCATGGTCCGGGACGCCGAGCGACTGGAGCGGTTCTTTCGCGGTTTCGACGAAGTGTCGTTCTGCGAATGGCAGGATGCCCGCTTCCTGCGCGGTGTGTTGTTGCAGGACACCACCACCGCGTACCTGGCCATCGATGCGAGCGGTGACGTGGTGGGCGCGGTGATCGGCGGCATGCTCGGTACCCGTGGCACGATCAATCACTTGGCGGTCAGCCCGCCGCATCGCACCAAAGGCCTGGGCCAGCGCCTGGTCGAGGCCGCCTCGGCTGACATGAAGCGGGTAGGCGTGCTGCGCATGTTCCTTTTCGTCGACGATGCTAATCTGGCCGGCAAGCGTTTCTGGGCCGCCCAGGGGTTCTGTGAGCCCCGGGGTGAAATCACCTTCGAGAGGGATTTATGAACAAGACTTCCAGCCAGCCGCTGGCGGTCGAAGCACAAGCCTCGCGTACCTTTGCTGAAGCCAGTCCGGTGGTAGCGGGTTATTTCACGGTTTCGTTTGTGTTCGGTCTGATGGCGGTCAACGCCGGGCTGCCCCTGTGGTTGCCGGTGGCGATGTGCCTGTTCGTCTACGCGGGGGCTTCGCAATTCGCGGCGCTGGCATTGATTTCCAGCGGTGCGTCACTGACCACCATCGTGCTCACCACGTTCCTGATCAATGCCCGGCATATGCTGATGTCGGTCTACATGGCCAAGGCCCTGCGTGCGCTGGGCCTCAGTCGTTTCGAACGCTGGTGCTACGCGGCAGGGTTGACGGACGAGTCATTCGCTTTCCACAGCGTCAAGCTCGGCAGCGGGGCGCCGGTGAGCGTGCGCTACCTGGTCGGTTTCAACCTGTTCTGCCATACGTCCTGGGTGCTCGGTGGCTTGCTGGGCGCGGTGTGTGCGCAATACGCGGCGCACCTCATCAAATACCAGCTCGACTATGCGCTGACCGCGATGATGCTCTATGTGCTGGTTTCGTTGTGCGACACCCGCAACAAACTGATCGCGGCCCTGGCGGCCGTCGTCTGCATGGGCGGGCTGAGCCTGCTGGGCAGCTCGCCGTTCAATGTCTTCATTGCCACGTTCATTGGCTGCGGGGTGGGCGTATGCCTGACCAAACGTTCCTGATCCTGGTCGTGGTCCTGATGATGGCCGTGACTTTCCTGCCACGTGCCCTGCCGTTGCAGGTCAATACCGAACACTGGCCGCCCTTCGTCGCCCGTGCCCTGGAATACCTGCCAGTGGCGATCGTCGCTGCCATCAGCCTGACCCCACTCTTGATCAAGGACCAGCAGATACAACTCGACCGCCCTGAGTTTTATGCCGCGATTCCGACGCTGTTATGTGCGTATTTCAGCCGCAACCTGTTTCTCAGTGTGGCGCTGGGCACGGCGGCGTATATCGCGCTCGGTTCGTTCCTGTAGCGTCAGGTCCACCACATCGTGCAGCGCCTGGCCTGGCAACTCCGGATTGTTCACCGCCAGGCGGACCTCGAGGAAATCCTCGAAGTCCGGGAAAATCGCCAGGCCGTTGCGCAGCGCCGCCTCCCGGGACACCAGCCCCAGGCCGTCGAGCTGCGTGATCAACGACAATGTCAGCGTCTCACTGCAGGAATACACCATGCGCTGGCTCGACCCGTATTCACCCAGGCCAGCGTCGAGAAAGCGCAGGAAGCTGTGGGAATACGGACATTCTTCTGCCGGACGCACCTGAAACTTGTCACCGAGCAGGCCCAGGGAGTCGTCTTCGTCGCCACAATGGGCGCCGACCACCCGCACCTGCACATCCGGCATGGCGATGCTGGTAAAACCGCCCGGTTGCTGCCCGATCAGGATCGCCAGGTCAAAATCTTCGTTCCTGAGCTTGCTCAGGTTCTCCATCGACTCGGCGTAGCTGAATTCCAATTGATACTGGGGGAACACGGCGATCAATCGATCGATCATCCGCCGGTTGAACTCCGCCGGCAGGGTGGTATTGAGCGCCACTCTGAGCGTGCGCTGTCGCGGTGTCTTGAGTGCCGCGACTTTTTCTTCCAATTGCCGGGTGGCAATCAGCACCTGATCCATGAAGGGGGTCAGTTCCGAGCCCTGGCTCGTCAACGTCAGGCCTTTGTTCGAGCGCCGGAACAACCGGAAACCGAACTGCTCCTCGACCTTGTTCAACTGCGCCGCCAACGCCTGCACCGTGAGGCACGAATGCTCGGCCGCTGCCGACAACGAGCCAGTCTGCACGATACGCATGAGGTTGCGTAGGGTTCTGCTATCCATGAGGTAATGCCCTCTGCTTAAGTGGGCTCGCTATTGTTGTGCACCTGGGCCGGCCAAGTGGCCATGCCGGCTATCATCATGCACCTTGTCACGCTTGTCGCGATTTTGTGCCGAAAAGCGCCGGGAGGCGATGGTTGGAGCTTATGCGGGATTTGGGGATTTTGCCCAGCAGATACTGGCCAGGACCCGTTGGCGGGAAGCTGGTTACGTTTATTGACCTGGGAAGCCATGCCGAATTGTTCAAATAGCGTGGCGATAGAGTCCATTTGCGAATAAAAACTTAAAAATAATCCATATGTGTACTATCCTCTCAGCACCAACCCGCTAAAAGGAGCCCAAACCCATGGCGACTTCCTCCATCACCCTCAACGCGCAGCAGCAATTGGATTCCCCGGATGCGGGTCGAGTCGCGTTGAAGTTTTTCTTCAACCTCATGGCGCTCTGGGGCTGCAGCGTCGAGCAGCAGCGCACCTTGTTGGGCAAGGTGGGCAACACGACCTTCTACAAATACAAACAGTTGCCGGAGAACGTGAGGCTGCCTCGCGATACGCTGGAGCGCATTTCCTACCTCATGGGTATCCACAAGGCGCTGAGCATCATCTTCAGCAATAACCGGGACCGTGCCTATCAGTGGGTCAGCAGCCCGAATACCGCGGCACCGTTCAACGGCCAGTCGGCGCTGTCCTACATGTTGACCGGGCGGGTGGTGGACATCGCCGATGTGCGGCGATACCTGGACGGAGTGCGCGGTTAATGATGCCACCCCTGGCGGACCCGCAATGGAAACGGGCCTATCGGATCGTCAACAGCAGCTTCCCACCGATTTCGCTGTTCGAAGACGTACTCGACCCTGAAGACCTGCCCACGGCCTACGCCCTGGAAGCGCTGACCAACGATCGGCTGATGGAACAGGCCGGCGTGCTGTCCCGGGTCCGCCCCGAGGACCGCGTTTCCGGGCCCGGCTCCTCGCCGGTGATGGCGGCGTTTACCCACATCGGCAAAAGCAGCCGCTTCAGCGACGGCACCTTCGGTGTCTACTACGCCGCCAGCAGCCAGGAAGCCGCCATCGCCGAGACCTGTTACCACCAGGCGCGATTCCTCGGGGCGACCAACGAGCCAGACCTGGAGTTGACCATGCGCACCTACGTCAACAAGGTCGTCAAACCCCTGCACGACATTCGCCACGACTACCCCCACCTCCACAACCCGGACCCTACGGCCTACGGCCCATCCCAGGTGTTCGCCCGGCAATTGCGTGAAACCTTGTCCTGGGGGCTGCTGTACAACAGCGTCCGCTTGCCTGGCCACGAATGCGTGGCCGCGTTTCGCCCGCCGGCGGTTTCGATTCCGGTGCAAGGCAAGCATATTCGCTATGTCTGGAGTGCCCAGAAGCGGGAGATTTCGTTTGTGTTCGAGGTGAGTCAGGTGTGAGTTGCCATTGACCCGGCTGTGACAAGGGGCTGCAACAGCCCCCTGGCCGGGTCGGATCAAATCTTGAACCGCTGCACCGACGACTGCATCGATCCCGCCGCATCATTCAACTGATCGGCGGTGTGTTGCAGATTGTGGATGGAAAGCGTGTTTTCTCGCGATTGGGCAGCAATCGACTCCACCCGCTGAGCCATCTCATCACTGGCCTTCGACTGCTCGGCAATGGTCTGGGAAATTTCCTCCACCACTTCGGCGGCATGCCGGGCGCCGGTGCGGATCTCGCTGATGGACACCCCGGCCTGCTGGGCCAGGTTGACGCCTTCGTCCACGCGGCTGACACACGCCTGCATGTTCGCCACCGCGTCCCGTGCGCTGGACTGGATGCGCTCGATCATCGCGGTGATTTCCTGGGTGGACTGGGTGGTGCGCGCCGCCAGGTTGCGCACTTCGTCGGCCACCACCGCAAAACCGCGGCCCGCCTCGCCGGCGCGGGCGGCTTCGATGGCGGCATTGAGGGCCAGCAGGTTGGTCTGTTCGGCGATGCTCTTGATCACTTGGATGATGGAATGAATGTCTTCGGACGAGGCGTCCAGCGCGGTGATCTTGCTGGAGGACTGGTTGACCACCTCGGCGATCCGGTTCATGCCTTCCACCACCCCGAGAATCACCTGGCCACCGCTGCTCGCCAATTGTTCGGACTGCGCCGAAATCGTCCGGGCGCTGTCGGCGTGCTGATGGATCTGGCTGATGTTCGCCATCATCTGTTCCATGCTGGCCGCCATGCTGGTCGCGCTCTGGGCCTGCTGGTCGGCGCTGGACACAATCTGCCGCGCCGTATCGCCCAGGTTCCGGGACGTGCCATGCAACTCATCGCTCTGGCCGCGGATCGTGGCGATCATCTGCCGCAGATTGGTCTGCATCTGCTCGATCACGCCTTGTAGCTGGCCCAGCTCATCTTTGCTTTGGGCCCCCATCGACCGCTGCAGATCCCCTTGGGAAATCGCCTGGGTATTGAGGATGATCTTGTTCAGCGGCGTAAGCACCGCCTTGAGCAGGCTCCACGACAACAGCGCCAGCGCCACGCAGGTGGCCAGCAACGTCCCGACCAGCCAACCCTGCGAGCTTTGAATGCTGCCGTCCTGGAGTTCGCGGGACGTCTGCGCCTGGTTTTCGATCAGCTCACTCACCGCCTCGTTGCGCTCCTCCAACGCCGAAAACGCCCCGTCGAACTCCGCCCGTAGCGCGCGACCGTCCTGAGCCCCGCTCAGCGCCTTGCCAATCACTTGCTTGGCTTTATCGATATAGGTTTCGACCTGTGGCTTGAGCTCGCCAATCGACTTGGCAATATCCTGCGGCAACTTCGCCTCGGCATTTTCGGCGATGACCTTGCGCATCCGCTGCGTATGTTCGTCGAATGACTCCAGTACCTCCTTCGCCCCCTGGGCATCCCCCGGCGTTACCAGCAGGGCGGCTAGCACATCGGCACGAATGGCGTCGTGCATCATGTCCGCCTCCATGTGCTTGCGCATGGCGGAGATACTGGTCTCGTTCTGCACCAAGGCCTCGGTCATGGAGTGATAGCCCCACAGCCCAATACCGCCGAGCAGCAACGCAAAGGAAAGACTGACCAACCCCGAGCCTATGACCTTGGTGCGGATCTTCATCGCTTACTGCTCCTGGAGCGGGAGAATTCTGGAAAAGTGTAGTCGAGCGCGAACGGAGCCTTGCGGTATTCCATGCGCTTATATGAGGTATCGGCGGGGGATTTGATTAGATGAATACGTTGCAAACTGTTTGGACAGGGGGAGGGTGGAGGGAACACAGCCCATTCAGAAATCCCACAAACTCATTGCAGTCAGTCATTGTGTTCTGTCCCTAATCCGTGGCGAGGGAGCTTGCTCCCGCTGGGCTGCGAAGCAGCCCTTCTTCAATCGTTCCCGTCATACAGAAGAAACCCAATGCTGCTCGACCCAGCGGACAGCATTGGGCCTGCGGCCCTTAAGCAGGATTACTCCCCGGCGCCTCCAGCACCTTCACCACGTCGTCGATGACGGCCTTGCTCATATCCTGCAAATAACACGACGCCCAGGCATACCGATCCGTACCGCGAATCATCGCCGCGTCCTCGGCCAGGACCTTGGCAACGTGGAGCAGATCGGAAGCGTGGGACAGGGCTTGGAAAAGGGGACGGAAAAGGGGACGGATTTATTTCCTCGATCAAAAAATGGGGGGCTGTGCGCAGGAGTGCTAGGTTTGAACACAACATTTCCCCAACCGGTAATGCTTCAGTGCTGAACCGATACCCATCCTAAGGAACCCCGTAATGGACCTACACAACGAGTTCGAAAACAGCAAATTCCTCCACCACGCCCGCATCGATCGACGCGCCGCCGATGCCTTGGTGGGACTGGCCGCGGGGATTACGGCGGACGGTGTCGTGAACACCAGCGAAGCGGTTTTCCTAAAGCAATGGTTGGAAAACAACCTCGCCCATCTAAATGACCCTGTGATCAATCTGTTGTATTCGCGTCTGGCGTCCATGCTTCAGGACGATGCTCTGGACCCGGACGAGTCTCTTGAGCTGCTTAACATCCTACGTAGCTTTTCTGGCGTGGGCATTGAGAGATCGAAGATCGGCGAAGCTGTTGCCATTACTCCAACGGACCTTCCCTTCAATTCCCCAGCCCCTGACTTGGTGTGGGATGGCCGAATGTTTGTATTTACAGGCGTCATGGCCTTTGGACCTCGCAAAGATTGCCAGGCACTGGTCGAAGAGCGTGGCGGTTTGATTGGTGGTGGGATGAGTAAGAAGGTGCATTACCTGGTGGTCGGCAGCGTGGGTAATGAGCAGTGGCGCCACAGCACCTACGGAACGAAGATCATGAAGGCAGTGGAACTGCGGGAGGCGGGGGCTTCGATTGCCATTGTGGGTGAGGATCACTGGCAAAAGATGCTGTTTGGTTGAGCCGGTCCAGGGAAGGCTGCCTGTTGTCTTGGCTGAAAGATTGTCGGTGGGTTTGATGGCCTCATCGCGAGCAGGCTCGCTCCCACAGGTTTTTCAGGGGGTGCATAAAAGTGAATACTTCAGAAAAAACAAAGCCCCCTCATTTTTCAAGGGCTTAGTTTTGTATGGTTCCGGCACTAGACGAACG
>NZ_FMTK01000029.1:0-63238 GCF_900100025.1 Pseudomonas sp. NFACC56-3 | reverse complement strand
AAAACTGTGGGAGCGAGCTTGCTCGCGATGGCGGTAAACCAGTCGCCATTGATGTTGCCTGAACCGGCCCTATCGCGAGCAAGCTCGCTCCCACAGTGGCCTGTGCCCGGCTTATCATCGCTTTGGGGCTTCGGCGGTGTGCAGCTAAGATGGCCGCAGAGAAACCACAAGGATGACAGGCGTGATGCAATCGCAATTCGATCCGTTGGTTCATATCGATTGGAAAACACCGGGCAGCGACCTGCTCGGGCTGTTGCAGCATTACTATCCCGACATCGGTGCGTTTGCCGGTCCAGGGTTCGAGGCGTTGTTGGATGAGCTGTCCAACGAGATGCCCGAGGTCTGTTTCGAGGCGCTGGCGCCAGTGTTGGCGGGTCAGGGTTATGACTTGTGGAACCTGGATGCCGGTGGCGATGATTATCGGCCGGTGATTGTCCCGGTCGCTCAGCGCGAGGCCTTTGCCCGGCACTGGCAGGGCCAGCGCGGCGAACCGAGGTTCACGGCGAGTTTGATCGAGCCGCCCAAGCCTGCCGCCGTCGAACGCAAACCGGCCAAACCCAAGCGCAGCAAGGTGAAGTGGCTACAGGAAGTCCATGACTATCCCGGCGCCACCTATGTGCATGAATACAACTACCACAACGGTTGGGCCGCCATCACCGAGCAGGACGACGACCAGTGGTCGTGCTTTCTGATCGATTACAACCCATGGCCGCCCGCCGAGCAGGACATGCTCGAACACCGGGCCGATGGCGTGGACGGCGCGGACCTTCAGCTCATCGATGCCGATGCCCGGCGCAGCCTGTGGAAACGTCGGGTCCTACGCGGCGATTACACTGCGGACGACCGCTACCAGTACGAAATTCGTCAAGGCGATGAGATCGCGGCGTTCGGGCCTGCCGGGGTGCAATGGCCGGAGTTTGAACAGCCCTGCGTGGTGGTGGGCTCGGAAATATTCGAACGTCAACGTATCTACGAACCCGAGCATTTGACGCGGGTCTGGCGGATCACGGCGGACAGCAGCGAAGTGATTTTCGAGTACGCGGATGAACTGACGATCCTGCCCATCGGTCCTCGCCGCTTGCTGTTCATGCAGCACAACGGGCCGAAGTGCTGGGTCTGGAATCAAGACCCTCCACAACCAGCCATCGTCGCCCGGGCGATGCCTGCCGAGGGCTATAAACTCAGGGCGTCAACGGCTTACCTGGGGGGTGACGAGATTCTGCTGTTCAGCGAAGGCACGCGGCAAAACGTCGAGCATTCGGGTTATCAGGAGACGGTGCTGTTGGCGTGGCGCTTCAACGTCATGACCGGCGCCAAGACCAAGGCGACGCTGGACGGTTTCGGCAGTGAACTGCGCCAGGACACGCGTTTGCTCGTCACCCAGCCCAAGCAAGTCATCACGTTGCGCACCTTTCATGGGCAGCTTCATGTTGCCCGGGGGCACGGGGATTGGTGGGTGTGGAATTACCGGACGAATACGTTCGGCACACAGACCTTGGCGTGGTTTTGGAATCAGCGCAGCCATGAGGTGGTGAAGCTGTCTTCCAAGGATATTGCGCGGGTAAAGCCGGAGATTCGTTACTTGGCGGCGCAGGATCGGTATCTGGCGTTCGAGACGGAGTTTGTCGCGCGGTTGCCGGTGTTTGAGCAGATGGTTGAGGCCAAAGGGTGTGAGAGATTGGTTTTCGAGTGATGGATCTCTGCCGCCCTCAGAAAAGCAGGTTCCAAATCTTGGCAGTACCAGCGTAGCAACCCCATTGAGGCGGGAGGTCAGAGACCAATATCCATCTAGAAAGATCAAGAATTTTGCACGCTATCAAAACCTCTGATACCGTGCTGAAATCCTGATACGGAAGAATGACTATGCCCGCCCCCCACCAAGACCACGATCTCCCCGAAAGGCGTGATCTGATCGAGCTCAAAGTCTACGTAGAGAACGTGCTGGGCCTGAAGCTGCGCTTAAAACCGTGGGAGCACGTCAAGATCCTTCCGTATGCGTTGCGTGACCGCTACGAATTTTTCGTCACGGAAATCTTCGGGGCCGGCTGCCTCATTCTCAAGGAACGTCCACAGCGTGAAGCCAGCGTTGCGGATGTCGCCAAGCATATTCAGGCCATCCACAACTTTCAGGCATATAAAAAGCTGCCCGAGACCGGCGACTTGATGATTTTCGTCACAGATACGCTTCCGAGTTATGACCGCAAGCGGCTGGTGGAGAAAGGCGTCCAGTTCATCGTGCCGGGCAATCAGCTTTTTCTTCCGGCCTTTGGCATGGACTTGCGTGAGTATTACCGCCAACGCCTGGAAAAACCTCAGGTCCTGAGCCCCGCCACCCAAGCCATGCTGATTCAATTCCTGATCAAGGGATGGCACCACCAGCTCCTGACCTCTCGCGCTACCTTCGAGAAGTCCTCTACCTACGCAAAAATGACCGTCAGCAGAGCGATCAAGGAACTGACCGACTTGGACATTGTTAAGCCTGGAAAGGAAATGGGTGAGGCCGCGATCCTGTTTCACTTGTCCCCCAAGGAGACTTGGGAGATGAGCAAGGAGTCCATGCGTACGCCGGTCAAAAAAGCACTTTGGCTCAATGCAATTCCCCAGGTTCTTGATGACACCCCAATGTTGCTGGCCGGAGAAACGGCCCTGGCTGAAATGAGTCTTCTCGCTGCCCCAAAAGTCCCTTGCTTTGCAATGACCGCAGCGCAGTTCGAGCATGTCCGGGGGCTTGCTCAAACTGAAAAGAATGCAGCCTACGGGGAAGAATTCGGCGCATGGGGCTCAACTTCGAAAACAGCCAAGTCGAAACTCGAGACCACCGCGCCCTACCTCGAAGTACCGCCAAACCACGCCGCATGCTGCATTCAGTTTTGGAGTTATGAACCACCACGCAGCAACATCGCCACGGGGACGGTAGACCCCTTTTCGCTCTATCTGAGCCTCAAGGATGACCATGACGAGCGCGTGCAAATGTGTCTCGATGAAATGATGGAGAACGTGAAATGGTAGCGGGTGTAGATCGGTTTCGAGAATATTTCAGGGACTTCCAGGACAGCTACGTTCTGATCGGCGGGGTGGCCGCTTCAATTGCCATGGAGGGACTGGGTGAAGAGTTTCGACTGACCAAGGATCTGGATATCGTCCTGGTCGTCGAGGCACTGGATCGTGCGTTCGTCGGGCAGTTCTGGAAGTTCATCAAGGACGGCGGCTATGCCATTCGCCAGAATGGTGACAGCAGTGGGGACTCGCCGGTTTTTTATCGTTTCCAGAATCCTGAGGACAAATCCTTTCCCGTTCAGGTCGAGCTGTTTTCCCGAGTGCCGGATGGCCTGGAGCATGAAGAAGCCGCCAGAATGACCAAGGTCCCCGTTGAGGAGCAAGCCGCCAGCCTGTCTGCGATCATTCTTGATGATGAGTACTACGCCTTTCTCCTGGCCGGCGTGGATCACACCCAGGATATCAGCCACATCGGTGCTGATCGGCTCGTTCCCCTCAAAGCCCATGCCTGGCTTAACAAGAAGGCACTGCTTGAACAAGGCATTGCCGTGGACAGTCGCGATATCAAAAAGCACTTCAGAGATGTGATCGTACTGGCTGTCGGTCTGACTGAAGGAATGGCCCAGCTACCTGAACGATTGGCGCTCGATTTGAAGGCGTTTCTAAATCAAGTACCCGCTGAGCTCGCGTCAAATCCCCAAGCTTACAAAGGTGTGAACGGCGACCGTTTGATCAAGACCATTCAAGAAGCTTTCAGCCTCGTTTGAATCAGGTTTTTCGCACGCTATCAGATTTATTGATAGCGTGCGAAAAACATGTTAGAAGCCATTAAATACTGACGTTAGCCCTTTATGGCACCTTGGTGGAGTCGCCGTATCTGCAATATGAAGGGTTTTGTTTGAATGAGGGGTCTTTCACGCCTTGCCCCACGAGCATGGCTCTATACGTTGGCCAGGTTACGTTCGGATCCGACGGTTTCAAGTACCGTTCAGGTACCACCCGTGGCAGGTTCGCCTTTCGCTCTTTCGCATTGTCATTCCAGGGGCCACCCCCACCAAGGTTAACCCCTTGATAGACCAGAAACTCATCGAACTGTCCGACCTTACTTTCCTTCATGGCGAGAACCAGTAACCTGTCAGCTTGTTCGCGCTTGCAGCCTTGAGACCAATAAAGATAATCATGGATCAGAGCCGCACGGCTGTATTGACCATGTTGCGAGAGCCCTAATGACCACAGCGTTTGCGGGATTGACGCATAGTCAGTGACGAAGCCCTTGGGCACGACAATGCGCTCCTTCGTACTCCCGATGACGTAAGGCATATCCTCGAGCGTCATCCAAAACTTGTTGTCACCAAAGGCCCGAACGGCGGGTGAAGGAGGCGCTACACACCCAGCGACCGTGCACGTGACAAGACCGACCAGAAGAACTCGTTTTTTGGGCATGGTGCTGACTCCAAACCTGATGAAACGCTGAACATCTACGTCAGAGGGCAAAACGCCATCTCGTGGATGGAAAGTAGACGCTCCTCCCCATCTGTGCACGTTCCGACTGAAATTAATGAGCGCCAGGTCGATCATGGCTTCGTTCGGCTTGAGTGCAGGGATGGCAACCTCAGGTTTAACCAGATCGATGACCTCGCCCAACGCCGTGAGCTTCTGTGACAAATCAGCTCTGCGGGAAGGCGTGATCAACCCCCGGATCCCCCTTCTTCCACCGTTGTTCCTGAATGGGTAATAAGCACTCGGTGAGCCTGGGGCAGATTGCCAATGCTGAAGCGAATCTTGCCATCACCATGCGGCACACGCTGACGCACCACTTCGCCAGGTATCCGGTAATAAAGGTATGGGTCGGTCATCCCTTCGGGACGCAGCACACTTCCAGGGCCAAGAATGATGATGAGCTCATCGTAGGTAGCGGGATCACCGCAGTCGACGGTTGTGCTGCGACCACCGCTATATTTGACTTGGACTTTCTTGTTGCCGATGTAACCATCGTAACCTTCTTGACGCTGGCTTTCAGCGAGCGCCATACCAAATGCTGACATAGCCAGGAACTCGGCGATGTCGCCGAGATACTTGTCCGAGCGCACGATGTTCTGGTTTTTCAGCTCGTCAACCGACGCATAAAATCGCCCGATTGCATTTGCCTGCTCTTCGGTAATTGGCATCTCTACGTCCTTGATTGGCAACTCTGCCTAACCAGCCCACTGGAGATTCGGCCGGGCGCTTTATTCTGAAGTGCTTGTCGACCCTACGCTTGCTTATCCTTTCCATTCCAAACCGAACAATGAGGAGAAACACCGATAGATACGCACGTCTCCGGAATGAGCCTATCGACTGCATGTCGATGAACTTTAGCCACCAGGATGCCGGGCGGGGGAAGAGCTGGTTCGCGATGCGGCCGGTCTAACCTGTGTTGAATGTGCTGGCGTCATCGCGAGCAAGCTCGCTCCCACAGGGGATTGTTGTTGCGATGCCATTCCAGCATGAATGACTAAGGTGAAGTAACCCTGGCGTCCATCACTGATCATATGAGGCCCGTATGAAGAACTTCACGATTCAACGCATCGACCACATCGTCCTGCGCGTTAAGGACCTCGAGCGCAGCCTCGCTTTCTACACATCGGTGCTCGGTTGCGAGCTGAAGAAGCGCCGGGACGATCTTGGCATGCTTCATCTGGGCACCGGTGTTTCGATGATTGACCTGGTTGCCGTGGACGGCCCCCTCGGTCGCCAGGGTGGACCGGCGGCCGGAAAGCAGGGGCACAACGTCGATCACTTGTGCCTGCGTATCGAGCCGTTCGATGAACCAGCCCTTCTCGCGCATTTGGCGTCAGTTGGCCTGACCGTTGAGAAAGCGCAGATGCGCTACGGCGCGGAGGGCAAGGGCTGGTCGATCTACTGCTTCGATCCGGACGGCAACCAGATCGAGTTGAAGGGGCCGGCGCTGGAGCCTTGAGCCTCAGGGGGCTGAGAAAGGCGTACGGTCAGTTAAAACCCGCTCCCACCCAGCAAAAGCCCGATGGTTTGCCCGCCGGAACACGTCACCCGGCGGTGGATGATTTTTCTCCTAGACTTGACGTTGTCTGCAGTACGCCGGGCTCCGAAGAGGCCCGTACGATGAATGTAAAGGCAAAGGGAATTTCGCAATGCTCAAACCTGTATGGAAAGCGTTCGCCTGCACTCTGGCTTTCGGCGTGTGGGGCACGGTCATGGCGGCTGAGCCGATCGTCATCAAGTTCTCCCATGTGGTAGGCGACCAAACGCCCAAGGGCCAGGGCGCGTTGATGTTCAAGAAGCTGGCGGAAGAGCGACTGCCGGACAAGGTGAAGGTCGAGGTCTACCCCAACTCCACGCTGTACGGCGATGACAAGGAGATGGAAGCCCTGCTTCTGGGAGAGGTGCAGATCATTGCGCGGTCACTGGCCAAGTTCGATCAGTACACCAAGACCGTGCAGCTGTTCGACTTACCCTTTCTATTCGACGACATCGCCGCAGTAGACCGTTTCCAGCAAAGCCCCGAGGGCCAGAAACTGCTCAAGTCCATGGAAAGCAAGAACGTCACCGGCCTGGCCTATTGGCACAACGGCATGAAGCAGCTGTCGGCCAACAAGCCATTGCGTACCCCTGAGGATGCCCGTGGCCTGACGTTCCGGATACAGACCTCCGCGGTGCTGGAGGAGCAGTTCAAGGCGGTGGATGCCAAAGCCAAACCGATGATTTTCTCGGTGGTGTACCAGGGGCTGCGTACCGGCCTGGTCAACGGCACGGAAAACACCTATTCGAACTTCTACAACCAGAAGCTCAATGAGGTGCAGCCATACGTCACCGAATCCAACCACGGCATACTCGACTACATGTTGATCACCACGTCGGACTTCTGGAACGGCCTGCCGCCGGATATCCGCAGCGAGCTGGAGAAGATCGTGGTCGAATCCACTGCCCATACCAACCAGGAAGCGGAACGATTCAACCAACAGGACAAGCAGCACGTCCTGGACGCCAAGACCACCGAGATCATCACCCTCACACCGCAAGAGCGCAGTGTCTGGCGCGAACGAATGAAACCGGTATGGGCGAAGTTCGAGAAAGAGATCGGTCCGGACCTGATCAAGGCGGCCGAGGCTTCCAACAGCGCCCAGTGACATCGCCAGGCGTGACACTTTCCTGTGGCGAGGGAGCTTACTCCCTCGCCACAACAGTGCCCGCCCCCCTATCCCCAGCTGCACAGCACATTGCGTTATGATCCCCGCCTCTCCCTGAATAGAGCTTTTTCCGCTGATGCTGTCGTCCACCCCCGATATCACCCTTGCCCTGCCCCCTGTCCTGGTCGGTCCGCTGTTGCGGCGCCTGGAGCCTGCGCGCCTGGTGATGTGGTTGGTGGGCACGCGAGCGTTGGCGTTGACGCTACGCATTGACGGTGTCGGCGACCTGGCACTCGATGCATCACGTTGCACCGTGGTGCCGGTCGGGCAACGGGCGTTTGTGCACTTGATCGATGTGACGCTCGACGCCCCTCTGCCCCAGGACGTGGTGATTGGCTACGACCTGCTGGTGGACGGTGCGCCCATCGCCGAGTGGGCGCCGCATCTGTTGTATGACGGCGCGCAGTACCCGAACTTCATGCTGCATTCGCGTATCGAGCAATTGGTCCACGGTTCCTGCCGCAAACCCCACTACCCGGCCAACGACGGCCTGCTCTGTGTCGACCGTCTGCTCGCGCAAGACCCGGCGCAACGCCCGGCACTGTTGATGATGAGTGGCGACCAGGTCTATGCCGACGACGTCGCCGGGCCCATGTTGCGGGCGATTCACGGGCTGATCGAACGCTTGGGACTGTTCGAGGAATGCCTGGACGGCGCCGTCGTGGAAGACAGCGCCAAGCTCTACCAACACCCGGCCAGTTATTACCATCGCGCCGATTTGCTACCGGCACTGGAGAGCAACGAAACCCTGCGCGAGCGCTTTTTCGGCGGGGCGCGCAAGCCGATCTTCACCAGCAGCAGCGCCGACAATCACCTGGTGACCTTCGCCGAGGTCATGGCGATGTACCTGCTGGTGTGGTCGCCGGTGCCCTGGACACTGATCTCCGTGCAGCCCCCCGAACTGACCGCCGAGCGGCGCCAGCGCTACGACCTGGAACAGCGACGCATCGACGCGTTCAAGACCGGGCTGGGCGGTGTGGCGCGGGTATTTGCGCATTTGTCATGCCTGATGATTTTCGATGACCACGACATTACCGATGACTGGAATCTGTCCGCTCAGTGGGAGGAAACGGCCTACGGCCATCCGTTCTCCAAGCGCATCATCGGCAACGCCTTGATCGCCTACATGCTTTGCCAAGGCTGGGGTAACAACCCGGATGCCTTTGCGGACGTGCTCCCGAAAACCCTGGCCTTGAGCGACACCGCCCGAGACCGCTACCTCGACAGCGAACCCCAGGACCAATTGATCGACACCCTGCTGGGTTTCCAGCAGTGGCATTACGTACTGCCGAGCACCCCGGCCCTGGTGGTGCTCGATACCCGCACCCGTCGTTGGCGCAGTGAGAACAACCTCAAGCAACCTTCCGGCCTGCTGGATTGGGAAGCCCTGAGCGAGTTGCAGCAAGCGTTGTTGGATCACCCCTCGGCCATCATCGTCTCACCGGCACCGATCTTCGGCGTGAAGCTGATCGAGACCGTGCAGCGGGTGTTCAGTTGGTGTGGTTACCCGTTGCTGGTGGACGCGGAAAACTGGATGGCCCATCGCGGCGCGGCCCAGGTGATCCTGAACATTTTCCGACACTCGCGTACACCGGGTAATTACGTGGTGCTGTCAGGGGACGTGCATTATTCCTTCGTCTACGAGGTGCTGATCCCACACCGCAAGGGCGGCCCGCGTATCTGGCAGATCACCAGCAGCGGCATCAAGAATGAATTCCCGCCCGTGCTGCTGGAATGGTTCGACCGCCTGAACCGCTGGCTCTACTCCCCCCGCTCGCCCCTGAACTGGTTCACCAAGCGCCGCAGCATGCGCATCGTCCCCCACACCCCGGAACACGCCGAGGCGGGCGAACGGCTGTGGAACAGCGCCGGCATTGGCCAGGTGTTCTTCAATGAACAGGGCCAGCCCACGAAGATCTACCAGCACAACGCCAACGGCCAACCACCGACTCGCATGCGGCCCCCCAAATCCCCACCAGCCTGAAAACATTGTGGGAGCGGGCTTGCTCGCGAAAGCGGTGTATCAATCGCCAAATAAGTTGCCTGACACTCCGCTATCGCGAGCAAGCTCGCTCCCACAGGGGACTGGGACGGATGCAAAATCTACAGTCACACCAAAACAACTGTGGGAGCGAGCTTGCTCGCGATGACGGCGGCACAGCCAGCACCTGGGCAAGCTGACACGGCGCTTTCGCGAGCAAGCCCGCTCCCACAGGGGATTGGGGATGGATGCAAAATCCACGGTCCCACAGGGAAGTAGCAGTCAGAACGCCAACTGCAGGGTCTGCTGGCCTTCGAGGCTGAGCAGCAATTGTTTGGCCGCCAGGCCGCCAGCGAAGCCGGTGAGGCTGCCGGAGCTGCCGATGACGCGGTGGCACGGGGCGATGATCGAGATGGGGTTGCGACCGTTGGCGGCACCGACCGCCCGGACCGCTGTCGGCTGGCCGATCTGGACGGCGATATCGCGGTAGCTGCGGGTTTCACCGAAGGGGATGGTCAGCAGTGCGTGCCACACTCGGACCTGGAAATCAGTGCCGGCAAAGTCCAGCTCAAGTTCGAAACGGCGGCGCTGGCCGGCGAAGTATTCCAGCAACTGACGTTCGGTTTCCTTGAGGACCGGATGCCGAGTGTCTTCTTCCAAAGGCCCCAGGCGCACCCGGTTGAGCCGCTCGTTTTCCCACAGGATGGCCGCCAGTCTTGTCTCCCGGGCGACGAGGATCAACTGGCCGACGGGGGATGGGATGGTTTTGTACAGAGGCAACATCGAGGGATTCCTTGTCAAAGCCTTTGTGGCGAGAAAGCTTACTCCCTCGCCACAGGTTTTTCTCGCCGTTGCCAAAACCTCGCTCAGCCCAACAACCCCAACGCCTTCGCCCGCGCCACCGCCTGGGTGCGGCGCTCGACGCCGAGTTTGCTGTTGATGTGGCTGGCATGGGTCTTGACGGTGTGCAGCGAGATGAACAATTGCTCGCTGATCTCCTGGTTCGAACAGCCCTGGGCAATCAGCTGCAACACCGCCCGCTCGCGACTGCTGAGGGTTTCGACAGGTGCCGTCGGGTCGACAGGCTGGGCCACCGCCGAGGGCAGGCGTTCGAGCAGATGTTCGCGCAACGTGCTGGGCGGTGCGTGCAGCAGTTGTTCGCGAAACCATTCACAGTGCTTGCCAAACAACCACTCGAAGGGCTGCAACACGCCGCCGCTGGCGGCTTCGAAAGCTTGGGCCAGGGTACGGCGGGCTTCGGGCTCACGGCCGGCGCTCAACAGCAAGGCGATCTTCTGGTTGAGCGCCATCACGCTGAGCATTTGCCGGCCGGTTTGCTGGCCGTGTTCAAGCAGGGCATCGAGTCGCCCTTCGGCAAGCATCGGTTGACCCCGGATGGATTCCAGCACCGCCTGCTGCAATTCGACATGCAGCGGCAGTTGCGGGTGGAATTCCGGCGGCGCGGCGGCCCGTTCGCCCGTGTAGGTCTGGCCCAAGCGGGCCAGCCAGGCTTCGGCCAGGTCGGTGCGACCCTGGGCCAGCCAGAGCTCGCATTTGACCAGGGTAATCATTGCCAGGTAGTAGATCGGCGGAACGTCCCAGATGTGCATCAGGCGCTCGGCTTCAGCCAGTTCGGCAAAGGCCCGGGCGAACTCGCCGCCATGACCTTCGATGCGCGCGATCACGCAATGACCGATCAGCACGCTGATGTCGCGGCAGGCGCGGGCTTCGGTGAGGCCTGCCTGCAACCGCGCCAGGCCGACCTGGGGTTGCATGCGCAAGGTCAGCAGGAAACCCTCGTACATGATCAACCGCGCCCGCACCGCGTAAAGCCGCTGGGGCGATAATGCATGCAAACGCTGCAACCCCTGCTGCACTTCGTCCAGCGCCCGCAGGATTTCGCCCCGTGCCTGCAAGACCCGGGCACGGTCGTAATGGGCCAGGGCCTCGAACAATGGGTTGCCGACCCGCTGCGCCAGCTCCAGGGAATCGCGGTTCAGGTTCCGGGCACGCCACAGGTCGCCGTCGGCAATCGCCAGGTTCGACAAGGTGGACAGGCACATCAGCCGCTGGCCGTAGCGTTTTTGCGGCAGGCTCTCCAGGGCTTCGCCGCAATAACGCACGGTGGCCTCGCGATCGCCGCGGCCACGGGCGACGATACCGCTCAGGGCCAGCCATTGGGCAAGCATGGATTTTTGCGCGGTGGCGGAAGGGGCCGGCAGGAAGCGACTCAAGTGCGCGGCCAGCTCTTCGGCGGCGTCCAATTGACAGGCCAGGCCCAATGCCCAGCTATAGAGCACGATCAGTCGCGGCGTGCTGATGAGCAGGCTGTCGGGCAAATCCATTTTCCAGCGCAGCAACATGCCGACGTTCTGCTCGGCCAGCAGTTGCTCCTCCGAAAGGTTCTGCACCAGGTTCGCCGCCACGTCCAGGTGCCCGGCCCGCAGGGCCTGTTCCACGGCTTCGTCGATCAGGCCCTGGGCGTTGAACCAGCGACAGGCCCGCAGGTGCAGGGTCGCGGCCGGGACCATGGCCGGCGCGCTGGGGCGACTGCGCAGCAGGTCGGAAAACAGGTGGTGATAACGATACCAATGGCCGTGCTCGTCCAGCGGCACCAGGAAGACCTGGTGGGCCGCCAGGTAACGCAGGATTTCGCCGCTGTCATGGGCTTCGCGCACGGCATCGCACAGCGCGCTGCAAAAGCGTTCCTGGGGGGCCGTGTCGTAGAGGAACGCCTGCACCTCGGCGGGCAGGCAATCGATGACTTCTTCGAGCAGGTAATCGCGGATCAGCCCTTCCCCACCGTGCAGAGCCTGGGGCAGCAGGCCTTCGCTGCCGGCTTCGGAGGCGGCCAGCAACCAGAACCGCAGCCCGGCCACCCAGCCTTCACTACGCTGGATGAGGTTTTCCAGCGCCTCGCCGCGCAACGAGCTGCTGTGATGCTGGAGCAGGGTCAAGGCTTCGTCATGGGTCAGGCGCAGGTCTTGCTCGTTGAGTTCGAGCAATTGCCGCGACAGGCGCAGGCGCGCCAGGTGCCAGTCCGGGCGCTGACGGCTGGTGACGAGTACCAGCAAACCGTCGGGCAGGTGATTGAGGAAAAATTGCAGGGAGCGATCCAGCACCGGGCCCTGGGCCAGGTGGTAATCGTCGAGGACCAGCAGCAAGGGGTTACGGAGCGACAAGTGGGCGGACAATTCGTCCAGCAAGCCATCGAGCCATTCTTCGAAGGCAAAGGGTTGATGGCGCTGGCGCATTTTCAGCAGCCCCAGTGCCCGGCCCCCCAGTTGCGGGAAAAACGCCTGGAGCCCTTCGAGCAAGCGCTCCAGGAAACGCCCCGGATCGTTGTCCCGGGCACTGAGCCCCAGCCAGAGGCTTTGCCAATGGGCCGGCAGGCTCTGGCAGAACTCCACCGCCAGGGAGCTTTTACCGAACCCCGCCGGGGCACTGACCAACAGCAACCTGCCCCCAAGCCCAGCGGCCAAACGCTCGCACAACCGCGGCCGCGCGACATGGCCGTCGGGCAAGGGCGGGCGGTAGAAACGCCCGTCCTGTACCGCGATGGCTGCGCGGGCAGAATCCGGAAGTGAAGACAAATCAGTCATGGCCGGCTCTTGTAGGAATGCGGGTGGCGGCGTTGCAGATGTCCGCAGACTAGCGGTAAACGAGGAGGTATTGAAGGGAGTGCTACAAATGGCTACAAAAAGACTACAAGCCGACCGACTTGAAAAAACTCAGGCAGCCAACGCTCTTGTGGCGAGGGAGCTTGCTCCCGCTGGGTTGCGAAGCAACCCGCAAGGCAGCGACCGCGTTGTACCTGACACAATGAGTAGGCTGGTTTGGGGCTGCTGCGCAGCCCAGCGGGAGCAAGCTCCCTCGCCACAGGGTTTTGTGTTGACTGATCGAACAAAAAAAACGCCCCGAACCAGTCGGGGCGTTGTTTCGAGGATGCGGCCTCGGGTGGAGCGGTTTAGCGGATGCCGTCCTGACGCAGTGCGTTCGGGGTGAAGTCGGCGGTGGTGGCGGTGAAGCCGAAGTCGTAGGCCGATTTCTCTTCGTTTTTCATGCCCAGCGCCAAGTAGCGGCCGGACTGCAGGTCATAGAGGGTTTCCAGGGCGTACCACGGCACTTGCTTGTCGTAGTAGTTCTCGGCATGGGCCTCGGCCACGCGCCACAGTTGGCCACGACCGTCGTAGTGGTCGATCACCGCGGCTTGCCAGGTGTCTTCATCGATGAAGAAGTCACGCTTGGCGTAGATGTGGCGCTGGCCTTCCTTCAGGGTCGCAGTCACATGCCAGACACGACGCAGCTCGTAGCGGGTCAGGTCCTGGTTGATGTGGCCGGCCTTGAGGATGTCGGCGTACTTGAGTTGCGGCGAATCGATCTTGTAGCTGTTGGCGGCGATGTACAGTTCCTTCTTGCCTTCCAGCTTCCAGTCGTAGCGGTCCGGTGCGCCGTTGTACATGTCCAGGTTGTCGGAGGTACGCAGGCCGTCGGCCGCCGTACCCGGGCCGTCATAAGACACTTGCGGGGCACGGCGCACACGGCGCTGGCCAGCGTTGTAGACCCACGCCGAACGCGGCTCCTTCACTTGGTCCAGGGTCTCGTGCACCAGCAGCACACCACCGGCCAGGCGCGCCGGCGCGGTCACTTGTTGCTTGAAGTAGAACAGGATGTTGCCAGGGTTGGCCGGATCGAAATCCTTCATCTTGTCGCGGAACACGAACTGGTCGCGGAAGTACACCAGGCTGTACGAACCGTTGGGCTGCGGGGTGGCCTGGGTGACCAGGCGCGTCACGCTGCCGCCGCGATAGCGGGTGATGTGGTTCCAGATGACTTCCACGCCGCTCTGGGGAATCGGGAACGGCACGGCCGTCTCGAAGTTCTCCAGGCCGTTGCCGCCGGAGACCAGCTTGGTGTTGACCGCATTCTTCTTGATGGAGGCGAACACCTCGTCCGGCACGGTGGCGCCGCGATGGGTCGGGTAGACCGGCATCTTGAAGGTTTCCGGGTAGCGCTTGAACATCGCGTACTGGCCTGGGGCGAGCTTGTCCTTGTATTGCTCGACGTTCTGCGCGGTGATGGTGAACAGCGGCTTCTCGCTGGCATATGGGTCGGAGAGGAAACCCTTGCTGTCCACGGAGCCGGCGTTCTTGGCCATGGGTTTCCAGGCCGAGATCGAACCGTCGGCGTTGCCGGCCATCTCGGCGCCCATCGGCGTCAGGCTCTTGCCCAGTTTGTCGGCCTCGGCGGCAGGCACCGCCGCCATGACACTGGCAGCCAGCAGGGACAGCCCCAAGACACCGACCTGCAACAGATTCTTCGTTATTTTCATAATGTGTCGTCCTGAAATACGGTGCTTAGAAGGTCACGCCGACGCTGAGCGCCAGGAAGTCGCGATCGTCTACGGTGCTGAAGTCGCCACCAAAGAAGTTGGTGTAGGCCAGGCTGGCGTTGTAGGTGTTCTGGTACTCGGCATCCAGCCCGAGGCTGACGGCTTTGCGGCCTTCTTCGAAGTTGCCGCCAGGGCCCGGCGAGTAACCCTTGACGTCATGGGACCAGGCCACGTTGGGCTTGAGGTTCACGCCAGCGAACACGTCCGGGTATTCCCAGATGGCGCGAGCGCGGTAGCCCCAGGACGTGGAGGTGGTGAAGCCGTCGTTGTTGCAGTTGCTGTTGACGTCGTTGATGGTCTGGCCGCCCCCCGTCGCAGTGGACGTATTGAGCGAGTTACAGAAACCGTTGGGCAGTTCACCCGGCCCGAAAACCGGATCACGGCCATAGCGAGCGTCGGATTTGCTTTCCAGGCCACCGACATGGGTCACCCCGATTTCACCCACCAGGGTCAGGCGGCTGGCGCCCATGACTTGATCGAGGAAGTGCGTGAAGGTGGTCTGGAACTGAGTGATCTCTTTACGGCTATAGCCGTGCAGGTCCTGGCCCGGCGTGCCCTGGAGCACCGATGCATTGCCAAATCCGGGAAGTGGCGTCACACCGGCGAAGAGAATGTCAGTGGTGCTCAGTTGCACCGGTGCATTCGGCCGATAGCTGATCTCACCGCTCCACGCCGTACCGGTAGGCAGTGTCGTGGAGAAACTCAGGCCGTAGAGACGGATATCTTCCGGGTATTCGACGAAGTAGTTGGAGTTACCCGCTACGATCAGGGGACGCAGTGCCGCGATGGGCCCCGCGGTGTAGAACTGCTGCGCAGCCCCCTGGGCACTGAAAATCGGCGCACGGCTGTGGTAGTTCATGAAGTAGGCACCGAACTCGGTGTCCAGCGGTTCGAACATGTACTTCAACGATGCGCCCCACTGGCCGCTGTCACGGGCATCGCGGTCCGGGCCACGACGTACCAGCACGCCTTCTTCGTTGATGTCGACGCCCTGGCCTTCCAATATTGGAAGAATGGCGCCCGGCAACGGAATGGTCGAACGCTTGTTCAGCACCCGCAGGTTATCGGTGCAGCCGTCGGCAATCACATCCGGCTGGGAGAAGAACGTACCGCAGTTATCCACCACGGTCTGGTCCCACTCCAACTGGTAGAACGCCTCGGCCGAGAGGTTGTCGGTCAGGCTCTGGGACACGTAGAACATGTTGACCGGGATCAGGCCTTCCTTGATCTCGGCGCCAGGACGACGGAACGCGGAGACGTCGACCGGGTTGATGGAGTTGATGCCGCCCTGGATGAACGTGCTTTCACCCCAGCTGACCACCTGCTTGCCCAAACGCACAGAGCCTGGCTGATCGGCAATGGAATAGTTGTGGTAGACGAACGCATCGAGGATCTGCCCGCCGGAGGACTTGGCGCCTTCCTTGCGGTTGCTGTCGCTGATGTCCTTGTACAGGCGATTTTCGTCCTTGAGTTCGAAGTCGTACCAGTACTTGCCGCGCACGAACACGCCGGTATCGCCGTACTTCAGTTCCAGGTCATGGATGCCCTTGAAGATCTTCGAGAAGGTTTCCCCTCGCTTGAAGTTCAAGTGGCCGTCATCGGAGGTCTGCGACAAGCCTTTGCCGCCATTGTTGACACCGATCAGATCCCGGTTGGCCTTGGCCGTGGACCAGCTAGCACCGACCGACAGGGATGAGTCGAACTGGCCTTCGATTTCACCGATGTTGAAACTGACGCCGAATGCTGGCCCGGCGAGCGAAGAGGCGAGACTGACCGCCAGAGGCAGTTTTGCCCGGCGCCAGAACGTGGTTGCTGAGGTCATCGACGCTACTCCATGTGCATTATTGTTATGGCAATGGACATTTCAAAAACACCTCGGCGGCAGGGAGCGGCAGCGTCCCGACATCCGTCGAAGTCGCATCGCCCTTTCGTGCGTGCGCCCCGTTCTTGAGAATCCGTGAGCGGACTATAGCCAGCAGGTAGTACGGCTTGATCCCTCTAAAGTGTGATTTGCAGCCCGCGACCACTCTGGAACAGTCCTTTCGCCAGGCCGACAGATGCCGGCACGGCAAGGATGGCTGAAATTTGCGGTTTGACAAGGCAAGCGCTTGCTTGGTGGGGCTGCCGTGCCCTTTCGGGCACGGCAAAAAGGCCTAAAGCGTGGACAGGAAGGTGCTGTTGTTGCTCTGCCATTCGGTGATGTCGACGCGGATACGCTTCTTGTCGAGCTTGCCGACGCTGGTCTTGGGAATTTCCGTAACAAGGGCGATCTGGCTCGGGATCGCCCACTTGCTCAAATGCCCCAGCTCGACGAACGGCTTGAGGTGCTCCTTGAGTTCGCGAGCCCCGATCTCATGCCCTTCCCGGACCACCAGCAAGGCAAACGGCCGCTCGCCCCACTGCGGATCGGGAATGCCGACCACTGCTACTTCGCGTACCCCCGCATGCCGGCTGATGAGGTCTTCCAGGTCCAGGGAGGAGATCCATTCGCCACCGGTCTTGATCACGTCCTTGATGCGGTCGCGGATGTCGATGAAGCCCATGTTGTCCAGCGTGGCGACGTCACCGGTATGCAGCCAGCCGCCGTCCCAGAGTTCGGCGCCCTTGTGCGGCTCGTTGAAATAGCCCTCGGTGAGCCACGGCGCGCGCAGCACCAGTTCGCCTTGGGTCTCGCCATCGGCCGGCAGGAACCGCCCCTCGGCATCGACAATCGCCGCCTCCACCAGCGGCCCCGGCACGCCGGCCTTGATCCGATAGGTGGTGCGCTCGTCCTCGCTGCCAGCCATCAATTCTTCGTTGAGGTGGGCACAGGACACCAGCGGGCCGGTTTCCGACATGCCGTAGGCGGCGGTGAGCTGGATGCCCCGCGCCTTGGCCGCTTCGTACAGGCTGCGATTCAGGGCGCTGCCGCCGATGACGATTTTCCAGCCGCCGAAGTCGGTGTCCTGGGCGCCCTTGGCATTGAGGACCATTTGCAGGATGGTTGGCACGCAATGGGAAAAGGTGACCTTTTCCTTGCGCCATAGCTGGACCAGGAACTCGGGATCGTAGCGCCCCGGATAGACCTGCTTGAGCCCGAGCATGGTCGCCACGTAGGGCAGGCCCCAGGCGTGGACGTGGAACATCGGCGTGATCGGCATGTACACGTCGTTGGTGCCCAGCAGCCGCACGCTGTCGATGGACCCCATGATGGTGGCCACGCCCAGGGTGTGCAGCACCAGTTGCCGATGGGTGAAGTACACGCCCTTGGGGTTGCCGGTGGTTCCGGTGGTGTAGAACGTGGTGGCGACGGAGTTTTCGTCGAAATCCTGGAAGTCGTAGGTGGGCGCCGCGGCGGCCAGCAATTGCTCGTATTCACCCACCAGGTCCGGCAGGTCGGCGGTTTTTTCCGGCAGGTCGGTCAGTAGCAGGGTCTTGTCCACGGTGGTCAGGTGCCCGGCTATCGCCTGGTACAAGCCGACGAACTCGCTGTTGACCAGCACGAAGCGGTCCTCGGCGTGGTTCATGGTGTAGACGATCTGCTCCGGTGACAGGCGCACGTTGATGGTGTGGATCACCGCACCGATCATCGGGATCGCGAACATGCATTCGAGGTAGCGATGGCTGTCCCAGTCCATCACCGCCACGGTATCGCCGGCCTTGACCCCCGCCTCGGTCAACACGTTGGCCAGGCGCGCGACCCGTTCGATCAGCGTCGGATAGCTGTAGCGCAACTGGTCACGGTAGACGATCTCGCGGGTTTTCTCGTAACGCGTGCCGGACATCAGCAGCCGCTTGATCAGCAGCGGGTATTGATAGGCGCCTTCGGCTGGAGGAATAACGCGAGTCTGCAACATAAGAGTCCCTTTTCTGACTGCACGGTCTTGGCTGGAAGCAAGCACTCTAGAGCGCTTATACACGGATCAAATCAGCCAAAGGAATGATTTGATCCGCGCGCAAATACTAGCCTTGAGCCATCTCGCACCCAGGTTTCGCAAGCATCGCGTAACCAAACTTGTCAGATCGATATCCAACAGCGAGCATAGGTATCACGCTTGCTACAAAAGCCTATGGGGAAAATGCCCTGGCAGGTCTTCAGCATGCCACCACTTTTTGACAGAAAATAATGAACAACGAACTGACCTCTTCCCAGGCCTCCGTGCCTCAAGGTGCGCCGCTTGTGTCGATCGTGGCCCCTTGCTACAACGCCGGGAAATACTTGGAAGAGGCGTTCCACAGCCTCTTTGCCCAGGATTACCGGAACGTTGAGGTCATCGTGGTCGACGACGGCTCCACCGACGACAGCCTGGCCATGCTCCGGCAGTTGCAGCGAACCTACGCTTTCCAGCTCTACTCCCAGGAGAACCAGGGTGTGAGCGCGGCACTCAACCACGGGCTGAAATATGCCAAGGGCACGTATGTCGCCACCCCGGACCTTGACGATGTGATGCTGCCCCATTCGATCCGGGTCCGCGCCCAATACCTGGACGAACACCCGCAGGTGGGTTGTGTCGGCGCGCTGGTCATCTACATCGACAGCGATGGCCGGACCATCAAGGAGCAACGGCGCGACCACATCCAGGTACACACCTTCGATGACCTGCTGCGCAACGCCGCCGTCATCGGCGCGCCCACGGCCCTGTATCGCATGAGCGCCCTGCGGGACGCCGGTTTTTACGATCCGCAGCTCAGGGTCCAGGATTTCCAGATCACCCTGCGGATCGCCCGCCAGGGTTATGAGATCCACGAACTACCGATCTGCGTCACGCGCTATCGGCGCCACCCCAATAACCTGTCGAGGAAATACCGCTTGATGCTCAAGACGGACCTGCAGGCCATCGAGCCCTATCGGGACCACCCCGCCTACCAGTCGGCCCGCACGGTGCTGGTGCACAAAGCGCTGAAGTACGCCGTGGTCGAAGACCGGAAAGAAGCCTGGCGACTGTTGCGCAGTATCCCCTGGCGCCACTGGAACAAAACCAGTTTCAAGCGCCTCAAGCGACTGGCTTTGCGATTGCCGATGACAAGGTCCTAACCATGAAGTTCTTGCAGAAACTCAAGGAACGCAAAGTACGAAAGCACCTCAAGCGCCTGGAAAAACTCGAACGAGCACCGGAAAAAATCCGTCTGCGTTATCCGAAATACCAGGTCGGAGTGGGCACCTATGGCATTCCCGAGGTGATGGAGTTCGGCGACGACACGGTCCTCAAGGTCGGTTCCTACACGTCGATCGCCGAAGGGGTGAAGATCCTGTTGGGCGGCGGGCATCGCACCGACTGGGTCAGCACATTTCCGTTCCCACTGATGATCGATGAAGCCCGGGACATTCCCGGCAGCAACCCGACCAAGGGCGACGTGGTGATTGGCAGCGACTGCTGGATCTGCGCTGAAGCGATGATCCTGTCGGGCGTGACCATCGGCCATGGCGCCGTGGTCGCCGCCGGCGCGGTGGTGACACGCGATGTCGAGCCTTACGCCATGGTGGGCGGCAACCCGTGCCGGTTCATTCGCTGGCGCTTCGAGGAGCCGGTGCGTCAGGCCCTGCTGGCGTCGGCCTGGTGGGAGTGGCCGATGGAAGAGGTCAAGGCGGTGTCACCGCTGCTGTGCAGTGACAACATCGACGCTTTTCTGGATTACGCCCGCCAACGGCATTGATCGCCCCACATCTGCGTGGAAGCGATCAAGGCAAAGCGCGCAGCGGTCAGTGCGCCTCGGTAAACGCCAGCTTCACCCCGATGGCGACGAGCACCGCGCCCATGGTCCGGTCGAACCAGTGGCCCATGCGCGCGAAACCGGCGCGCACCCGTTGCTGGCTGAACAACAGCGCCACCAGGCAGAACCAGACAGCCGTCGCCATCGCCAGGTACACGCCGTAACCGGCCTGGATTGCCAACGGCGTGTGCGGGTTGATTACCACGGTGAACAGCGACAGGAAAAACAATGTCGCCTTGGGGTTCAGGCCGTTGGTGACAAACCCCGAAATGTACGCGCCGCGGGCGGTCCGCTCACCGACTTCCTTGTGCAGGTTTTCCTCGGCCGGCTTGGCCGGTTGCGCCCGCAGTGCCTTGAAGCCGATGTACAGCAGGTACGCGGCGGCGGCCCACTTCAGTGCGTTGAACAGCACGATCGATTGCGACACGATCAGGCCGATGCCCAGCAACGAATAGCCCACGTGCAGGAAAATCGCCGTGCCGACACCCAGCGCCGTCCAGGTCCCGGCGCGCCGGCCATGGGTCACGCTTTCGCGCACCACCACGGCAAAATCCGGCCCGGGGCTGGCGACAGCCAGCAGGTGGATCAGGGCGACGGTGAGGAATTCGGTAAGGTACATAGGGGCTCCTGAGGGGTGGGCCTTGTCAAGCTCCCTCGCCACGGGAGTTCGGTGCCAGGGCCACATTCATCTGATAGGCTCGCCACATTACGCCTTCGGTTCTTGACATAAAAGGTACAGCTGATGACGAACACCGCCCGCGCCGTTTTCCTCGACCACCCTTCCCTGGACCTCGGCGACCTGGACCTGAACCCGTTGCGCAGTTGCTTCGGCGAACTGCAACTGTTCGCCCGGACCACGCCGGACCAGGTCATCGAGCGGCTCAAGGGCGCCACGGTGGCAATCACCAATAAAATCGTGATCGATGCCCAGGCCATGGCGGCCAGCCCTGAACTGAAGCTGATCCTGATCAGTGCCACGGGTACCAACAATGTCGACCTGGCGGCCGCCCGCCACCACGGCATCACGGTCTGCAATTGCCAGGGCTACGGCACGCCGTCGGTGGCCCAGCACACCCTCATGCTGTTGCTGAACCTGGCGACGCGCCTGGTCGATTATCAAAAAGCGGTGGGGGAAGGTCGCTGGCAGCAGGCTTCGCAGTTCTGCCTGCTGGACTATCCGATTGTCGAGCTGGAAGGCAAGACCCTGGGCTTGCTCGGCCATGGCGAATTGGGCAGCGCCGTCGGGCGGCTGGCCGAAGCCTTTGGCATGCGCGTGCTGCTGGGGCAGATCCCTGGGCGCCCGGCCCGCTCCGACCGCTTGCCGCTGGAGCAATTGCTGCCACAAGTCGATGCCCTGACCCTGCACTGCCCGCTCAACGAGCACACCCGGAACTTGATCGGCGCCCGGGAACTGGCGCTGCTCAAGCCCGGCGCATTCGTGGTCAACACCGCCCGCGGCGGGTTGATCGACGAACAGGCCCTGGCCGAGGCACTGCGTGGCGGTCACTTGGGAGGCGCCGCTACCGACGTGCTCAGCGTGGAACCGCCGACCCAAGGCAACCCGCTGCTGGCCGGCGATATCCCACGGTTGATCGTCACCCCACACAACGCCTGGGGCAGCCGCGAGGCGCGGCAACGGATCGTCGGCCAAATGAGCGAAAACGCCCAGGGCTTTTTCAGCGGTACAGCGCGGCGTGTCGTCAGTTGATAAACTGCCGCACTTTTTTTTACCCGCTTTATCAAGGAGCAGACCATGGATCCGCGCAGTGAAGTACTGCTTCGTCAGGCCGAGTTATTCCAGGGTCCGGTGTTGTTGGCCGGCCTGCCCGCCGACGATTTGCTCGGCCGTTTGCCTGAGGCCCATGGCTGGTGCTGGCATGCCGGCGATCAGGCGGCGCTGGACGCTCGTTTTCCCGAGCGCAGCCACTTTGGCGTGACCGTGCCCGAGCGTGCGTTCGACACCGCCGTGGTGTTCCTGCCCAAGGCCAAGGACCTGACCGACTACCTCCTCAATGCCGTGGCGGCGCGCCTGGCCGGGCGCGAGGTGTACCTGGTGGGGGAAAAACGCAGCGGCATCGAAGGGGCGTCCAAGCAGCTCAACCCGTTCGGCAAGCCGCGCAAGCTCGACAGCGCCCGGCACTGCCAGCTGTGGCAGGTCACTGTCACCAACGCACCCGAAGCCAAGCCCCTGGAAAGCCTGGCCCAGACCTACGAACTGCCCCTGGCCGAAGGCCCGCTGAAGGTCATCAGCCTGCCGGGGGTATTCAGCCACGGTCGCTTGGACCGCGGCAGTGCGCTGCTGTTGGAACACCTGGATAAACTGCCCAGCGGACACTTGCTCGACTTCGGCTGCGGTGCCGGGGTGCTGGGGGCCGCAGTCAAGCGGCGCTATCCGCACAACACCGTCACCCTGTTGGACGTGGACGCATTTGCTGCCGCCAGCAGTCGCCTGACCCTGGCCGCCAATGGCCTGGAAGCCGAAGTATTGACCGGCGATGGCATCGACGCCGCACCGATGGGTCTGAGCGCGATCCTGAGCAACCCGCCGTTCCACGTCGGGGTGCACACCGATTACCACGCCACGGAAAACCTGCTGCGAAAAGCAGCCAAACATCTGAAAAACGGTGGCGAACTTCGGTTGGTCGCCAATAGTTTCCTCAAGTACCAGCCGCTGATCGAGGAGCATTTGGGCGTCTGCGCGATCAAGGCCGAAGGCCAGGGCTTTCGCATCTATCGGGCCAAGCGCGGTTGAAGCTTTTTAGGAAACAGTACTTGCTCAATCGGATTTGCCTAGGCAGAATCCGCTCCGTCCTAGGGGAGTAGTCTCCCGCGAGCACCCTGCTCGCCCGGCATACGTCAACATACTTGGTCAGCAGACCATGGCGTATGCGGCCCAAGCGTCCACGCAGATGGCCGCTGGGTTTGACAAGACCTATGACACGCACACCTTACCCGGGGCGGGAAGGCTGTACGTGTCATAGCCGTGTCGACCCGCCCCTTTAGGAAATTCCTGATGCTGGACTCACTCCTCGTACCTACGGCGATCGTTGCGCTGGCCGAAATCGGCGACAAGACGCAATTGCTCGCACTCATCCTCGCGGCTCGCTTTCGCAAACCCTGGCCGATCATCGCCGGCATCGTTGCCGCGACCCTGGCCAACCATGCGGCGGCCGGCGCGGTCGGCGCCTGGGTCAGCGGTTTTTTCTCCAACGCGGTCCTGCACTGGATATTGGCGGCCAGCTTCACGGCCACGGCACTGTGGACGCTGGTCCCGGACAAACTGGACGATGAAGAAGCCAACACGGCCCGCCGGTTCGGACCGTTCCTGACCACACTGATTGCGTTCTTCCTGGCGGAAATCGGCGACAAGACCCAGATCGCCACGGTGATGCTCGCCGCGCAATACCCGGAGTTGTGGCTGGTGATCATCGGCACCACCGTGGGCATGTTGATTGCCAACGTGCCGGTGGTCCTGGCGGGCAATTTCGCCGCCGAGAAGCTGCCCCTGACCCTGATCCGCCGCCTGGCCGCCTTGGCGTTCTTCGTCCTGGCGATCGTGGCGGTGTACAAGGCGATGCAGAGTAGTGGGTGGGTTTGATACCGCGTCATCGTTCATCGCGAGCAAGCTCGCTCCCACAGGGCTGCAGATCATTGTGGGAGCGAGCTTGCTCGCGATGAGGCCGGCAGCCTCACCACATGGCGATGCTTATTTCTTGGCTTGCTGATACAGCGGCATCACCTTCGGAATCGCCGCTTGCAACGAAGCGATACGACTGCTCGACGACGGGTGGGTGCTCATGAATTCCGGCGGCGCGCCTTCGGAGGCCTTGGCCATCTTGTTCCACAAGGTGATCGCCGCATTCGGGTCGTAGCCGGCGCGGGCGGCCAGTTCGAGGCCGATCAGGTCGGCTTCGTTCTCGTTGCCACGGCTGTTGGGCAAGGTCATGCCGTAGTTGGCGACGGTGTCGGCCAATGCCAGGCTGTCCTGGCCAAGGCCGAACAAGGCACCGGCGCCCTGCTTGGCCATCTCGATGCCATAGGCCTTGGACATCGCTTCGCGCCCGTGCTCGCGCAGGGCGTGGGCGATTTCGTGGCCCATGATCGCGGCGATTTCAGCGTCGGTCAGCTTCAACTGATCGATCAGGCCGGTGTAGAACATGATCTTGCCGCCAGGGCCGCAATTGGCGTTGAGTTCATCGCTCTTGATCAGGTTCACTTCCCAGTTCCACTGGGCCGAATCCGGGCGAAACACCGGTGCCTGGGCAATCAAGCGATCGGCAATGACCTGGATGCGCTTGGCATCGTTGCTGGTCTTGTCCAGCGCACCCTGGGCTTTGGCCTCACCCATCGTCTTTTGATAGGACTGGGCGTACATCTGGTTGACCTGTTCGGTCGACAGCATGCTGAACATGTACTGCTTGCGTTCCACACCCACGGCTCCGCCGCTGGTGGTGTTGACCGACTGGCAGCCGGTGAGCAGCAGCGCCGCGCTCAGAGCACTCACCATCAATGTCTTGTTCATGTAAAAGAAGCTCCCTGGAAACGTGGGCGTATCCTAGGCCTTGATTGGTATCGGCGCCAGATATACCACGAGGGATTAGCGTTTTCCGGACAGCCCCCACTGCGTCCATTTGCGACATCCACGCAGCTATTAGAGTCACCCGACGAACAGCGCCTCATGCCGCCCCACAGAAACGCCGATAAAGATCCCAGACGTCATTTCCGCGCCCGGAGCCTTTATGAAATTCAAATCGATCCAGTTTTCCGTGGCCGCCCTGGCCGGTGCCATCGTGCTCAGTGTGGTTGGCGCCCTTGTGCTGTACGCGCTGTTTGCCGGCGCCCGCACCCAGGAGATGGTGCAACAGCGCACCAAGGCGCAGTTCGAGCAGCTCATCGAACAACGCCTCAGTGCCCTGGCGCGCACCCAGGCCAGCCTGATCCAGCGGGAACTGGAAGCACCGCTGCTGCTGGCCCGCGGCCTGGCCACCACGAACGCCTTGATGGGCATCAACGGCGCGGACGGCAACCCGCAACTGAAGGTGCCCCGCGAGCAAATGATCAGCCTGCTGCGGGAAACCGTGGTGCGCAACCCGAAGATCCTCGGCGCCTACATCGCCTGGGAGCCGAACGCCATCGACCACGACGACAACAGTTACGTGAACAGCCCGGTGGTGGGCATGGAAACCAGCGGGCGTTTCCTGCCATGGTGGTTTCGCAACCAGGACGGCTCCCTGGGCCTGGAAAAACTCGCCGACGTGACCGACCAGAAACTGCTCTCCACCGGCATCCGCGCCAGTGAATACTACCTGTGCTCCCAGGACAGCAAGAAAGCCTGCGTGATCGACCCGGCGCCCTATCGCGTCGGCAACACGATGACCATGCTCGCCTCGTTCATCGAACCGATCATGATCGATGGCAAGTTCCAGGGCATCGTCGGCGCCGACCTGTCGGTGAACTTCATCCAGGACATGCTCGTGACCGCGGACGGCAAGCTGTACGACGGCGCCGGGGAAATGGCCTTGCTCTCGAGCAACAACCGGCTGGTGGCCTTCACCAAGGACCCGAGCAAGCTCGGGGAAAAGGCCAGCGACCTGCTGGATGCCAGCGAATTGGACAACCTGGCCAAGCTGGGCGTCGGCGAGGTGCGCTACGACATCGACGAAGAACACGGGCATATCGAGGTGTACATGCCGTTCGGCATCGGCGAGACCAACGCCCGCTGGACGCTGATGCTGCAGCTGCCGCTGAATGCGGTCATGGCCGACCTGCAAGCCTTGCAGCAAGACCTCGACCATCAGCGCCAGGCCGATATCTTCGGCATGGCGATGGTGGGCTTGGTGATTGCCGGCATCGGTCTGCTGGTGATCTGGCTGGTGGGCCATGGCATTGCCCGGCCGCTCAAGCAAATGGTGGCGATGCTCGATGACATCGCCCAGGGCGAAGGCGACCTGACCCGTCGCCTGGTGAGCGACCGCGCCGATGAGCTGGGGGCGATCGCCAGGGGCTTCAACACCTTCCTGAGCAAGTTGCAGGGCATGATCACTCAAGTGGTGACTTCGGTGCAGAGCGTCAGCGATTCATCGGAGCACACGGCCGATATTGCGATCCGCACCAACCAGGGCGTGCACAAGCAAATGTCCGAGATCGATCAGGTCGCCACCGCGGTGCAGGAAATGACCGCCACCGCCCAGGACGTGGCCCGCAACGCGACCCAGGCGGCCCAGGCCGCCAGTCATGCGGACCAGGCCGCCAGCCAGGGCATGCAGATCGTCCGGGATACCTCCACCTCCATTGGCGCCCTGGCCGTGGAAATCGGCAAGGCGGTGGGTGTGGTGCAGACCCTGGCCAAGGACAGCGAGAACATCAACGCGATCCTCACCGCCATCCGCGGGATCGCCGAACAGACCAACCTGCTGGCCCTCAACGCGGCCATCGAAGCGGCCCGGGCCGGTGAACAGGGCCGTGGTTTTGCGGTGGTCGCCGATGAAGTGCGCAACCTGGCGCAGAAGACGCAGCAGGCGACCGAAGAAATCCAGGCGATGATTCAGCAGCTGCAACAAGGCACCCGGGACGTGGTGCAAGTGATGGAAGACAGCCAGCACCGTACCGATGAAAGCGTGCAGCATGCGGCGAAAGCGGCCCAGGCCCTGGAAACGATTACCCAGGCCGTGTCGGTGATCAACGACATGAACACCCAGATCGCCAGCGCCGCCGAGGAACAAAGCGCTGTGGCCGACGACATCAACCGCAACGTGATCAACATCGGGCAAGTGGCGAACGAAGTGGCCAGCGGCGCCGACGAATCCAGCGCGGCCAGCGCCGGGCTGACCAAACTGGCGGAGCAGCAGCGGCGGTTGATCAATCAGTTCAGGGTCTGATCAAGACCCATCGCGAGCAAGCTCGCTCCCACAGGGGAATGCGATCAACTGTGGGAGCGAGCTTGCTCGCGATAGCGTCAGTTCAGCCAACCTTGAAGTGTCTGAGACTACGCCAATGCAGGGTTTCAGAGTTCGCCGAGGGCTTCGATCAGGGCCTGGTTCTGCTCCGGTGTGCCGATGCTGATCCGCAGGAATTGAGCAATCCGCTCCTGCTTGAAGTGCCGCACGATCACCCCCTGCTCCCGCAGTTTCGCCGCCAGCCCTGCCGCATCGTGCCGGGGGTGGCGGGCGAAGATGAAGTTGGCCGCCGAGGGCAGCACTTCAAAGCCCTTGGCTTGCAATTGGGCCACGACCCATTCACGGTGCTCGATGACCAACCGGCAGGTCCGGTCGAAATGCTCGCGATCATCGAACGCCGCCGCGCCGCCGACGTTCGCCAGGCGATCCAGCGGGTAGGAGTTGAAGCTGTTCTTGATCCGCTCCAGCGCTTCGATCAGGTCCGGATGGCCCACCGCCAGGCCCACGCGCAGCCCCGCCAGCGAGCGGGACTTGGACAATGTCTGGGTCACCAGCAGGTTCGGATAACGATCCACCAGGCCGATGGCCGTCTCGCCGCCGAAGTCGATGTAGGCCTCGTCGACCACCACCACCGAATCCGGGCTGGCCTTGAGGATCCGCTCGACCGCGTCCAGCGCCAGCAGGCAGCCGGTCGGCGCGTTCGGGTTGGGGAAAATGATCCCGCCGTTCGGCTTGGCGTAGTCGGCCGGGTCGATGCGGAATTGTTCGTCCAGCGACACTGCCTCGAACTGGATGCCGTACAACCCGCAATACACCGGATAGAAGCTGTAGCTGATGTCCGGGAACAACAGTCGCTGGTCGTGCTGGAACAGGCCGTGAAAGATGTGTGCCAGCACTTCATCCGAGCCGTTACCCAGGAACACCTGGTTGCTCTGCACGCCGTAGTAGCGGGCCACGGCGCCTTTGAGCAGGTCACTGTTGGGGTCCGGATACAGGCGCAGGTTGTCGTTCAGTTCGGCCTGCATCGCCGCCAGGGCCTTGGGCGATGGGCCGTAGGGGTTCTCGTTGGTGTTGAGCTTGACCAACCGGGTCAGCTTCGGTTGTTCGCCCGGCACGTAGGGCACCAGGTTCTTGACGAACGGGCTCCAGAATTTACTCATTTCAGTTCCCCTGCCCTTCAACGGATGGCTCATCAAGAATACGGTACTCGGCGCTGCGGGCGTGGGCGCTCAGCGATTCGCCACGGGCCAGTACCGAGGCGGTCTTGCCCAGTTCGGAAGCACCCTGCTCGGAGCAGAAGATGATCGAGGAACGCTTCTGGAAGTCATACACCCCCAGCGGCGACGAAAAGCGGGCGGTGCCGGAAGTCGGCAATACGTGGTTGGGCCCCGCGCAATAATCGCCCAGTGCCTCGCTGGTGTGGCGGCCCATGAAGATCGCGCCGGCGTGGCGGATCTGTGGCAGCCAGGCTTGCGGATCGGCAACGGACAATTCCAGGTGTTCCGGCGCGATGCGGTTGGCGACCTCGATGGCCTGCGCCATGTCATCGACCTTGATCAGCGCCCCACGGCCGTTGATCGAGGTGTTGATGATCTCGGCGCGGTCCATGGTCGGCAGCAGCTTGTCGATGCTGGCGGCGACCTTGTCGAGGAACTCGGCGTCCGGGCTGACCAGGATCGCCTGGGCGTCTTCGTCGTGCTCGGCCTGGGAAAACAGATCCATGGCGATCCAGTCCGGATCGGTCTTGCCGTCGCACACCACGAGGATTTCCGAAGGGCCGGCGATCATGTCGATGCCGACCTGGCCAAACACGTGACGCTTGGCGGTGGCGACATAGATATTGCCCGGCCCGACCACCTTGTCCACCCGTGGCACGCTTTCGGTACCGTAGGCCAGCGCAGCCACGGCTTGGGCTCCGCCGATGGTGAATACCCGGTCCACCCCGGCGATGCAGGCGGCGGCCAGCACCAGCTCGTTGATTTCACCCCGCGGGGTCGGGACGACCATGACCACTTCAGTCACGCCGGCGACCTTGGCCGGGATGGCATTCATCAGCACCGAGGACGGATAGGATGCCTTGCCGCCCGGCACGTACAGGCCGGCGCGGTCCAGCGGCGTGACTTTCTGGCCCAGCACCGTGCCGTCGGCTTCGGTGTAGCTCCAGGAGTCCTGTTTCTGCCTTTCATGATAGTCGCGCACCCGCGACGCGGCTTTTTCCAGGGCTTCGCGCTGGGGCACGGTGATCCGGGTCAGGGCCAGTTCCAGGCGTTCGCGCGGCAGGATCAGGTCGGCCATGGACGCCACTTGCAGGCCGTCGAATTTCTGGGTGAATTCCACCAGGGCGGCATCGCCACGCTCGCGCACAGCCTTGATGATGTCCAGCACCCGCTGATTGACCGAGTCGTCAGACACGCTTTCCCAGCTCAGCAGATGATCCAGATGATGTGCGAAATCCGGATCGGCAGCGTTGAGTCGGCGAATCGAAGTGGGAGCGGTCATAGCGAGGGCCTCATTAATGGCAAATGCTCAGGCGCCCTAAGCTACCAGTCCATTCGCGTGGGCACCTGAGAAAATTGGCTATGACACGGATAGACGGGCGCGACTCGAGGTCGCGCAGGTGAATCAGCCGCGGTGTCGCGATTCCACTGCCTTGCGCAGGGTATCGATCAGAGCCTGGATACGAGCATGCTGCATTTTCATCGACGCCTTGTTGACGATCAACCGGGAGGTGATGTCAGCGATGAAATCCTGGGGTTCCAGACCGTTGGCCCGCAGGGTGTTGCCGGTGTCGACCACGTCAATGATCTTGTCCGCCAGGCCGATCAGCGGCGCCAGCTCCATCGAACCGTACAGCTTGATGATGTCGACCTGACGGCCCTGCTCGGCGTAGTAACGCTTGGCAATGTTGACGAACTTGGTCGCCACGCGCAAACGCCCCTTGGGCTCCGGCGCGCCGACTTTACCGGCGGTCATCAGTTTGCAACGGGCGATCTGCAGGTCCAGGGGCTCGTACAGCCCCTGGCCGCCGTATTCCATCAGCACGTCCTTGCCGGCAACGCCCAGGTCGGCGGCACCATGTTCCACATAGGTCGGCACATCGGTGGCACGCACGATCAGCAAGCGCACGTCGGCCTGGGTCGTGGGGATGATCAGCTTGCGGCTCTTGTCCGGATTCTCGGTCGGCACGATGCCCGCTTCAGCCAGAAGCGGCAGGGTGTCGTCAAGGATGCGGCCCTTGGACAGTGCGATGGTCAACATGGGAAACGTCAGTCCTTATCAAGGTACTCATGCCCGGTCGCAAGCGGCGCCGGACACACATCGAGGGTGCAGACACCCTCGATGTGAAACGAAATCAACGGACACATCCATGTGCCCATGCAGCCGGAACTAGCCCGGCACGCGGCGGATCTTGGCGCCGAGCATCTGCAGTTTTTCTTCGATGCACTCGTAGCCACGGTCGATGTGGTAGATGCGGTCGATCAGGGTATCGCCTTCGGCAACCAGGGCCGAGATGACCAGGCTGGCCGACGCCCGCAGGTCGGTGGCCATGACTGGCGCGCCCTTGAGCTTCTCGGTGCCCGTGACGATGGCCGTGTTGCCTTCGACCTGGATCTTGGCGCCCATGCGGTGCAATTCGTAGACGTGCATGAAGCGGTTTTCGAAGATCGTCTCGATGACCGCGCCCGTGCCTTCGGCAATGGCGTTGAGGGAGATGAACTGCGCCTGCATGTCGGTCGGGAACGCCGGGTATGGAGCGGTCCGCACGTTGACGGCCTTGGGCCGCTTGCCGTGCATGTTCACTTCGATCCAGTCTTCGCCGCAGGTGACTTCGGCACCGGCTTCCTTGAGTTTCTCCAGGACGGCTTCGAGGATGGTCGGATCGGTGTCCTTGACCTTGACGCGGCCACCGGTGACGGCAGCGGCCACCAGGTAGGTGCCGGTTTCGATCCGATCCGGCATCACCTTGTAGGTGGCCGAATGCAGGCGCTCGACGCCATCGATGATGATGGTGTCAGTGCCGGCACCGCTGATCTTGGCACCCATGGCGATCAGGAAGTTCGCCAGGTCGACCACTTCAGGCTCGCGGGCAGCGTTTTGCAGCACGCTGCGGCCCTTGGCCAGTGCGGCGGCCATCATGATGTTCTCGGTACCGGTCACGCTGACGGTATCGAAGAAGAAATTCGCGCCGCGCAAGCCGCCTTCCGGCGCCTTGGCCTTGATGTAGCCGCCTTCGACGTCGATCACCGCGCCCATGGCTTCCAGGCCGCGGATGTGCAGGTCCACCGGACGCGAGCCGATGGCGCAACCGCCAGGCAAGGCGACTTCAGCTTCACCGAAACGGGCGACCATCGGGCCCAGTACCAGGATCGACGCACGCATGGTCTTCACCAGCTCGTACGGGGCGATCAGGGTCTTGATGGTGCGTGGGTCGATCTCGACGCTGAGCTTCTCGTCGATCACCGGCTCGATGCCCATGCGGCCGAACAGCTCGATCATCGTGGTGATGTCGTGCAGGTGCGGCAGGTTGGCCACGGTCACAGGACCATCGCACAGCAGGGTGGCGGCCAGGATTGGCAGGGCGGAGTTCTTTGCCCCGGAAATACGGATCTCGCCATCAAGACGAACGCCGCCGGTAATAATCAGTTTATCCATAAGAATCTCGAGGCCCTTGGGCTCAGGTGCGCTCGGCCCAGGCCGCGCTGCTGAAAAATTTCATCGTGACCGCGTGGATGCTGCCATCGGCAATCCATGGGTTCAAATGGGCATAGATGCTCTGCTGGCGCTTCACTGGGCTCAATGCCGCCAGTTCATCGCTGATCACGTTCAGCTGGAAGTTGCAGCCTTCGCCTTCAACTTCCACCTGCGTACCAGGCAGCTTTCCTTCAAGGAAGCTCTTCACTTCTACAGCCTGCATGCTCAACCTCAATCGGCGCCCTGTGCGCGCGGGTCGCACATCATACAAAAAAGCCCCGCGCCTGCGAACCCCGCGAAGCAGGACTCTGACGGGGGGACTTTTCCAACAATGTGGGTCAGGAGTGCGCCAACAGCTCGGTCAGCTCGCTGACCTGGGCTATTTCGCGCATGTCTTCGGGCATCCCACGGATGCTCCACGTTTTGCCGGCCGCCTTGGCGTCCCGCATGAAGCACAGCAGCAGCGACAAGCCGACACTGCTGGACTTCTGCACCGCCGAGCAGTCAATGACCACCTCGGCGGCACCGACGGACTTGATCAGCGCCTGGCCCTGCTTGCGCAAGGCCGGGCCGGTGCGGTAGTCCAGCACGCCACTGAGCAGCAGCTCACCCGCGTTACCCAGACGAACGGCCGACTCACTCACCGACTCGATCATTGTTCCTGCTTCTCTTTGGCTTCTTCGGTCACTTCCTTGGCCTTGGCGACTTCACCGGCCCAACCGTCGATGGTCTTGTCCAGGTCGTTGCCGTTGCGCTGCATCGCGTCGGCGAACTGATCGCGGAACAGCTTGCCGATGTTGATGCCGTTGATGATCACGTTGCGCACCTTCCACTCGCCGTTGATCTTCTCCAGCGTGTAGGAGACAGGGTAAACCGCGCCGTTGTTGCCCTTGACCTGCATGTCGACGCTGGTGCGGGTGCCGCTTTCGTCCTTGGCCGGGGAAACGGTGATGCCCTGGTTGTTGTATTCCAGCAAGGCGTTGCCATAGAACTGCATCAGGCTGCGCTTGAAGTTCTCCTGGAAGCGGGTCATCTGCGCCGGGGTAGCCTTGCGCGAGTACTTGACGGTCATGATGCTCTTGGAGATGCCATCGGCGTCCACCACAGGGCCGACGATGCCGTTCAGCGCGTCATAGAACGCACTGGGGTCTTGCTTGTACTTCTCTTTATTGGCGGCAAGGTCCGCCAACAACCGGGTGGTCGTGTCCTGGATGATGTCATGGGCCGAAGGCGCGGCCACGGCGTTGGCCATCAACGGCAGCGCCGCGAGCAGCACCAACAGGCTACGTCGCAAGATAGAGATCATTCAAAAGCTCCTCATTTGGCGTCTTTGCTAACGGTATTGAGCAGGAATTTACCGATCAGGTCCTCGAGCACCAGGGACGACTGCGTGTCATGGATGACGCCGCCGTCCTTGAGCACGGTGTCCTCCCCTCCCACGCTGATGCCAATGTATTTCTCGCCCAGCAGCCCGGCCGTGAGGATAGATGCCGTGGAGTCAGTCGGCAGGTTGTCCACGCGCTTTTCCAGCTGCAGCGTCACCCGACCGGTGAAATCCTCGCGGTTCAGATCGATTGCCGTGACCTTGCCGATGGTCACACCGGCCATGGTCACCTTGGCTCTGACCGTCAAACCGGCGATATTGTCAAAATTGGCATAAAGTTTATAAGTATCGGTGCTTGCCGTCGGCGCCAGTCCACTGACCCGCAAGGCCAGCAGCAACAAAGCCAGGATGCCAGCCAGCAAGAAAAGGCCGACACCGATTTCCAGGGTGCGGTTTTGCATCAGAAATCTCCAAACATCAAGGCGGTCAGAATAAAGTCGAGGCCCAGGACCGCCAGCGAGGCGTACACCACGGTCTTGGTTGTGGCACGGCTGATCCCCTCTGAAGTGGGCTCACAGTCATAGCCTTGAAACACGGCGATCCAGGTCACGACGAACGCGAACACGGCACTTTTGATCACGCCATTGAGGACATCATCGAGGAAGTCGACGCTGTTTTGCATGTTCGACCAGTAGGAACCTTCATAGACCCCCAGCCAGTCGACGGCCACCCAGGAGCCGCCCCAGATCCCCACGACGCTGAAAATCATCGCCAGCACCGGCAGGGAAATGAAGCCGGCCCACAGGCGCGGGGCAATGATGTACTTGAGTGGATCAACACCGATCATTTCCAGGCTGGACAACTGTTCGGTTGACTTCATGTTACCGATTTCAGCCGTCAGCGCCGAACCGGCGCGCCCGGCGAACAGCAGCGCCGTCACCACGGGGCCCAGCTCACGCAGCAGCGTCAGGGCGACCATCTGCCCGACCGCCTGCTCCGAACCGTAGCTGGACAAAATGCTGAAGCCCTGCAGCGCCAGCACCATGCCGATGAAGATCCCGGAGACCACGATGATCACCAGGGACATCACGCCCACCGAGTGCAACTGCTTGACCAGCAGGCCAAAGCCGCCGCCCGTCGCGTTGCGACCGAGCAAGGCGTGCATCAGGAACAGCGAGGAACGCCCCAGCACCGCCACCACATCGATGCCGGAGCGACCGAACAGACGAACTTTTTCCAACAGTGATTTCTTGCGCATCAGCGCTTCCCCAGCAGATCGGTACGGTAATCCGTGGCCGGAAAATGGAACGCCACCGGCCCGTCCGGATCACCCTTCATGAATTGGCGAATACGCGGGTTGTCCGAATCCGCCAGTTCCTGCGGTGTGCCCTGCCCCAACACCTGGCCCTCGCCGACCACATAGATGTAGTCGGCAATGCTGGCGGTTTCGGCCAGGTCATGGGAGACCACGATACTGGTGATGCCCAGCGCATCGTTGAGCAGGCGGATCAGCCGCACGAGCACACCCATGGCGATCGGGTCCTGGCCGACGAAGGGTTCGTCGTACATGAGGATCTTCGGATCGAGGGCAATCGCCCGCGCCAGCGCGACCCGCCGCTTCATGCCGCCGGACAGCTCGTCGGGCATCAGGTCGATGGCGCCACGCAGCCCGACGGCCTGCAACTTGAGCAGGACGATGTCGCGGATCATCTCTTGCGGCAGGTCGGTATGGACCCGCAGCGGAAACGCCACGTTCTCGAACACATCGAGGTCGGTGAACAGCGCGCCGCTCTGAAACAGCACGCCCATGTGCTTGCGCGCATCGAACAGGTCGCTGCGAGACAATTGGGGAAGATTCTGGCCATTGACCCAGACTTCGCCGGCGCTGGGACGCAACTGCGCGCCCATCAGCCGCAACAGCGTGGTCTTGCCACACCCGGAGGGCCCCATGATGCCGGTGACCTTGCCCCGTGGTATGCGAATATCGATGTCATTGAAAATGCTGCGCGTCCCTCGCTTGAAGGACAGGCCCTTCAGCTCGACCGCGTAGGCGTTGTCGGCACTCATCTAAACTCCTTGCGATGCAGCCTCACATTCGAATGCCCTGGGCAGCCGACAAGCGCCGGTACCGCCGGGCACGCGAACCGGCGGCGAACTATATCACTGCAACAGCCAAGCGCCCAAGGCCAACGCCCCGCCCGTTAAGCCTGGCTTAAGGTAAAAGCCACATTTTATGTCAAACGTTGTGCCCCCTTGAACAAAGCATGACGAACTTACGTGAGGGAATTGTTCATTACCGCTATAATCGCCGCCTTTTCATCGGGCTATACGATTTCAGACATGAGCCAATCCAGCGACCTGATTCAATCGGCACAACGTACCATCCGCCTCGAGCTCGAAGCCGTGCAAGGCTTGCTGCCCCATATCGACGCTGATTTCGTACGCGCCTGCGAGATGATTCTGGCCAGCAAGGGCCGCGTGGTCGTGGTCGGCATGGGCAAGTCCGGGCACATCGGCAACAAGATCGCCGCTACCCTCGCCAGCACCGGCACCACGGCCTTTTTCGTCCATCCGGCCGAAGCCAGCCATGGGGACATGGGCATGATCACCCGGGACGACATTATCCTGGCCCTGTCCAACTCCGGCTCCACCAACGAGATCATCACCCTGCTGCCGCTGATCAAGCGCCTGGGCATCCAGTTGATCAGCGTGACCGGCAATCCCGACTCGCCGCTGGCCAAGGCCGCCGAAGTGAACCTCAATGTCAATGTCGAACACGAAGCCTGCCCGTTGAACCTGGCACCGACCTCCTCCACCACCGCGGCCCTGGTCATGGGCGACGCCCTGGCCGTGGCGCTGCTGGAAGCCCGGGGCTTCACCGCGGAAGACTTCGCCTTTTCCCATCCCGGTGGCGCCCTCGGCCGTCGCTTGCTGCTGAAAGTCGAAAACGTGATGCACGCCGGCCAGGAACTGCCGCAGGTCGTGCGCGGCACGCTGCTCAAGGACGCGCTCATGGAAATGACCCGCAAGGGGCTGGGCATGACGGTGGTCCTGGAGGCCGACGGCAAGCTTGCCGGGATCTTTACCGACGGCGACCTGCGCCGCACCCTGGACCGCACCATCGACATCCACAGCGCGACCATCGAGCAGGTCATGACCCCCCACGGCAAGACCGCCCGCGCCGAGATGCTCGCCGCCGAGGCCCTGAAAATCATGGAAGACCACAAGATCAGCGCCCTGGTGGTCGTCGATGACGAAGACCGTCCGGTAGGCGCCCTGAACATGCACGATCTGCTGCGTGCGGGAGTCATGTAAATGAACACAGACCTGTTGCAACGTGGCAAAGCCATCAAGCTGGCCGTGTTCGATGTGGACGGCGTGCTGACCGACGGTCGCCTGTACTTCCTCGAAGACGGCAGCGAGTTCAAGACCTTCAACACCCTCGACGGCCAGGGCATCAAGATGCTGATGGCCGCCGGGGTACAGACGGCTATCATCAGCGGCCGCAAGACCCCGGTGGTCGAACGGCGTGCGAAGAACCTCGGCATCCCGCACCTTTACCAGGGACGCGAAGACAAACTGGTGGTGCTGGACGAGCTTCTGGGCCAACTCAACCTAAGCTATGAACAGGTGGCCTACCTCGGTGACGACCTGCCAGACCTGCCGGTGATTCGCCGGGTCGGCCTGGGCATGGCGGTCGCCAACGCGGCCAGCTTCGTGCGCGAGCATGCCCACGGCATCACCACGGCGCGAGGCGGCGAAGGTGCCGCCCGCGAATTCTGTGAACTGATCCTGCGCGCCCAGGGCCGCCTCGAAGCGGCCAACGCCGCGTACCTGTGAGCCATTTATGCTGAGCAAAAAGATTCGCACCGTTGCGGTGTTTGCCTGTATCGCGGCGATTTTCGCCGCGGTGGGCTATTGGAACATCAGCCCCGAACGGTTTCTCGACCAGCCCGCGGCCCAGGTCGAGGAACGGATCGACTGGTATGCGACCAACACCCATACCCTGCAGTACCTGCCCGATGGCAAGGTGCAATATGAGATGACGTCCGACAAGGTTGACCACGTAAAAGCCACTGACATTACGCTGGTCACCAAGCCGGACCTGAACATGTTCCGCGGCACCGAATTCCCGTGGCACGTGCAGAGCGAGCACGCCGAAGTCAATTCCGGCGGTACCGAAGTGGAACTGATCGACTCGGTACGCGTCGCCCGAACCGACGAGAAAAACCGCACGACCATCATCACCAGCACACGCATGACCGTGTTCCCACAGCAAGAATATGCGCAGACCGAGCAACCCGTTAGAATCGACGGCGCCGGGGGTGTATCGACCGGCACGGGCATGAAAGCGTATTTGAAGGAAAGCAGGATACACCTGCTATCGAACGTAAGAGGACAGTATGAAGCTCGCTAAAACCCTCCCTATTTTGCTCAGTCTGGGCGCAGCACTGGGAAGCGCGAGCGCCTGGGCTCTTCCCAACGACCGCGACCAGCCTATCCGCATCCAGGCCGACGACGCCCAACTCGACGACAAGAATGGCGTCGCCACTTATAAAGGTGATGTGATCATCACCCAGGGTTCGATGAAGGTCACCGGCAACACCGTGACCATCACCCGCACCCCGACCGGCGATATCGATGTGGTGACCTCGGTGGGCAACCTGGCCTATTTCGAGCAACTGCAAACCGCGGGCGATACCAAGCCGGTACAGGGCTACGGGGTGACCATCCAGTACCACGCCGCCCAGGATCGCGTGGTCCTGATCGACCGTGCCAAGGTCGTCGACAAGGACAACAACGTCACCCAGGGCGAGAAAATCGTCTACGACACCGTCAAGAAACTGGCCAGCGCCGGCCGCGCCACCGGCAGCAAAGTGACCGAGCAGCGTCCGCGGATCGACATGGTGATCCAGCCTAAAAAGAAAACCGAGCAGAAGGCCCAGTAATGGCAACTCTGAAAGCCCAGCACTTGGCCAAGAGCTACAAGGGCCGGCAAGTCGTGCGTGATGTCAGCCTGTCCATCGACAGCGGCCAGATCGTCGGCCTGCTCGGCCCCAATGGCGCGGGCAAGACCACCTGCTTCTATATGATCGTCGGCCTGGTCCAGGCCGATCAGGGTCGCGTGCTGATCGACGACCTGGATGTCAGCCACCAGCCGATGCACGGCCGGGCGAAGGCCGGGATCGGCTATCTGCCGCAAGAAGCGTCGATCTTCCGCAAACTGTCGGTCGCCGACAACATCATGGCGATCCTCGAGACCCGCAAGGAGCTCGACAAGGCCGGCCGCCGCCAGGAATTGGAAAGCCTGCTGCAGGAATTCCACATCAGCCACATTCGCGACAACCTGGGCATGAGCCTGTCGGGTGGCGAACGGCGCCGCGTGGAAATCGCCCGAGCCCTGGCCACCGCACCGAAGTTCATCCTGCTCGACGAACCGTTCGCCGGCGTGGACCCGATCTCGGTGGGCGACATCAAGCAGATCATCCATCACCTCAAGGCCAAGGGCATCGGCGTGCTGATCACCGACCACAACGTGCGCGAGACCTTGGATATCTGCGAAACCGCCTACATTGTCAATGACGGCCAATTGATCGCCGAAGGTGACTCCGCCGCGATCCTGGCCAACGACCTGGTCAAGGAAGTTTACCTGGGCCATGAGTTCCGGCTGTAAGCACACGTGTCTGGCGAATTGCCTGGGCGTCGCTTAATTTTATTATGGCGACGCTCTAGGCAAACACTTCAGTTTCAGGCATATAATTTGCTTAAGTTTGGCGCTCCGGCGCCCTGTAGTGGATGGCGCATGTGCGCCGGCGAATAAGGTGTTAAGCCCCTGCCATGAAACCATCGCTAGTCTTGAGAATGGGCCAGCAGCTGACGATGACACCGCAGCTGCAACAGGCCATCCGCCTGCTCCAATTGTCGACCCTGGACCTGCAACAGGAAATCCAGGAGGCCCTGGAGTCCAATCCGATGCTCGAACGCCAGGAAGAAGGCGACGACTTCGACAACACCGATCCTCTGGCCGACAACGTCGAGCAGAAGACCAATACCGAGATCCCGGAACCGTCCTACCAGGAAGCCGCCCCAACGGTGGATAACCTCGAGGATGGCGAATGGAACGAGCGCATCCCCAACGATCTGCCGGTCGACACGGCCTGGGAAGACGTCTACCAGACCAGCGCCAGCAACCTGCCCAGCAACGATGACGACGAGTGGGACTTCACCACCCGCACCTCGGCCGGCGAAAGCCTGCAAAGCCACCTGCTGTGGCAACTGAACCTGGCGCCGATGTCCGACACCGATCGCCTGATCGCCGTGACCCTGATCGATTGCATCAACAACCAGGGCTACCTGGACGAGACCCTCGAAGAGATCCTCGAAGCCTTCGACCCCGAACTCGACATCGAGCTGGACGAGATCGAAGCCGTCCTCCATCGCATCCAGCAATTCGAACCGGCCGGCATCGGCGCCCGCAACCTGGGCGAGTGCCTGCTGCTGCAACTGCGCCAGTTGCCTGCCAAGACGCCATGGCTGGCCGAAGCCAAGCGATTGGTCACCGATTACATCGACCTGCTGGGCGGTCGCGACTACAGTCAGTTGATGCGGCGCATGAAGCTCAAGGAAGATGAACTGCGCCAGGTCATCGAGCTGGTCCAGAGCCTCAACCCGCGCCCCGGCTCGCAGATCGAATCCACTGAGCCTGAGTACGTGGTGCCCGACGTGATCGTGCGCAAGCACAACGATCGCTGGCTGGTGGAGCTCAACCAGGAGTCGGTGCCCAAGCTGCGGGTCAACGCCCAGTACGCCGGCTTCGTCAAGCGCGCCGACACCAGCGCCGACAACACGTTCATGCGCAACCAGTTGCAGGAAGCCCGCTGGTTCATCAAGAGCCTGCAAAGCCGCAACGAAACCCTGATGAAGGTGGCCACCCAGATCGTCGAGCATCAGCGCGGCTTCCTGGAATACGGCGACGAAGCGATGAAACCGTTGGTCCTGCATGACATTGCCGAGGCAGTGGGCATGCACGAGTCGACGATTTCCCGGGTGACCACCCAGAAATTCATGCATACCCCCCGGGGCATCTATGAATTGAAATACTTTTTCTCCAGCCATGTCAGCACCTCCGAAGGCGGCGAATGCTCGTCCACGGCCATCCGCGCGATCATCAAAAAACTGGTGGCCGCGGAAAATCAGAAAAAGCCGTTGAGTGACAGCAAGATCGCTGGTTTACTGGAGGCACAAGGCATTCAGGTGGCCCGCCGTACCGTCGCCAAATACCGTGAATCCCTCGGGATCGCGCCTTCGAGCGAACGCAAGCGGTTGATGTAACAGGCCACGCCACAGCGTTCCAGTGGCAGGCATTTCTGCCTGCCGCTTTATGCACTGGCAACGAAGGAGAAGCTGTATGCAAGTCAACATCAGTGGACACCAACTGGAAGTGACCGAACCCCTGCGCACCTACATCGGCGAAAAACTCGACCGGTTGGAGAGGCATTTCGACAAGATCACCAACGTGCAAGTCACGATGAACGTCGAGAAGCTGCTGCAGAAAATCGAAGCCACGCTGCATATCCCCGGCGGAGAAGTGGTCGCCAACGCAGAGCACACAGACATGTATGCCGCGATTGACCTGCTGACCGACAAGCTGGATCGCCAACTCAAAAAGCATAAGGAAAAGACCCAGAGCCTCCTCCAGGGCGCGACCGGTCGTTAACCCCCCCAATCCATGATCCGACTAGAAACCATCCTGACCCCCGGCCGTTCCCAAGTGAACGCGCCGGGCGGCAGTAAAAAGAAAGCCCTCGAACAAATTGCCAACCTGATCCACCGCGAGGTGTCGGATCTGGGAATGCAGGACGTCTTCGAGGCGCTGGTTGCCCGTGAAAAACTCGGTTCCACCGGTTTTGGCAACGGCATCGCCATTCCCCACTGCCGCCTCAAGGGTTGTACCGCGCCAATCAGCGCACTGTTGCACCTTGAAGCCCCCATAGATTTCGACGCCATCGACGGCGCCCCGGTCGACCTGCTGTTCGTATTGCTGGTTCCGGAAGCGGCGACCGATGCGCACCTCGAGCTGCTGCGCCAGATCGCCAGCATGCTGGACCGCAAGGAAGTGCGCGAAAAACTGCGCAGCGCGCCGAGTAACGAAGCTCTGTACCAGGTGGTCCTGGACGAGCAGAACGGTCATTAAACATGCGCATGATCATCGTCAGTGGCCGCTCCGGCTCCGGTAAAAGCACGGTCCTCAACGTGCTTGAGGACAGCGGCTACTATTGCATCGACAACCTGCCCGCCGGCCTGCTGCCGGAACTGGCCGAGCGCGCCCTGATCCACACCGAGCTGGCGCAGCCGCTGGTGGCGGTGTCCATCGATGCGCGCAACCTGCCGAGCCACCTGTCGCGCTTTCCCGAACTGCTCGAGGAAGTGCGCAGCCGGCATATTCAATGCGATGTGTTGTACCTGGATGCCGATGAAGAGACGCTGCTCAAGCGTTTTTCCGAAACCCGCCGGCGTCACCCGCTGAGCAACGCCAACCGCTCCCTGGCCGAAGCCATCGAGGATGAAAGCCAGCTGTTGGGGCCGATCGCCGACCTGGCGGACCTGAAGGTCAACACCACGCACCTGAACCTGTATCAGTTGCGCGACACGATCAAGCTGCGCCTGCTGAACCAACCGGAGCCGGGCACGGCGTTCCTGGTGGAGTCGTTCGGCTTCAAGCGTGGCATGCCGGTAGACGCCGACCTGGTGTTCGATGTGCGTTGCCTGCCCAACCCCTATTGGAAACCGGAACTGCGCGAGCAGTCCGGGCTCGATCAGCCAGTGATCGACTACCTGGCCGCACAGCCGGACGTCGAGGAAATGTATCAGGACATCTCCAGCTACCTGCTCAAATGGCTACCCCGCTTTGCCGCGAGCAACCGCGCCTATGTCACGATCGCTATCGGCTGTACCGGCGGCCATCACCGCTCCGTCTACCTGACCGAACGCCTCGGCCAGCTCCTGCAAAAATCCCTGAAGAATGTCCAGGTTCGCCACCGCGACCTCAGCTAAAGGATTCACACCGCGATGCCTGCTCAGGAAATTGAAATCATCAACAAGCTGGGTTTGCATGCCCGAGCGTCGGCCAAGTTTGTCGGAGTCGCGGGACAGTTCAAGGACACCACCATCAGGGTCGGCCGCACACCGGAGTCCACGGTCGACGGTAAAAGCATCATGGCGATGATGATGCTCGCCGCCGGCAAGGGCACCAAGATCTACCTGAGCACTGAAGGGGATCAGGCGAAGGAAGCGATGGATGCCCTGGTGGACCTGATCAACCGATACTTCGACGAAGGCGAATAACGGCCCAAGCCAGGCGAGCTTGTTGGGCTGACAGAGCTGGCTTTTGTGGCGAGGGAGCTTGCTCCCGCTCGGCTGCGAAGCAGTCGTAAACCGCCATACGCCGCATCGCCGTGATGAAACAGGGTGCTGCTTCGCAGCACAGCGGGAGCAAGCTCCCTCGCCACAAAAGTCCCTTGCCACAAGCCCTCTCCCCCAGACCTGCATCACGCCAACGCCGTATCCAGCACCATCATCAGACAAAACCCCACCAACAACCCCAGGCTCGCCAGTTTCTCGTGACCATTGCGGCGGGATTCGGGAATGACCTCGTGGGTCACCACCAGCAGCATCGCCCCAGCCGCCAACGCCAGGCCCAGGGGCAAGAGCAGCTCGGCCAAGCTCACCAACCAGGCGCACAGCAGCGCGAACACGGGCTCGACCAGCCCTGACGCCGCGCCAATCAGGAACGCCTTGACCCGCGACATGCCAGCCGTGGCCAGTACCAACGCGATCACCAGCCCTTCGGGGACATCCTGCAAGGCGATGCCCATCGCCAGGCTGTCGGCATCCGGCATGCCGCCGCCCGCCGACACGCCCACCGCCATGCCTTCTGGAATGTTGTGGGCGATGATGGCGAACACGAACAACCAGATCCGCGGTGCAATGATCGGGCGTCCCGGCGCCGCCACCAGCCTTTCGGGGTTGGCCGAGACCTTGCGGTCCACCAGGTACAATCCGAATGCCCCCGACAGAATGCCAAAGCAGATAAGGCCGCTGGCCGCCCAAGGCGTGAATCCCAACTGCTCGGCCGCGGCAATGCCCGGCACGATCAGCGAAAACGCCGTGGCAGCGAGCATCACCCCGGCACCGAAGCCCAGCAGCGAATCGCTCACGGCCTGGGGCATGCGCCGGATGACCAGCACCGGCACGGCCCCCAGCGCGGTGCCCAAGGCACAAAGTCCGCCGCCCTGAAGAGCTCGCAACAGCCTGGGCTCCAGATCCAGCCACGCCAGGCCCTGGGCCGCCAATAACGTCATCCCGGCCAACAGCAGCAATGACCCCAAGGCATAGCGGAACATCCGTCCGCTTCCAATCGCCAGTGTTTGAGTATCCATAGTCAGCCTTGGAGGGTGTTCATGAAGGACTCGACGCCAGCGCCGCCTGATAGCGTCGGGCGACTTCAGGCCAATTGATCACGTTGTAGAAGGCGCTGATGTATTCCGGACGACGGTTCTGGTAGCGCAGGTAATAGGCATGCTCCCAGACGTCCAGGCCAAGAATCGGCGTGTTGCCATTCATCAGCGGACTGTCCTGGTTACCGCTGCTCTCCACCACCAGGGTCTTTTGCGAGGTCACGCTCAACCAGGCCCAGCCGCTGCCGAAACGGGTCAGTGCCGCTTTGGTGAACGCTTCCTTGAAACGCTCGATACCGCCCAGTTGCGCATCGATCGCCGCCGCCAGGGCCCCCTCGGGCAAACCGCCGCCCTGGGGCGTCATCACCTCCCAGAACAACGAATGATTGGCATGGCCACCCCCCTGGTTGATCACCGCGGCCTTCAGGCTGGGCGGCAACTGCTCCACGCTGGACACCAGTTTTTCGACAGGCCACCCGGCGTACTCGGTGCCGTCCACCGCCGCGTTGAGGTTATTGATGTAGGTCTGGTGATGCTTGGTGTAGTGGATCTCCATGGTTTGCGCATCGATGTGCGGTTCCAGGGCGTCGTAGGCGTAGGGCAATGCAGGCAAGGTAAAAGCCATGTTCAATGGACTCCATGATGAAGAGGGGCATTGCGCTGCCGGGGCGTAGCGGCATTGCAATGCAGCAGGCGCTGGGTGCGTGGGTACTCACCGTGCTCGCTGATGAAATTCAGCAGTTCGACGTAGGTCTTGTGGCTCTGGCGTTGCGCGGCGGCGCGTAGGGCCGGTGTCAGGCGTTCGTCCTGCATCGTCTGCAACAACCGTTGGTGGATCGCACACAAGTATTCGGCGCTCTCCTCCGGCTGGTTCAGGCGCAAGTGCAGGTCCGCCAGGTTGTGATGGGAGACGACGCAAGCAGCGACCGCTTCGTCGGCATCCGCCCAGCGCTCGAACAACACTTGGGCCAGCGCCAGAGCTTGCAGGTAGGCTTCGCGGGCATCCACCAGCTCGCCCAACATGAAACAGCGATTGGCCCGTTCGATCGTACGTTTCCAGTGTTCCATGGTGAGTCCTCCACACAGGTGTCGGGGTTACACGCCGCCGGCGGTGAGCTTCTCCGGGTCCAGCAGGACTTCGAGTTCGCTGCGAGACAGGTCGGTGTGTTCCAGGGCGACATCGATAACCGGTCGGCCTTGCTGATAAGCCTTCTTGGCGATTTCAGCGGCCTTCTGGTAACCGATGATCGGATTCAGCGCGGTCACCAGGATCGGGTTGCGCGACAACGCTTCCTTGAGCCTGGCTTCGTTGACCTTGAACGTGGCGATGGCCTTGTCCGCGAGCAAGCGGCTGGCGCTGGACATCAGGGCGATGCTGCTCAGCAGGTTCTGGGCGATGATCGGCAACATCACGTTCAATTCGAAGTTGCCCGATTGACCGGCAAGGGTGATCACCGTGTCGTTACCGATCACCTGGGCCGCGACCATCGCGGTGGCTTCGGGAATGACCGGGTTGACCTTGCCGGGCATGATCGAGGAGCCCGGTTGCAGGCCTTCGAGTTCGATCTCGCCCAGGCCCGCCAGCGGCCCGGAGTTCATCCAGCGCAGGTCGTTGGCGATTTTCATCAGCGACACGGCCGTCGTCTTGAGCTGTCCGGAAACCGCCACGGCGGTGTCCTGGGAGCCGATCAGCGCGAACAGGTTCTTGCCCGGGGTGAATTGCACGTGGGTCAATTGCGTCAGTTGTTGGCTGAACAGCTCGGCGAAGCGCGGATGGGCATTGACCCCTGTGCCGACCGCCGTGCCGCCCTGGGCCAGGGATTGCAGGCTCGGCAGCAGGTCCTGCAAGTGGCCGATATTGGCCTTGAGCTGTTGCGCCCAACCGTCGAGCACCTGGCTCAGGCGCACCGGCATGGCGTCCATCAGGTGGGTGCGACCCGTCTTGATGAACGGGTGGACTTCTTCGGCCTTGCGCTCGATCACCTGCACCAGGTGCAACAACGCCGGCAGCAGTTGCTCATGCAAGGCAAGCGCGGCACTGACATGTATGCTGGTGGGGATGATGTCGTTGCTGCTCTGGCCGCAGTTGACATGGTCGTTCGGGTTGATCGTCTCTCCCAGCAGGCCGCTGGCGAGGGTGGCGATCACTTCGTTGGCGTTCATGTTGGAGCTGGTGCCGGAGCCGGTCTGGAAGATATCCACCGGAAAATGATCCATGAAACGGCCTTCGAGCAGCCCCAGGGCGGCATCGACGATGGCCTTGCCCTGGGCCGCGCTGATCTGCTCCAGCTCCACGTTGGCCCGGGCGGCCGCGGCCTTGGCCAGGATCAGGGCGCGGATGAATGGCGCTGGCATCCGCTGGCCGCTGACCGGGAAATTATCCACGGCACGCTGGGTCTGGGCGCCATAGAGGGCATCCACCGGGACGTGCAGCTCGCCCATGCTGTCGCGTTCGATACGGGTATTACTCATCGGGAGATCCTTGCACCAGTTCAATAAGGGGAATCGAGGGCGCCAGGGCGCAGGTCGCCAGCGCCCAGGCATGGCTCTGCCAGCGCTTGAGGCGGCAGCGGCACAGTGATTGGCGTTCGAGGTCACGCAGGGGGCGCCAGGCCTGGTCGAGGCAGAGGCTGCGCCAATGCCAGGGCAGCGCGACATCCGAAGCGGTGTCGAGCAGCAGGCGGAAGGCGGTTTCGGAGATCATCCACGGCGAGGTGGCGGTGCAACAGGCCAGGTAGCGGCCCTCGGCCAGGTAGTGCTCAATCAGCCGCGGCTCGTCCGGGTTCATCGCGCAACGGATCTGGCGGCTCATCCAACGCCAGCTTTCAAGGTAGGGTTGTTCGTGCAGGGCAGAACTCATGACCGGGGCTCACACTCGGCGAATGAGATTCATTATTAGATGATAATAAGAAGCAACACAACTGTAAGTCGGTACAAAATTCATCGTGGCGAGGGAGCTTGCTCCCGCTGGTCTGCGAAGCAGACCCTGTCTATCAGGGCCTTCATGCTTTCGCTGCTGTTGAGATTTTTGCGGCTGCTGCGCAGCCGAGCGGGAGCAAGCTCCCTCGCCACAGAGGTCTGCGAACATAAAAAAGGCGCGTCATCCACTTGGATGACGCGCCTTTTTTCTGCGATTGAAGATCAGCTACCCGCCACCGTCATCCGCTCGATCAGTACCGAGCCGGTGCGGATGTTGCTGCGCAGTTCCAGGTCATTGCCCACGGCCACGATCTGCTTGAACATGTCGCGCATGTTCCCGGCGATGGTGACTTCCTGGACCGGGAACTGGATCTCGCCGTTCTCGACCCAGAAACCCGCCGCGCCACGGGAATAATCGCCGGTGACCATGTTCAGGCCATGGCCCATCAGTTCCGTCACCAGCAGACCCCGGCCCATCCGCCGCAGCAAAGCGGCCTGGTCTTCTTCGCCATGGGTCACGAACAGGTTATGCACGCCACCGGCATTGGCGGTGCTCGGCATGCCCAGTTTGCGTCCCGAATAGGTGCCGAGGATGTAGGACACCAGCTCGCCCTTTTCCACGAATGGCTTGGCGTAGGTGGCCAGGCCATCGCCGTCGAACGCGGAGCTGCCCATGGCCTGCATCAGGTGCGGACGCTCGTCGATGGTCATCCATTCCGGGAACAGTTTCTGGCCCAGCGCGCCTTCGAGGAACGACGACTTGCGGTACAGGTTGCCGCCGGACACCGCCGACAGGAAGCTGCCGAACAGGCCACCGGCCAGCTCGGCAGAAAACAGCACTGGCACTTCGCACGTCGGCACCGGCCGTGCACCCAGGCGGCTGGCCGCCCGTTGCGCGGCTTTCTGGCCGATGCTCACCGGGTCCGCCAGCAAGGTGCCCTGGCGGTTGACGTCGTACCAGTAATCACGCTGCATCTGGCCGTTGGCTTCGGCGATCATGACGCAGCTGAGGCTGTGGCGGGTCGATGCATAACCGCCGATGAAACCGTGGCTGTTGCCGTAGACGCGGCAGCCCTGGTGGGTATTGAGCGTCGTACCGTCGGCATTCTTGATCCGCGAGTCGGCATCGAACGCCGCCGCTTCGCAACGCAGCGCCTGCTCGATGGCCTGTTCAGGGGTGATGTCCCAGGCGTGAAACAGGTCGAAGTCCCGCAGTTCCTTGCACATCAGCGCGGCATCGGCCAGGCCCGAGGCTTCGTCTTCGGAGGTGTGCTGGGCAATCGCCAGTGCCGCGGCGACGGTTTCGCGAATTGCATCCGGGCCGCTGGCCGACGTGCTGGCCGAGCCTTTGCGCTGGCCCACGTACAAGGTGATGCCAAAGCCCTGGTCTCGATTGAATTCGACGGTTTCCACCTCGCGCTGGCGTACCGACGTCGACAGGCCCTGCTCCAGGGACACCGCCACCTCGCACGCACTGGCGCCTTGTCGCTTGGCCTCGGCGAGGATCTGCTCGACTTGTTCCTGCAGTGCCGGCAATGCTTGCGGGCCGACGCTTTGAACTGCACTCATGGTGTTCTCCACTCAAATTCTGTTTTCGGTGATGGCCATCGAGCGACCGGGCCGGACAAGCGGCCCCCGACTGGTTATCATGGCGGCGTTTCTTTGCGGACTGCCACCATGGTTGATTCTTACGACGACTCCCTCTACGAGGGTGAAAAAAGCAAATCCCAGGTCAAACGCGAGCTGCATGCTCTGGTTGACCTCGGCGAGCGCCTGACAACACTCAAGCCTGACTTGCTGGCCAAATTGCCTTTGACCGACGCCTTGCGTCGGGCCCTGGCCGATGCGCCCAAGCACACCGCGCATATCGCGCGTAAACGGCACCTGCAATTCATCGGCAAACTGATGCGCGATCAGGACACTGACGCCATCCTGGTGCTGCTCGATCAACTCGATGCCTCCACCCGGCAGTACAACGAACGCTTCCACAACCTGGAGCGCTGGCGCGATCGCCTGATCGCAGGCGACGACGGCGTGCTGGAAAAATTCGTCATCGACTACCCGGAGGCCGATCGCCAGCAATTGCGCTCCCTGATCCGTCAGGCCCAGCACGAACTGGCGCAGAACAAGCCACCGGCCTCGAGCCGTAAAATCTTCAAGTACATCCGTGAGCTGGACGAGACTCAACGCGGCTTGCGCTGAGTAACGCCCACGGGTGGAGGCCTTGCACTCCACCCGACGCTCCCGTCATGCGCCCGTGCCACCCACGGTAATCGCATCGATCTTCAGGGTCGGCTGACCCACGCCAACCGGCACCGATTGGCCGTCCTTGCCGCATGTGCCCACCCCGCTGTCCAGCGCCAGGTCGTTACCGACCATCGACACCTTGCTCATCGCCTCCGGCCCGTTGCCGATCAGGGTCGCACCCTTGACCGGTGCGGTGATCTTGCCGTCTTCGATCAGGTAGGCCTCGCTGGTGGAGAACACGAACTTGCCGCTGGTGATGTCCACTTGGCCGCCGCCGAGGTTGGCGCAATAGATGCCTTTTTTCACCGAGGCGATGATTTCCGCCGGGTCGCTTTGGCCACCCAGCATGTAGGTGTTGGTCATGCGTGGCATCGGCAGGTGCGCATAGGACTCACGACGGCCGTTGCCCGTGCGGGCCACGCCCATCAACCGGGCGTTGAGCTTGTCCTGCATGTAACCCTTGAGCACCCCGTTTTCGATCAACGTGGTGCATTCGGTTGGCGTGCCTTCATCGTCGACGCTGAGGGAGCCACGACGTCCGGCCAGGGTGCCGTCATCGACAATGGTGCAGAGTTTTGAAGCGACCATTTCCCCCATGCGCCCGCTGTAGGCCGAACTGCCCTTGCGGTTGAAATCGCCTTCCAGGCCGTGGCCCACCGCTTCGTGCAGCAGCACACCGGACCAGCCGGAGCCGAGCACCACCGGCAATGTGCCAGCCGGAGCCGGGATGGCTTCCAGGTTGACCAGGGCCTGGCGCAGCGCCTCACGGGCGTAGCCCATGGCGCGGTCTTCACTGAGGAAATAACGGTAATCGGTGCGCCCGCCGCCACCATGGCCGCCGCGCTCACGGCGACCGTTCTGTTCGACGATCACACTGACGTTGAAGCGCACCAGCGGTCGTACGTCCGCCGCCAGGCCACCATCGGTGGAAGCCACCAGGATCCGCTCCCAGACCCCGGCCATGCTGACCGACACCTGCTGGATGCGCGGGTCGAGGGCGCGGGTGGCGACGTCGATGCGCTTGAGCAATTCGACTTTCTCGGCGCGACTCATGACTTCCAGTGGGTTGTCCGGGGCATAGAGTTGCGTCACGTCCTGGCTGCTGAACGCCTGGACCGTGCCATTCTGTCCGGCGCGGGAGATCGAGCGGGCCGCACGGGCCGCGGCCCCCAGAGCTTCGAGGGTGATGGCGTTGCTGTAGGCGAAACCGGTCTTTTCCCCGGATTGGGCGCGCACGCCCACACCCTGGTCGAGGTTGAAACTGCCTTCCTTGACGATGCCGTCCTCCAGCGACCATGACTCGGAAATCTGGCCTTGGAAATACAGGTCGGCGGCATCGATGCCCGGGCCGGCCAGGTCGCCCAACACGCCTTGCAGGCTTTCAAGCGTCACGCCGCCAGGGGCTAAAAGGTGTTCACTGACTGAGGATAACAACCCGCTCATATGTTTTACGCCTTGGATTCGTCGTCTTGGACAGGCCGCTGTCGAGCGCCCTGCGAGAAAAAGCGCCGATGGCTGGCCACCGGCATACGCGTCCGGATGGACGCTTGTTCGCTGTTGTCGCGCTCGGCCACCAGCACGGCCTCGCCTTGATCCTGTTGTGCCAGCACGCGGCCCCACGGGTCGACAATCGCGGCATGGCCAAAGGTTTCCCGAGGCCCCGGATGCACGCCACCCTGGGCGGCCGCCAGCACGTAGCACTGGGTCTCGATGGCCCGGGCGCGGATCAGCACGTCCCAATGGGCTGCGCCGGTCACCGCGGTAAACGCCGACGGTGCCGTGATCAACTCGGCCCCGGCCGCCCGCAGCTCGCTGTAGAGCTCCGGGAACCGCAAGTCATAACACACCGTCAGGCCCACCCGGCCGACGGGGGTATCGGCAACCACCACGTTGGCGCCATAAGCATAGTCATCCGACTCGCGATAGCGCCCGCGATTGTCCGCCACATCCACATCGAACAGATGCAGCTTGTCGTAGCGCGCCACGATCTGGCCCTGGTCGTCGACCAGCAACGAACAGGCATGGGACCTGGCCTCGGGCTGGTCCACCGGCGGCAACGGCAGCGTGCCGGCCACAATCCATAACTTGAGGTCACGGGCGACCTGTTTCAACCACGGCAGGATCGGTCCCTGACCAAAGGCTTCGGCACGGCCGATATCGGCAATGTCCCGTCGCCCCATCGCCGCGAAATTCTCCGGCAGCACCGCCAGCCTCGCGCCGCCGGCGGCAGCCTGCTCCAGCAGCACCCGGGCACGGGCCAGGTTGGCGAGCACGTCGCTTTGGCTGACCATTTGAATCACGGCGACTGGCATGGTGCCTCCCTCATTTCTTGCATCATTCCCCTGTGGGAGCGAGCTTGCTCGCGATAGCGCAGGATCAGCAAAGGAAATATGACTGATACACGGCTATCGCGAGCAAGCTCGCTCCCACAGGGGTTATCCCATCGTCTGTCAAAACGGCTTGTCGAAGGTGATCTTCGGCTCTTTCCACGGCCCCTTGACGTCGTATCTTACGCTGGCAAAACGCGCCACGCGGTCGCCGATCAGTTTGTCGATCAGAAACAGCGCCCCGCCCACCGCCGGTGCACCGACAATCAGCGCGGCGATCGGCAGGTTGTTGGTCACCGGCAATGTCACCAGCAGCTTGGCGTCGACGCGGTCGGCCACCATGTCCAGCGTACCGTTGAGTTCCAGGTTGCTCGACGGTCCGGTCAGGATAATGGGTTCGCGGGTCACGTACACCCCATCGCTCGCCACCAGCAGCCCCTTGACCCGGTCATAACTCAAGCCCTTGCCGAACAGGTCGGAGAAGTCCAGGCGCAAGCGTCGGCCGATGGAGTTGAAGTTCAGCAGGCCGAATACCCGCAACGCCTGGGCGCTGCCTTCGACTTCGACGAACTGACCCTTGGTCAACGACGCGTCGAGGCTGCCGGAGAAGCGTTTGGTGGCGACCCACGCCGGCGAACCGGGCCAGCGACCATCGACATCCAGGCGGAAGGCCTGGCTGGTCACGCTCGGTGCGAACCCCCAGCCCTTGAGCACATCGGCCAGGTTCTTGCCGCCGATCCGTCCCTTGTACCAACTGTTGGTGGCGCCAGGCGTACCTTCCCAGCCGCCACTGCCATTCAACACCATGCCCTTGAGGCCCATGTCCAGGTTATTCAGCGCAATGCCCTTGGCAGTCGGGCGCACTTTCAACGACCATGCGCCAATCAGGTCAGGGCCCTGGAACAACTGGTCGATGGCGATATCCATCGCCGGGATCTTGCCGGGATCGACTGACGCCAACGGGTCCGGGGCGTTTTCATCTGCCTGGACCGTCGGGTCTGGGGCCGGCAGGCGAACGTAGTCGAGCTTGATGCCAATCGGTGCGGCCTTGGCGTCCGGCAGGTTGACATTGCCCTTGGCCTGCTGGCTGTCGAGCCGCAAGGCCCAGGCGTCCGGCTTGCGATCCAGTTGCACCGACGCCTGGTCCAGGGTGGTGCCCATGGCCGTGAGCTTGCCGACGGTCAGATCGGCGCTGCTGAGCAATTGCTTGGCACTGCCGCCCGGATCCTGGCCGGCGTACCTGTTCACCAGGTCCTGCCAGGGACTGACGTCCAGTTCCGACAATGTGCCCCGCAGTCGCAGCCCCTTGGCCCCAGGCAGCACCGCATCGCCGACGCCCAGCAACAACTCGCCGCGACCGTCGGCGAATTTCCCGCTTGGCGCAGCGTAAGTGAAGCTGGCCAGGTCACCATAATCGACCCAGTAACGCCGTTCCGGCCCCTGCAGGGTCATGCGAAACACCGTGTCGCGCCCTACATCGGCGGCCATGCCGAAGGGGGCCGGCAGGTCTACGGCCACGCCCTTGAGGCTGGAGCTGACCGACAGCTGGCTGTCGGCACCGTCGAGGATCACTTGCAACTGGTAGGGCACGACGCCCGATACCGGCAACGGTTGGGTGACGTTCAGCCAACTGGTGAGCTTATTGATCTCCACCTGCCCGGACGCGGCGACCCGCGTGTTGAGCGCACCGGCACGGCCCTCGGCGAAAATCTGCGCGGTCACGGGCCGGTCGAATGCCCGGGCGCTGATGCCCTTGCCGCTCAGGCCCTTGTCGCTGTCGAAGCGGAAATCGCCCTTGAGCTGGGTCAGTTCCAGCGCCGGCTCGCTGAGCTTGAGACGAGCCTGGTCCGTGGCGAAGTCCACCAGGATCTTCGGTTGCTCGCCTTTGACCAGCGGGATATCCAGCTTCACGCTGCCTTTCAGGTCGCCCTCGCCTTCCCAGCCGGCGAACGTCTCGGCGGTCCCGATCGGTGCGCTCTGGAGGATTTTCAAACCGTCGCCCAGCCCACCGGCGAACCCGCCGTCCAGCAGCAGATGAGAGCTCTGGCCGGTCGGTACATGGGGAATGTTCACCGAAACATCCTTGACCTGGGTATCGAGCAACTGCCCCTGGCTGGCATAGATGCGCACGCCGCTGTCTTCGACGAAGACATCGCCGCTGACCTTGCTGACCGAAGGCCAGCCCGGCTGGAACGCCAGTTCGGCGTCATGCACCTTGAAAAACAGGCTGATGCTGCGCGCCGCGTCCACGGCACCGTGATTGAGCGAGCCTTGATACTGGAAAAAGCCCTCATCCACCGCGCCCTTGACGATGGCCGTGCGCAGCCACTCATCCAGCGCCGGACTGAGGACCGCCGGCAGGTACTTGGCGGTGTAGCGCCCGTCACCGTCCACCAGGCCGACCCGCAGGTCCATGTAGTCTTCCTGGCTGTGGTCGAAATGCAGGCGAATCAGGAAGTCGCCGGCAATCCGGCCCTCCTCGCCCAGCACCTTCAGGTACGGCGCGATCAGGGTGAAGCCTTGCTTGTCAAGCTTCCAGGTCAGCCGGGCATTGGCCTGCAGGTACTGCCAGGGCTTGGCGAAGATCGGGTCCAGGTGCAGGGAAAAATCCTTGCTGTCCATGCGCAGCTCGCCGCCGCCCAGGTCGCCGCTCAGGCTCCCGGAGACGTTGCGCGCCGCCGGAGCGCCGCGATAGGCATCAAAGCCCACGGTATCCAGGTTGGTGGCGAAGCTGACTTTCTGGTCACCGGTGTTCTGCGGCCGGTAGTCCAGCAGCACGTTGCGCAGGCCACCGGTCACTTTGAGCCGGTCAATCGTCGTGGCCAGGCCTTCGGGCAACGGTGCCAGGGCATTGAGCAAAGGTGTGAGCGGGGTCAGGTCGAGGCGGTCGGCCTGCAGGTGCCAACGCTCCTCGGCCTGCTCGGTGGCGGCGGTTTGTTGCAGTTGCAGGTGCGATTCCCAGCGGGTCTCGCCCAGGTTCATCGCCAGGGAATCGAAGGTCGCGGTGAACCCTTGGCTACCACGCTGGAAATAAGCGTTGAGGGCCAGGTTGTGGATCTGTACCGGCTTGCGTTGGCCGTAAGCGCCCTGGAGCTGCGGCGCGTTCAGGCGCATGGCTGCGCTTTGCACCGTGCCCTCGCCCCAACTGAGCCAGAACTCACCGCCGGCCTGGATCCGGGAGAAATTCCATTGCTGGGTCAGGCGTTTGGGCAGCCATTTGGACCAGTCGCTTTGCGGCAGGCTCAAATAGGCGTCGGCCTGGCCGTTCTTCCAGTCGCTGGCGCGCAGGCGAGTGCGCAGGTTGATCGCCACCGGCTGCCCGTCAGGCAGGGTCAGGCGTGCGTCCAGGCGCTGGCGGGTGGCGCCGGTGTGCAGGCTCAAGCCAACGTAGGTCAGGGTCAGCGGCGGTTGCTCGACGGGCTGCAAGGTCACCTGGCTATCGAGCACCGAGAGCTTGGAGACCACTTGCATGCGTTCGAGCAGTTGCTGCGGATCGAAGGGCTGCTCGTCCTTCACCGGCAGGCCTTCCAAAGCCCATTTGCCGTCGGCGCCCTCCTTGAGGCTGATCTTCAGGCCACTGACTTCCAGGTGGGCGATACGCACCTGACGCGCCAGCAGGCTGTCCCACAGGTCAGGCACGGCCCGCACCTCGTCCAGGTGCAAGGCGTTGGGACCCTCGCCGACCACCACGTCGCGCGCCGCCAGGATCGGCGCCAAAGCGTTCCAACTGCCGTCCAGGCTACCGATGTGCACAGGCATGCCCAACGCGGCACCCGCGCGGGTCTCGACCTCGGCCCGGTATTCGGCCACCAGCGGAACCAGCTCGCGCCCGAGGCTGACGTACAACGCCAGCAACACCAGCAACAAGGCGCAAAGCCCCAGCCCCCAACGGGTCAGCGTCGCGATCAAGCGTGTCAGACGCTCCATGTCAGTGGGCTCCCCTGGCAAAGACAATCGAATCCGCGGGCCCGCCGCTTCTCAAGCTCTTCAGAGCAACACCACGTCGTATTGTTCCTGGGAATACATGGTTTCGACCTGGAAACGAATCGTGCGTCCGATAAACGCTTCCAACTCCGCGACATTGCCTGACTCCTCGTCGAGCAGGCGATCCACCACTTTCTGGTTGGCCAACACTCTATAGCCGGTCGCCTGGTAGGCGCGCGCCTCCCGGAGGATCTCCCGGAAGATTTCGTAACACACGGTTTCCGGGGTCTTGAGCTTGCCCCGCCCCTGGCAACTGCTGCACGGTTCGCACAGCACCTGCTCGAGGCTTTCGCGGGTGCGCTTGCGGGTCATCTGCACCAAGCCCAGTTCGGTGATGCCGATGATGTTGGTCTTGGCGTGATCGCGTTCGAGTTGTTTTTCCAGGGTCCGCAGCACCTGGCGCTGGTGCTCTTCATCTTCCATGTCGATGAAGTCGATGATGATGATCCCGCCCAGGTTGCGCAGGCGCAGTTGGCGGGCAATCGCGGTGGCGGCTTCCAGGTTGGTCTTGAAGATGGTTTCTTCCAGGTTGCGATGGCCGACGAACGCCCCGGTGTTGACGTCGATGGTGCTCATGGCTTCGGCCGGATCGACCACCAGGTAACCGCCGGACTTGAGCGGCACCTTGCGCTCCAGGGCTTTCTGGATTTCGTCCTCGACCCCGTACAGGTCGAAAATCGGCCGCTCGCCAGGGTAATGCTCCAGGCGATCGGCAATTTCCGGCATCAGCTCGGCGACGAACTGCGTGGTTTTCTGGAAGGTTTCCCGGGAGTCGATGCGGATTTTCTCGATCTTGGGGCTGACCAGGTCGCGCAAGGTCCGCAGTGCCAGGCCCAGGTCTTCGTAGATCACGCTGGGGGTGGCGATGGTCTTGATTTGCGCGGCGATCTGGTCCCAAAGCCTTCGCAGGTAGCGGATGTCCATGAGGATCTCATCGGCCCCGGCCCCTTCGGCGGCGGTGCGCAGGATGAACCCACCGGCTTCCTTGATGCCTTCTTTTTCCACGCAGTCGCTGACCACCTGCTTGAGGCGCTCGCGCTCGGCTTCGTCTTCGATCTTCAGGGAAATGCCAACGTGGGCGGTGCGCGGCATGTACACCAGGTAGCGCGACGGAATCGACAGTTGCGTGGTCAGGCGGGCGCCCTTGGAACCGATGGGGTCCTTGGTGACCTGCACCACCAGGCTCTGGCCTTCATGCACCAGCGCGCTGATGCTCTCCACGGCTGGCCCTTCGCGCATGGAAATTTCCGACGCATGGATGAACGCCGCGCGGTCCAGGCCGATGTCGACGAAGGCCGCCTGCATGCCCGGCAGCACGCGCACCACCTTGCCCTTGTAGATATTGCCAACGATGCCACGCTTTTGCGTGCGCTCGACGTGGACCTCTTGCAACACACCGTTTTCAACCACCGCCACGCGCGATTCCATCGGCGTGATGTTGATCAGGATCTCTTCACTCATGGCAGGGTCTCGTTCAGGCATGTTCACGATAATGGCCGCATCAAGTCAGACGGCGCTCAGCGCGCGCTCAAGGTTTGCCAACAGGGTATGCCGAAATGGCCCAGCAGTTCTGCGGTTTCGCACAGGGGCAGGCCGACCACGGCCGAATAGCTGCCTTCGAGTCCGGCGACGAACACCGCGCCCAGCCCTTGGATACCATAGCTGCCGGCCTTGTCCCGGGGTTCGCCGCTGGCCCAATAGGCCATCGCTTCCTGTTCGGTGATGGAGCGAAAACGTACCCGACTGCGCACCACCCGTGATTCGCAGCGCGAGCCGTCCAGCACGGCAATGGCGGTCAGCACTTCATGGTCGCGACCGGACAGGCTCAGCAGCATGGACAAGGCGTCGGCCTGGTCCACTGGCTTGCCGAGAATCCGCCCCTCCAGCACCACGGCGGTGTCCGCGCCGAGCACGCAGCCATCCACATCGGCGTCCAAGGTTCGTCGCCCAGCCTCGGCCTTGCCGCGCGCCAGGCGCTCGACATAGGCCGAGGGGGATTCGTGATCCAGGGGCGTTTCATCGATATCCGCGCCGATGGCGGTAAAGGGCACGCCGATCTGCGCGAGCAGCTCACGCCGACGCGGCGAGCCTGAGGCGAGGTAAAGCGGTTTCATCAAGACATCTCCCTATCAAGGCCAATGCCTGACCGAATCAGTTGATTTTGAAACGCAGGCGCAGGCCACGCAAACCGAAGCTGACCCATGGCCAGAGCAAGGCACTGACCAGGGCTGGCAAGACCAGCGCCAGGGTTGGCTGGCGATTGCCGGTCAGCGCGCTGAGCCACAGCTGCACCAGTTGCGCCAGGCCGAAGATCACCAGAATCACCAGGCACTGTTGCCACATGGGGAACATCCGCAGGCGTTGTTGCAGCGACAGCACCAGGAAGGTGATCAGCGTCAGGATCAACGCGTTCTGCCCCAGCAGCGTGCCGTAAAGCACATCCTCGGCCAGGCCCAGGCACCAGGCGGTGACCATGCCGACCTTGTGGGGCAAGGCCAGCGCCCAGAAAGCCAGCAACAGGGCCAACCACAGGGGGCGCAGGATTTCCATGAATTGCGGCAACGGCGAAACGCTGAGCAACAGGCCAATGGCGAAGGTCAACCAGACTATCCAGCCGTTACCGGATTGGGTACTGCTCATTCTTCTCGTGCTCCCCTGGTGGCCGGCGTGGAGGCTGGCGGTTTGGCGGCGGGCCGGGCTGGCTGAGACGCCGGCGCGTGAGTGGCCGACCTGGGTGGCTTCGCAGCAGGCGCGGCCGGGGTAGCCGGTGCGGCCGCTGGCGTTGTTGCCGGAGTTGCCGGAGCCGGTGCAGCCACCTGCGGCTTGGGCACGATTGCAGGAACTGCCGCCGGGGCAGCCGACTCGCCGCCTTGCCGGTCCTGGGCTTCCTGGGCCGCCGCGGCTTCGTTGGCACGCTCCTCGGGTGTCCGGGTGTCGCTGAACACCAGCAGCAGGTAACGACTGCGGTTCAACGCGGCCGTCGGCACCGCGCGCACAATGGCGAACGGCTGGCCGGAGTCATGGATGACTTCCTTGACCGTCGCCACCGGATACCCGGCCGGGAAACGCTGGCCGAGGCCGGAGCTGACCAGCAGGTCGCCTTCCTTGATGTCGGCGGTATCGGCCACGTGCCGCAGTTCCAGGCGCTCCGGGTTGCCGGTGCCACTGGCAATCGCCCGCAGGCCGTTGCGGTTGACCTGCACCGGAATGCTGTGGGTGGTATCGGTCAGCAACAGCACGCGAGATGTATAAGGCATCAACTCCACCACCTGGCCCATCAGGCCCCGGGCATCGAGCACCGGTTGGCCGAGGACCACACCGTCGCGCTCGCCCTTGTTGATCAGGATGCGGTGGGTGAAGGGGTTGGGGTCCATGCCGATCAACTCGGCCACTTCGACCTTCTCGTTGACCAGTGCCGAGGAGTTGAGCAACTCGCGCAGCCGCACGTTCTGCTCGGTGAGGGCCGCCAGCTTCTGCATGCGCCCCTGCAACAGCAGGTTTTCGGTCTTGAGTTTTTCGTTTTCGGCGACCAGTTCGGTCCGGCTGCCAAATTGGCTGGCGACACCTTGCCACAAGCGCTGCGGCAGGTCGGTGATCCAATAGGATTCCATCAACACCAGCGACATCTGGCTGCGTACAGGCTTGAGCAGCGTGAAGCGGGCATCGACCACCATCAGCGCGACCGATAGCACGGTCAGCACCAGCAGGCGCACGCCCAATGAGGGGCCTTTGGCGAAAAGCGGTTTAATAGGCCGCTCCTCCCAGGCAAATGTTTTCTTTATTCATACGGCATCAAACCGGCCTGGATACGAATGACAGAAGATAAACGCCAACGGGCAGCACTGCAAAGTGCTGCCCGAGAGCGAACAACATAGACCACTGCGCCAGGCTTATTCGCTGGAGAGCAGGTCCATGGTGTGCTTGTCCATCATTTCCAATGCACGGCCACCGCCGCGGGCAACACAGGTCAACGGGTCTTCGGCAACGATCACCGGCAGGCCGGTTTCCTGGGCCAACAGCTTGTCGAGGTCACGCAACAGCGCGCCACCACCGGTCAGCACCAGGCCGCGCTCGGCGATGTCCGACGCCAGCTCCGGCGGCGACTGCTCCAGGGCGCTCTTGACGGCCTGGACGATGGTCGCCAGCGACTCTTGCAGCGCCTCGAGCACTTCGTTGGAATTGAGGGTGAAGGCCCGTGGAACGCCTTCGGCCAGGTTGCGACCGCGTACGTCGACTTCACGCACTTCACCGCCCGGGTAGGCCGTGCCGATTTCCTGCTTGATACGCTCGGCGGTGGATTCGCCGATCAGGCTGCCGTAGTTGCGACGCACATACGTGATGATCGCTTCGTCGAAACGGTCGCCGCCCACACGTACGGATTCGGCGTAGACCACACCGTTGAGGGAGATCAGCGCGATTTCGGTGGTACCGCCACCGATGTCGACGACCATCGAGCCGCGGGCTTCTTCCACCGGCAGGCCGGCACCGATGGCAGCGGCCATGGGCTCTTCGATCAGGAACACTTCACGGGCACCGGCACCGAGGGCCGATTCGCGGATAGCGCGACGCTCCACCTGGGTGGACTTGCACGGAACGCAGATCAGCACACGAGGGCTGGGCTGCAAGAAGCTGTTTTCGTGAACCTTGTTGATGAAGTACTGCAGCATCTTTTCGCAGACGCTGAAGTCGGCGATCACGCCGTCTTTCATTGGGCGAATGGCCGCGATGTTGCCCGGTGTACGGCCCAGCATGCGCTTGGCTTCCGTACCGACAGCCACGACACTCTTCTGGTTACCGTGGGTGCGGATGGCCACGACCGAGGGTTCATTCAGGACGATACCGCGCTCGCGCACGTAAATAAGGGTGTTGGCAGTGCCCAGGTCGATGGAAAGATCGCTGGAAAACATGCCACGCAGTTTCTTGAACATGGGAAAGGGACCCTAGGCAACGCGTGGGTAAAAAAGTGCGGCAAACTCTAACAACGACAGGGATTTTGGGCAAGGCACCAATATGTTAAATTGGCCGCTTTTCTGTGCACCAAACCCCACAATCGCGGCCGTAAAGCCGTAGAAATGCGGTAGTGTTCCGACAATCTAACACACGGACAGACTGCGTCCGTTTTGTTTTCCACTGGAGAATCCCATGGCGCTTGAACGCTCCGACGTGGAAAAAATCGCTCATCTGGCCTGTCTGGGCCTCAATGAAGCCGATCTTCCACACATTACTTCTGCCCTGAACAGCATTCTAGGGTTGGTCGACGAGATGCAGGCGGTCGATACCGACGGCATCGAACCGCTGGCCCACCCTCTGGAGGCCAGTCAGCGCCTGCGCGCTGACGTCGTGACCGAAAGCAATAACCGCGATGCTTATCAGTCCATCGCACCAGCGGTCGAAAACGGCCTGTACCTGGTTCCGAAAGTCATCGACTAAAGGGAAAGAGCCTTTCATGCATTACATGACTCTGGCCGAGATCGCCCGCGGACTCGCCGACAAAAAGTTTTCTTCCGAAGAGCTGACCCAGGTCCTGCTGGCGCGCATTACCCAGCTCGACCCGCAGATCAACAGTTTCATCAGCCTCACCGAAGAGCTGGCCCTCAAACAGGCGAAAGCCGCCGACGCCCGCCGCGCCAACGGTGAAACCGGCGCCCTGCTCGGTGCGCCGATTGCCCACAAGGACTTGTTCTGCACCCAGGGCATCCGCACCAGCTGCGGCTCGAAGATGCTCGACAACTTCAAGGCGCCCTACGATGCCACCGTGGTGTCCAAGCTGGCCGCCGCCGGGGCCGTGACCCTGGGCAAGACCAACATGGACGAATTCGCCATGGGTTCGGCCAGTGATTCGAGTTGGTACGGCGCGGTGAAAAACCCGTGGAACCTGGAACACGTACCGGGCGGCTCGTCCGGCGGTTCCGCCGCCGCCGTGGCCGCGCGCCTGTTGCCGGCCGCCACCGCCACCGACACCGGCGGCTCGATTCGCCAGCCGGCTGCGTTCACCAACGTCACCGGCCTGAAACCAACCTACGGTCGCGTGTCGCGCTGGGGCATCATTGCTTACGCTTCCAGCCTTGATCAGGCGGGTGCAGTTGCCCGTACCGCCGAAGATTGTGCGATTTTGTTGCAGGGTATGGCTGGATTCGATCCGAACGACTCCACCAGCATCGATGAGCCGGTGCCGGACTACACCGCCAGTCTGAATGCTTCGCTGCAAGGCCTGCGCATCGGGGTGCCGAAGGAGTACTTCGGCGCCGGTCTCGACCCACGCATTGCCGATCTTATCCAGAACAGTATTAAAGAGCTGCAGAAGCTCGGCGCGGTCATCAAGGAAATCAGCCTGCCGAACATGCAGCACGCGATTCCGGCGTACTACGTGATCGCCCCGGCGGAAGCCTCCTCCAACCTGTCGCGCTTCGACGGTGTGCGCTTCGGCTATCGCTGCGAGGACCCGGAAAACCTGATCGACCTGTACAAGCGCTCCCGTGGCGAAGGCTTCGGTGCCGAAGTGCAGCGCCGGATCATGGTCGGCGCCTATGCGCTGTCCGCCGGCTACTACGACGCCTACTACCTCAAGGCGCAGAAAATCCGCCGCCTGGTGAAGAACGATTTTATGACGGCCTTTAATGAAGTCGACATCATCCTCGGCCCGACCACGCCAAACCCGGCCTGGAAATTCGGCGCCAAGAACAACGACCCGGTCGCTGCCTATCTGGAAGACGTCTACACCATCACCGCCAACCTCGCGGGCCTGCCGGGCTTGTCCATGCCGGCCGGCTTCGTCGATGGCCTGCCGGTGGGCGTGCAACTGCTCGCGCCGTATTTCCAGGAAGGCCGCCTGCTCAACGTGGCTCACCAGTATCAGTTACACACTGACTGGCACACCCGCACCCCCCAGGGGTTTTGAAACTGCTGCGCTCGGTAATGCTGCGTTGAAAACTGGCTCGAAATGCTCATTGACTAAAGTCAACTCCGCTTTCTCACCAGTTTTCGCCTTACCTTACCTTCGCTCGCGACGTTTCAAAATCCCCCGATAAGGCTTCTGAGGAGAAACACATGCAATGGGAAGTCGTGATCGGGCTGGAGATTCATACCCAGCTCACCACCCGGTCGAAAATCTTTTCCGGTAGCTCCACCACGTTCGGCTCCGAGCCCAACACCCAGGCCAGCCTGGTCGACCTGGGCATGCCCGGCGTGCTGCCGGTGCTCAACGCCGAAGCCGTGCGCATGGCGGTGATGTTCGGCCTGGCGATCGACGCCGAGATCGGCCAGCACAACGTATTCGCCCGCAAGAACTACTTCTACCCGGACCTGCCCAAGGGCTACCAGATCAGCCAGATGGAACTGCCGATTGTCGGCAAGGGCCACCTGGACATCGCCCTGGAAGACGGCACGGTCAAGCGCGTCGGCATCACCCGGGCGCACCTGGAAGAAGACGCCGGCAAGAGCCTGCACGAAGAATTCAACGGCGCCACCGGCATCGACCTGAACCGTGCCGGCACGCCGCTGCTGGAGATCGTCTCCGAACCGGACATGCGCAGCGCCAAGGAAGCCGTGGCCTACGTCAAGGCGATCCACGCACTGGTGCGCTACCTGGGCATCTGCGACGGCAACATGGCCGAAGGCTCGCTGCGCTGCGACTGCAACGTGTCGATCCGGCCCAAGGGCCAGGTCGAGTTCGGCACCCGCTGCGAGATCAAGAACGTCAACTCGTTCCGCTTCATCGAGAAGGCGATCAACAGCGAGATCCAGCGCCAGATCGAACTGATCGAGGACGGCGGCAAGGTCATCCAGCAAACCCGCCTGTATGACCCGAACAAGGACGAGACCCGTCCGATGCGCAGCAAGGAAGAAGCCAACGACTACCGTTACTTCCCCGACCCGGACCTGCTGCCGGTGGTCATCGAGGACTCGTTCCTCAATGACGTGCGCGCCACCCTGCCGGAACTGCCGCCGCAGAAACGCGAGCGCTTCCAGGCGCAGTTCGGCCTGTCGAGCTACGACGCCAACGTCCTGGCCACCAGCCGCGAACAGGCCGATTACTTCGAAAAAGTCGTGAGCATCGGCGGCGACGCCAAGCTGGCGGCCAACTGGGTGATGGTCGAGTTGGGCAGCTTGCTGAACAAGCAAGGCCT